>CAYRLB010000001.1:0-73648 GCA_964424945.1 uncultured Gemmatimonas sp.
CACGGCCGCCTGTTCTTCGCTTTCCTCACGCCACGCCCGCACCTTCGCCTCGATCCGCTCCCTCCAATCCCGATCCTCCTGCCTGCGCAGGAGCGGTATCAGCGCGCGAAGGGTTTCACCGCTGTCCCCGACGAGCGCAACCTCCATCGGATAGCGGAGGCTGAGCGAACGGGGTGCGATGTCGATCTGGACGGCGCGCGCCTGACCGGGCTTCGGCAGAAACTCCGAGTAGGGGAAGGTAGACCCGACCATGAGCAGGGTGTCACACTCCTCCATCATCTCGTTGCTGGCACGCGTGCCGAGCCAGCCGACGGAGCCTGTCACGTAGGGGAGGTCGTCGGGGAGGACCGTCTTTCCCAGCAGCGACTTGGCGACACCCGCACCCAGCATCTCCGCCACCTCGGCCACTTCATCCGCCGCGTGCAGCGCGCCCGCACCCACCAGCAGGGCCACCCGCCGCCCCGCATTCAGCACTTCCGCAGCGCGTTGCAGCTCCTCATCGCGAGGCAGTACCCGAGGCGCGGCGTAGCCGACGCTCGAGTGCATCCTCCCGCGCTCGTGCGGTGGCGACTCCACGGCCTCCATATCCTGAACGTTTCCGGGGATGATGACGCACGCCACCGACCGCTCGGAGATGGCCACGCGGAAGGCACGATCGACGACGTGGGAGAGCTGCTCTGCCGTCGCAACGACCTCCACATACGCACTCACGTCGTGGAAGAGCACCTTCAGGTCGATTTCCTGCTGCGGATTTCCCCCCTGCGCGGGCTGGTTGACCTGCCCGACGATCGCAACGACGGGCTGATGGTCGAGCTGAGCGTCGTAGAGACCATTGAGCAGATGAACCGCGCCGGGTCCCTGCGTCGCCAGACAAACGCCGACCTCGCCAGTGAACCTGGCGTGAGCAGAAGCCATCAGAGATGCGACTTCCTCGTGCGGCGTCTGTACGAATTCGACGCGCCCGTCGGAGCGCTGCATTGCTCCCAGAATCCCGTTGATTCCATCCCCTGCGTACCCGAAGACACGGCGCACCCCCCACTCGTCGAGGCGCGAAAGAAGATGGTCGCTTACCCTGGCTGCTTCGGACATAATCGATCTCCCCCCTGGTCAGAGCCCGGGAATCCACCCGTCATCGGGCGCGCCTCGCCACTGTTTCATCGCTGAAAGGTTCCCACCGTAACACCCGTCGCCAGGATGTGGCCCTGCATGGCGTCGAGCAGCTCCGCGCGGGTCGCGCCGTGAGGCAGCTCCAGCATCCTGTCGAGTGCGAAGATCTGGAAATGGTACCGATGAGGAGGGTCGCCAACCGGGGGGCGCGGCCCGAAGTATCCGAAAGAACCTCGATCGTTGCGGCCCTGGAAGGCGCCTTCGGGCTTCGTCAGGCGCGGGGTACCCGGGCGCGCTTCGTCCAGCTTCGTCACATCCGAAGGGATGTCATACAATAGCCAGTGGACGAAGGGAGGATCGTTGTCCGAATCCGGATCCTCCATCAGAAGGACGTAACTCCGTGTCCCGGCCGGTCCGGCGTCCCATTCGAGAGGGGGGGAGATGTTCTCTCCCTCTGTACCGTACGCCTCAGGGATCCGGCTGCCTTCACCGAAGGCGGACGAACGGACCGCGATTGCGCCCGCCTCGTCCAGAATCTCGATGGCGAGCTGAGCGGGAGTGTCCGCGGGGGGCGAGGGGACCGGCGCCTGGGTCCTGCCGATCCGCGCACCCTCTGCGTTCGTCGGGCCATCCGGAGCGGAACCCGCACCCCCGCCGGTGTGCGCGATCCGATAGATGACGCCATTGTCATCGTCGCTCACCAGCAGTGACCCGTCCCGCGCCTGGGCGAGCCCCGCAAGCCGGCCCAGATAGCCCCACCCATCCGCTTCACGCTGAAGGAAACCGGTGACGAAGGGTTCGAACGCCGCGAATTCTCCGTTCTCGAAGCGGATCCGCACGATCTCGTAACCTGAAGGCGTCTGCCGATTCCAGGAGCCGCGCATCGCGATGAAGGCGTCCCCCTGATACTCGGCGGGAAACTGGTTGCCTGTGTAGAAGGCCATCTGCATTGGCGCGGCATGGGGAACGTAGAGTGCCAGCGGTTCCGCACTGCGCTCCGCCCACATCTCCCACGAGATGCCCTCCGGCGGCTGATCCTGCGGATTGACCCCGCCATCCGCGTAGATGTAGGGCCAACCGTAAGCGTTGCCCTCGACGATGCGGTTCAGCTCCTCGTGCTGCTCGTTGTCCCCGAGCCAGTCGATGCCATGATCCATCCCGTACAGCGCCCCCGACGCCGGCTCGAACCCGAAACCGACCATGTTGCGAAGACCTGAGGCGTAGATGGTTCGGCTGGAGCCGTCGGCTTCGACCTGCAGCAGCGCAGCGTGCTCCGGATTCGTTTCAGCGCACGCATTGCAGGTGGAGCCGACCGAAAGGTAGAGCTTCCCGTCCGGCCCGACGGCGATGGTGCGATTCGGATGCTGGCCGCCGTCCGGCAGATCGTCGATGAGCTCTTCGAGCGGGGCGAAGGATCCGTCATCCAGGATCCGGGTCCGGTAGAGGCTCTGGACCGTGACGAGGTAGACAGTCGATCCATCGATGGCGATCCCGTGGACGTCCGGCCGGTTCGCGACGACTCGCTGTATATCCGCTATTCCATCGCCATCGGTGTCGCGCAACAGCATGACATCGCCGACGGTTCGGCGCGTGACGTAAACCGTGCCGTCATCCGCTACTGCCATCATCCGGGGGTTGATCAGGTCGCGGGCGAACACGTTCACTTCGAATCCGGCCGGCATCCGCAGGTCGGCGATCCGCGCGTCGGTCGGGTCGAGCTGCCGGGGCTCTACGATGTGCCCCACGACCTCCACGCGCGGCGAGGGCGAGGCCGCAAGCTGTTCTGCAATGGATTGCGCGGAAGCGGAGTTTGTGGCGACGGTGGCGACTGCCACGACGTAAAGGGCCGTGAATTTGAGCGCTCGCATCGCGCCTCCATTGCTGAGGAATTTCGAGACAGGGTCGCAACGCAACATGCGTGCGACGATGCGGACCTCCTTTCCGTCAGCGGCGGGGAGCGTTTCGCACGGCATTCCCGTACCGTGTCGAGCACCGGACTGCTTCGGCGGAGGCGGCGGCGGTGCAGGGAGGAGCCGGTCGCGCCGGGTTGAAAGGGGATGCCGGCTGGGGAAGGGAAGCGTCTGCGGAGGAGGGAAGCCTGACTACTGCCGACCGGGTCGCGTCTGAGGGAGGATGAAGGAGAAAGGCTCCGACCTGGATGAGTGAGAGTTGTCCACGGCGTGTTTTGCGAAGCGGCCCGACCCGTCAGCCTTCGCCCTCGCTCTCCTGCTCCGGGGCGCCATCGGTTACGATCCGACCATCAACCATGTGAATCACCCGGTCGCATCGCCGCGCGATCCGTTCATCATGCGTCACGATGAGGAAGGCCGTCCCCGACCGTTCGTTGAAGCGCCGCAGCAGACTGAACGCCTGTTCCCCGGACTCCGAATCGAGATTGCCGGTGGGCTCGTCAGCGAGCACGAGCGGCGGCGATCCGACCAGCGCCCGGGCGATCGCGACGCGCTGCTGCTGGCCACCCGAGAGATCGGTCGCCGGGAAGTTCACACGGTCGCTGAGCCCCACCTCCTCCAGAAGCTCGAGCGCGCGGCTCCGCATCTCCGGGTCACGCCGTCCTCGGTCGGCGAGCAGCGGCATCTCGACATTCTCTGCTGCCGTGAATGCCGGCAGCAGATGATGAAACTGGAAGACGAAGCCCAGGTGTCGTGCTCTCAGCTGGGTTCGATCGGCATCTGCGAGATCGGAGGTCGCTTTGCCCCGGAGGTAGACCTCTCCCTCCGTTGGCCTGTCGAGAAGCCCGATCAGATTGAGAAGGGTGCTCTTGCCCGACCCGGACGGACCGGTCAGGGCGATGAACTCGCCCTTCTCCACCGTGAGGTCGATCCCGTGCAGCACCGGGGTAGGGACCTTGTCGCCATACGCTTTCCGCACATCCGACAGCCGGAGCAGGGTGTCAGCCATTGCGGATCGCATCGGCAGGGTCCATATGCGCGGCGCGCCTCGCGGGAAGGACGGCCGACACGACGCCCACGCCGACGGCGGTGATCATCGCGCGCCCGAACAGGACGGGGGTGAGCGCCACCGGAAAGGTCGGTGAGCCGTCCGGGTTCTGCGCGAAGCTCGCGAAGAGGAGGGCAAGCGCCGTCCCGATCCCGATCCCGATCACGGCACCCCCGAAACCGAGCAACCCTCCCTGGATCAGGAAGATTCGCATCACCTTGTTCGTCGCGGTACCGGTCGCTCGCAGAATCCCGATCTCCCGCGCCTTCTGCACCACCGAGACGGCGAGCACACTGGCGATACCCAGCGCGACGGAGAGCACGACGAAAGCCTGAATCATCGTGCTGGAGCTCCCCTGCGACCGGAGTGCTACGAGCAGCTCCGAATTGGTGGCCATCCAGCTTTCCGCAGGCAGTCCCGTACGCTCCGCGATCCGCAGGGAAAGAGCTTCCGCCTGAAAGATCTCCTCGCCGACCACCTCGATCGTCGAAACCCCGCCCTCGAGGTCGAACATCGATTGAGCCGCGCGAAGCGTGATGAAAACCCACCGCTCGTTCAGCTCCTGTGCGCCGAAGTCGAAGATGCCGGCAATCGTGAGGACGGTCGAGCGCTCCTCACTCGTCTGAAGTCGCACCCGGTCTCCGATTCCGACGCCGAGGTCGTTCGCGAGCTCGGTCCCGACGAGCGCCTCTGCGGTGCCCGGGTTCCCCACACCCTCGACGATCCGGCTATCCAGATCCACGATGCGGTCGTAGCTGTCAGGATCGATTCCGCGGACGGCGACGGAGCTCGATCCCTGCCCCCGTATCGCCATCGCCGGTCCTGCGACGGTGGGGGCGACCGCAACGACGCCCGGAATCGATTCGATATCTTCGACCACACGCTGCCATTGGGTGATCGACCGTACCCGCTGTGGGGGCCGCTGCACGACGACCTCCCGGACGTCGCCCCCGGCGGGCGTCAGAAGGCGGGGCATCTCTTCCGGAGGCTGCACCACGACATGTGCCTGACTCCCGAGCGTCCGGTCGACGAGGCTGTCCTGCAGGCCAGTGATGAGCGCAGACAGGAAGACGATGACCCCGACGCCAACGGCGATGCCGGTGAGGATCAGCCACGTCTGTCCGCGCCCCTCACGCAGGTAGCGCAACGCCACGATCAGTTCGAAGCGCATCGCTCAGCGACCACGGGCCGGGCGCGCACGCACGCGGGCCCCGGGGCCAATCTGATCCGACGGAGCTGCGATCACCGCATCCTCCGGGTCGACGCCGGACAGAACCTCGATCGCCTGGCCATCTCGTATTCCGACCGTCACAGGAACGCGCTCCGCCCGCCCGCCCCGCGCCACCAGAACCCACGCGCTATCCGTGAGGGCCGCGCGGACTGCGCCGAGTGGAAGGGTCAGCGCGGTAGCGCGTCGATCCAGCTCGACGTTAACGGAGATGGTCATGTCCGCGAGGAGGTAGGACGGCGGCTCCGGGACCCGCAGCCGCACCTCGATGGTACCCTGCTGCGGATCGACCACTGGAGCAATGCGTGAGACGGTCGCCGGGAAACTTCTGTCGGGGAAGGCGTCCGCGGATGCGATGGCGGCCTGGCCTTCCTGCAGACGCGCGACGGAGCGTTCATCGGGGAAGATGAGCAGTTCCGTCGGCCCGTCGAGAGCCACCTCCATGAGGACACGCCCGGGCTGTACCGCGTCACCCGGCTCGACGGAACGAATCAGTACGGTGCCATCTGCAGGTGCGCGCAGGCGGGTCAGCTCGAGGCGTGCGCCGGCGATGTCCATCGCCTCACGAGCCCGCGCGACTTCCGCTTCGGCCGAGCGTCGGTCGGGTCCCCCGGCTTGGAGGCTGGCGACTCTCGTCCTGGCGGCCGCGAGGCTGGCCTCGGCATCTTCCGCGGCCTGCTGGGCCTGTTCGAACTCGCGCAGGCTCATCCCTCCTGCGTCGTAAACGGTCCGGAGCCTGCCCACATTCTGCCGCTGCTGCTCGGCCTGGAGCGATGCGGCATCCAGCGCTGCCAGGGCGGCGGGCAGTTCCACACTCGTTACTCGCGCCAGAGCGGCTTCGGCTGCCATAAGGCGCGCCCGTGCCTCTTCAACCGATGCCCGGGGCTCGGCATCCTCGAGGGCGAAAAGAAGCTGGCCGGCGGAAACGCGATCCCCCTCCTGCACCTCGACTCGGGTAACGATACCCGCCATCGATACGCCGATCCCCGACCGTGAAATGCTGCGAACCCGACCGGTCGTCACCAGCGTCTCAACGACCTCCCGGCGCTCGAGCGTCACGGTATCCACCGGGTCCGGAATCAGCCAGCGCACCAGAAAAAACAGGATGACGCCGCCGACCATCGCCATTGCCGCACGAGCGGGGTTCCCCCGCACCCATCCAGTTACACGACGAAACAGGTTCCCTGACTCCGCTCCGCCATCCGAACTCCCTTTCGACACTGATCCGCTTGAAATCCTCGGGGTCACGGACTCACCCGCACGGGCATGGACTGCTTTCCCTGCGGCAGAAGAATCGTTCGCGCACTGCGCGATTTCCGGGCCCGGTCAGGCCGGCTCCTGCGCCCGGCCGGGCACTGAACGGCTCATGGCAAGCACAAAGCTTCAAGCATACTTCCCTGCACAGCATGATATCAGCTCTTCCGATGCGCCCCAACAGATCGGACACCCCGGCAGCGCGGTGACTGGCAGCTCCGCTACGATCAGGGCATCTTCGAGGATGACTCTCGCGCGTGTCTGCTCAGGCAGTCTCCATCACATTGGCATCGCAACAGTTTCACCTTCCCTTCAATGTCGACGAACCTCCCGCTCCCGCCGGAACCCTTCTCCGCGATCATCTTCGACTGCGACGGGACGCTCGTCGACACCGCGCGCGTTTATCACCGGGCGTACAATGAGGCTCTGCGGAGCCATGGCGGTGTGATGACCGAGGCGTGGTACTTCTCGCGGCTCGGTCTTTCCGCGCGGGCGCTTCTGGAGGAGTTCGCGGCGACCTTCGGCCACGACTTCGATCCGGAATCGCTGATGACGTCGATCGCAGAAGCGTATCTGCGCGTAATCGGCGACCTCAAAGTCATCGAGGTCGTCGCAGCGATTGCTCGGCGATTCCACGGCAGGGTCCCGATGGCGGTGGCGTCGGCGGGGAAGCGGGAGATCGTCGAGGCCACGTTGGAAGTGACGGGAATCGCGGGACTCTTCGATGAAGTCGTCACGGTCGACGATGTCGGCGGGCGGACGAAACCTGCACCCGACCTCTTCCTGGAGGCTGCCCGCCGGCTGGGAGTTCCCCCGGCAGAATGCACGGTCTTCGAAGATACTGACGAGGGAATCGAAGCGGCGCATCGGGCAGGGATGACGGTCACCGATGTGCGCTCGATCCATCGCCACGAATGGCGGGAGGCGCTGGAAGGCTGATCTGATCATTATCAGGCAGAGCATCCTGCCTTCTGACCGGCTGGCTCGGGCGCTCCATTCAGGCGGCGCGTACCGGAGCAACGATGGCTGCCATGCAGTTCCTGCCCCCGGTTTCCTCGCCTGGGCGACGCCTTCAGGAGAGGCCGAGATGATCCATCAGTTCCTCCGCGGCCGCCCTTCCGGCGCGGTTCGCCCCGATCGTCGAGGCGGAGGGGCCGTACCCCACGAGGTGGATTGCCGGATCGGACGCCACCTGGGTCGCGAGCCGCCCCGTCATCGTGATCCCGCCACTCTTCTCCCGCAGCATCAGGGGCGCCAGGTGGTCGATCGAGCTCCGGAAGCCTGTGCACCAGAGAATGACGTCCGCCTCGAGGATGCGCCCATCCGCCCACGCGACGCCCTCCTCCACGATTCTGTCGAACATGGAGATGCGCTCCAGAACTCCGCGCTCCCTCATCGCCAGAATGGCGGGTGTCAGCGGTATTCCGGTGACCGAGACGACAGAAGCCGGCGGAAGCCCGTGTCTTACCCGCTCCTCCACACGCGCGACTGCCTCGCGCCCTGCCTCCTCGCCAAAGGGACCCTCGCGAAAGAGGGGCGGCCTCCGGGTGACCCAGGTCGTCCGGGTGACGCGTGAGATCTCGTCGAGAAGCTGGATCGCGGAGATCCCCGCCCCGACGATAACCACATGCTTGTCGACGAACTCCTCGGCCCCGCGGTAATCCTTCGTATGAAGCTGGCGACCCCTGAAGAGCTCCGCCCCCGGAATCTCCGGAACGTGGGGACTTTCCCAGGTGCCGGTTGCGTTGACGATCCCCCTCGCTGAAAAGCCGATCCGATCGGTCTCCACCCTGAAACGCTCTTCCCGTCTGCACACCACGCGCGCGGTGACCGGTCGGTAGACGGGCAGCTCGAACCGCTCCTCATAGGCCTGGTAGTACGCGGGCACCACTGTGTTCGCCAGCGCCTGCTCGTCCCTCACATCCACGGCCTCGCTCAGCCGCATCCCCGGAAGGTCATGAATCCGGTTGACGGTGCTCAGCGTCAGCGTCGGCCAGCGATGCTGCCACGCGCCGCCCGCCCGTGGGGACCCGTCCAGAATGACGAATTCCCGATGGGGTTCGAGCCCTCGACGCTTGAGGTGATAGGCGGTCGATAGCCCCGCCTGACCTGCGCCGATGATGACGATCTCGGTCTTCATCGAAACCGGTGAGAACTCCTGTGAGCCTTCGGTCATGGATTCAGGCGTGAAGGGATAGGGCTGCGAAGGTTCCGGAAGACTTCAGACTGGCTTCCGTGGTTGACTGCCATCGCCCGTCTGTTAGCTTCACTGTGCGCGAAAATTGGCGCGAAAGGCGCTGCCTCGTCACGCGCACGTCCTCACTCCCAGCGGGGTCAATGCCAGCACGTCAGCAGATTCAGAGCCTGCGACACGGGGACCACGCTTGCCTCATCTTCGACTCCTTCGAGGATCGCCTGACGGCCCTCATCCCCTATCTCCAGGCGGGGATCGAGCGCGGTGAGCGATGCCTGTGCATAGCCGACGAGGATGACATCTCCGGCATCGCAGAGGCGCTGGATCGTGTTGGCCTGGACACGTCCGGCCTTGAACGATCCGGAATCGTCTTCTTCCAGTCCCGCCAGAAAACGTACCTGGGTGGCGGGGAGTTTGTGCCCCGGCGGATGGTGGAGTTCCTTCGGAAGATGGAGGAAGCCGCGATCCGCGACGGGTTCACGGGTCTCCGGACGACCGGCGATATGGCCTGGGCGCTCGGATCCGAGAAGGGTTGCGACGAGCTGTTCGAATATGAGGCTCTCCTGAACGATTTCGCCGTAGAGAGCCGGAGCATCGGGCTCTGTCAGTATCAGCGCGATCTCTTCCCGCCCGCCATGATCGAGCAGGCTCTGCAGACGCACCCCCTTGCTGTCGTCGGCGGCCGTGTTACTGCGAATGCCTTCTTCGAGCCATCCGGTCGCGAGACGACGGCTGCGGAGCGGCTGCAGGGGAGGCTCGCTCTCCTTCAGCGCACGATGGACGCGGAGGAGCGGGCCGACAGCTGCGAAACGCTGGCGCGCGAACATGCGCTTCGTTTCGACCAGATGGTCGATGCGGTCCCGGACTGGGGTGTCTTCTGGCTGGATCTCGACGGGCGTATCACGAGCTGGAACGCGGGTGCCGAGCGGATAACGGGGTTCAGCGAAGAAGATGTTCTGGGCCGGAGTGTCGCCGACATCCCGCTGGGGTGGGAATGGAAGCGTGGTGGACGATCCGGACGGGTCCGCAATCGCGACCGGACCGTTCGTGAGGGCTGGCGCCGCCGGAAGGATGGCTCCCGGTACTGGGCCACGGAGGCGCTTACCACACTCCGCGACGAATTCGGCAAGGTGGTCGGGTACAGCATGGCCACGCGTGATCTGACGGCGCGACGCCGGGCAGCAACGCTTCTTTCGCTGCAGAAACGGCTCGTGGAGCTGGTGGTCGGCGGGGCTGCGCTGTCCGATGTGCTTCGTCACCTCGCGGGCGCAGTCGAAACGGTCTCGGATGGTACGGTCCGGTGCGCGATCCAGGTTCTCGATACCGAAGGGAAGCTGGGGAAGGCGGTTTCGCGCAGCCTTCCGGATAGCTTCCTCCGCGCGATCGATGGCCTCCCGACCGGCACGGAGTCGCTGACCTGCTGCATCGCCGCCGCGACCGGGGATACTGCCGTCACCCCGGACTTTTCGACGGCCCCCGGATGGAGCGCCTTCCGCTACCTCGTCGACGAGATCGGGGTCGCCAGTGGGTGGAGCATGCCGATCCTCTCGCGCGATGGACGGGTCCTCGGGACCTTCGATTCCTACTTCAGGGAGGCCCGTGTTCCCACCGACGATGAGCGCGATGTGGTGGCGGTCCTGGCGCAGACTGCGTCGATTGCGATCGATCGTGTTCAGGCGGTTGAAGGCCTCCGCGAGAACCGGGTGGAGCTGAAGCAGGCGAAGGAGGATGCGGAGGCCGCCAGTCACGCCCGTAGTCAGTTCCTGGCCGTCGTCAGCCATGAGCTCCGCACACCACTGACAGGTATCATCGGGTATGCGGACCTTCTCGGCTCGGATGTGTGGGGGCCGACAACCGAAGGCCAGCGCCTCCACATCGGGCGCATGAAAGCGAGTGCCTGGCATCTGGTATCGATCATCGACCAGATCCTGACCTACTCGCGCGTCGATGCCCGCAAAGAGGGCTTCAACCCGATGACGATGGACATCGAGCGGGTGGTCGAAGAGTGCGTGGAGTTGCTCAGGCCGGAAGCGCAGGCAAAGGGGATCGAGCTCACGGAAGGGGTCCCGAGGGGATCGAGCACCGTTGAATCCGATCCTCTCAAAATTCGCCAGATCGTCCTGAATCTCGTGGGCAACGCGGTGAAATTTACCGATAGCGGGACGGTGGAGGTCCAGGTGGAGGGCCGGGACCACGATGTCAGAATCTCTGTCCGCGATACCGGGCCCGGCATCCCGCAGGCGAAGCTCGACGAAATCTTCGAGGCTTTCGTGCAGGGAGACCAGTCAAGCACCCGGGTAAAGGGAGGAATCGGGCTCGGTCTCGCCGTCTCGAGGACATTGGCCAGCCTCCTGGGAGGCGGCGTCTCTGTCGAAAGCACTCCAGGTTCGGGTAGCACCTTCAGCCTGACCATCCCCCGAAAGAGCTACACGGCTGCTTCGGACGGGGAATGGATCAGCTGATGGGAGCGGTCCCGGGTCGGCGAAGACTCAGGAGCGTCCGCTGGAAATCAGAGGTTCCTGCTGTGTTAGGCAGTGCAGTGTCCCCAGGCCCCAGACCAGATCCACCGCATGGATCCCGACAATCTCCCGGTCGGGGAAAAGCTCGGCCAGGATGTTCAGAGCCGTACGGTCATTCCGATCGTTGAATGTCGGAACGAGCACTATCCCGTTCGCGATGTAGAAGTTCGCATAGCTCGCGGGTAGCCGCTCCCCGTCCATGACCACCGGCCGAGGGAAGGGAAGAGGGACGATCCGCAGCCCCCCAGGCGTTTCCTCCGAAGCGCGTTCGAGCCGACGCAGATTGTCTACCGAACGCTCGTGGTTTTCATCAGCCGGATCCTCTTCGTACGCCAGAACGATCGTCCGCTCATCCGTGAACCGGGCGAGGTCATCGATGTGCCCATGCGTATCATCGCCGATCGCGCCCTCCCCAAGCCAGATCGTCCGTTCGATCCCGAGATAATCCGAGAACGCCTGCTCGTACGCCTCGCGCGTCATGCCCGGGTTCCGGACCTGCACATCCGAGAGTAGCCACTCTTCGGTCACCAGCATCAGGCCGGCACCATTCCCCTCGATCCCGCCGCCTTCCAGCACGAGTGGCGAGCCGGCAGCGTCAGGTCGTTCGGCGGCTATCAGCGGTTTGCCTGAAATGCGACCCACCGCGTCCGGGACACGATCGTCAAGCTTGTGATTCGGGTACTTTGCCCATCCATTGAACCGCCAGCGGATCCATTCGAAGCCATCCGGCCCCTCGACGCCTGTCGGCGCGGAATCACGCAGCCAGACGCGATCGGTGGGCACGTCGTGAAGCGAGTACCCGGACCGGTCCACGCCGTGCGCGTCCAGCGATCTGCGCGCATCATCCTCGGAGGCCGCATCATGGCACAGGATGTGGACATGCTCATGGCGGTGGAGCGCCCGGACGATCTCCGCATAGACCCAGGGAATCGGCTCGAACTTCGAAGGCCAATCTTCCCGATGATGGGGCCAGGCCAGCCACGTGGCGGCGTGGGGCTCCCACTCGGCTGGCCAGCGTCGCTTTGTCTCGCTCACCCCAGATACCGGTTCAGGATCGGTCCGTAGGCGTCGATCCGACGGTCGCGCAGGAAGGGCCAGTTCCTTCGCGTGTATTCGATCTGCGCCGGATCACACTCCGCAATGAGGATCGTCGGGTCACTTCCTGCTTCGGCTACCATCCGTCCGAAGGGGTCGCAGATGAAGGAGTGACCGAAGAACTCGATACCATCGGTACCGGGTTCCGGCTCGAGGCCAACGCGGTTTGCCGCGCCAACGTAGACGCCATTCGCGATCGCGTGCGCGCGCTGCGCGGTCCGCCAGGCATCCGCCTGAGCCGCTCCCCACTCCTCCCGCTCCGCCGGATGCCATCCGATGGCGGTCGGGTACAGAAGAACCTGCGCCCCCATCAGAGCGGTGATACGAGCAGCCTCGGGGTACCACTGGTCCCAGCAGATGAGAACGCCGATGCGCGCATAACGCGTCTCGAAAACGCGGAACCCGCCGGGGCCCCCCGCCTTCGCACCATGGTCGTAGATTTCGCCCGGCGTGAAGTAGTACTTCTCGTGGTAGAGCGGGTCGTCGGGGATGTGCATCTTCCGGTAAATGCCCAGAAGCTCCCCATCCGCATCGATCACCGCCGCCGAATTGTAGTAGAGCCCCGCCGCGCGCTTCTCGAACATCGGCACGACCAGCACCACCTCCAGCTCCGCGGCAAGCTTCTGCATCCGCTCAACGGTGGGGCCCGGCATCGGCTCGGCCAGGTTGAACCGCTCGGCGTCGGTCACCTTGCAGAAGTACGGCGCATCGAAGAGCTCCTGCAGACAGATGATCTGCGCACCGCGCGACGCAGCCTCCCGGATCGCTCGCTCATGCGACGAAATGGTAGACTCCTTGTCAGCCTCCACACCGAGCTGAATCAGACCTAGCTTGAACGGATTCGTTTGCATCATCACGATTGAGAAAGATCACCTATCAATCTCGAAGGCTGTCGCCGTCGAGCCTTCGACATCCATCCCCGGGCTGCAGGGCCTATGCCTGCCGCAGTACCTCTCCGGACTGCTCTCTCTGCAGTAGCGCCAGCTTCCGCTCAACGCCCCATCTGTATCCTGAAATACTTCCATCACCCCGCACCACACGGTGACAGGGAACGAGGACCGCGGCCGGGTTCGCCCCACACGCCCGCGCGACCGCCCGGACAGATCCGCGTTTCCCGATCCGCTCCGCCAGTTGTGAGTAGGTCCTCGTCTCTCCATGCGGGATTTCCAGAAGCCCGCTCCAGACCAGCCGCTGAAACTCCGTGCCATTCAGCGAGAGCGGAATCTCGACATCCGCCCCGTCGATGCGTTCGGCCACCCGTTGTGCGAGAGAGCTCGCCGCGGTCTGAGTCGAGAGCTGAAAGCCGCGGAATCGCTCGGCGAGATCAGCCTCCAGGACCCCATCATCATCGCCGACGAGAACTGCACAGACGCCGCTCTTCATTTCCGCCACCAAGGTGCGCCCCAGCCAGGTAGGCAGAACGGAATAGCGGACAGTGCGGTCAGATCCCGGTTCCACGGGTTCCGTGGGGTCCATCTTCGGAAACGGGGGATCTCCCGCGGTAGCAGCATCCACTTCCGTCACCATAAGAACATCGCTCTCGGTCATAACGAGTCGAAGTGCCAGGGTTCATCACGGATGATCGCCCCATCGGACGACCGCACGGATGGAAGTTAACTGCCGCTGTGGAGATGTGCCGGCCGAAAATGGCCTCCCCAGTCACCATCATCAAGCCGATCACCTGACGACCCTGTCCGGCTCCCCATCTTCCAGCGCCCGCCCAAGCCTCTCCCGGAGCTCGGGAAGGAGCTGCTCCTCGAACCAGGGGCGTCGCATCCACCACGACTGGTTCCGTGGCGATGGGTGCGGAAGAGGAAAGAAGTCAGGCTGAAAGTCGCGCCAGGCGTGTACGGTCTCGGTGAGGCTGCCTTTCCAGCGTCTCCCCAGAAAGTGCCGCTGCGCATACTGCCCGATCAGAAGGGTCAGTCGGATATCCGGCATCGAGGCCAGCAGGCGATCGAGCCAGAGCTCGGCGCACTCCCGGCGCGGCGGGAGATCGCCACTCTTCCCCTTCCCGGGATAGCAGTAGCCCATCGGGACGATGGCGATCCGGGACTCGTCGTAGAAGAGCTCCGAGGTAACCCCGAGCCACTCCCGCAGACGCGCACCGCTCGCATCGTCCCAGGGTACCCCGCTCGCATGGACACGTGCTCCCGGTGCCTGGCCCACGAGAAGGATCCGGGCTCGGGGGGAGGCGTGTACGATGGGTCGTGGTCCATGCGACAGATGCGCGGCGCACGCCCGGCATGCCCGAATCTCCGCCAGGAGATCTCCAAAGGCTGCGTCGCCCCCGATCGTTACCAGCTTTTCGCTCCCTTTCGTGCCCCCCATCACCGCACCCATTCCTGTGCTGTACCAGTGACCGGATTCCTACCGCACGCGCTCGAAAGCGCAGCCGGATCCAGCCCAAGCTCGGATCCTCCCCGGTGGACGCGAGAAGGGGCGGGGAAGCGCCTTGCCGGCGTCACCCCACCCCCTTCGATTTCGTTGAATGCGCGGCCGGCCGAACGACACGGCGGGCGCACCCTCACGATATGGCCGATATGGTCACAATATGAATGACCGCAGAATCAGCTACTCGGCCGACACGCTGACTTCCTCGGCCTTCCGCCGCCGGCTGGGCGTGCCGCAGGCGCAGGCGCCGCACGAGCAGAGGAGCCCTTCGCAGCCGACACAGACGAAGCCCGCAAAGTCGTCGAGCGGAATTCCGCACACCTGGCACTTTACCCTGCGCCCCCCCTTGAAATCGGGAAGCCTGTCCGTCACACCCTCGGCGCGTATACCGATGCGCTCGAGGTACCGCTTGTGGGAGACCAGGATTGCGTCGCGCTGTCGGTTGTGCTGCTCCTCCCGGGCAATCCGGAGCCCGTCATCGTATACCGCCTTGAGCTCGCTCCGCGCGGAATACTCGCCGACTGCCTTCTCGCGTTCGGCCGGGTCGTCCACCTCGTGGATCTTCTCGACAACGATGGAGCGCGGAAAAGTCCGCGTCCGATGCTGCGTAAGACTGTAGAGGGTTACGTTCGCCGATCCGAAGCTCGACGTTTCACGATCGAGAATGAGGATGTCCTGGTCGCCGCTGTGGCGCCCGACCCACAAGCGCTCTTCGCCGACCTCTACGGGGAGCTTTGCCTCCGAACTACCTGCGGGTCCGTTACCACGCTTCGACATACGCCCCCTCAGCTCTTGTGACGGAAGGTGATCCGGCCGCGGGTCAGATCATAGGGCGAGAGTACCAGGGTTACTCGATCACCCGGCAGCACGCGGATCTTGAATTTTGTGAGCTTGCCGGCGCCATAAGCGAGCACGGTTTGTCCGTTCTCCAGCAGCACACGATACTTGCGGTCCGGTAGCACGTCTGTGACGCACCCCTCGACTTCAATTCCCTCTTCCTTGGCCACGCCGATCCTTGTTCAGAAGAAAAAAACCGCGACCCTCATCAGCGGAGACGAGAACCGCGGGCGGGCGGGCAGCGAGTTCCATAGCCATCTCAGCAGCCATCTCTATGCTACACCTCACCCGCCGAACGTTCCGCACCGCTGCGACGAAGGAAGCCTAAAGATGAACCTCCAGCGACGCATGCACCCGCAATCCGGCCAGTGAAGAGGTTGTTTTTCCGACACTCAGCGGGGTGATCGGATCGCAGCTTTCTCCGCCATCTGCACAGCCTCACCGGACGTTCCCGGAATGCAATCAGAGCCCGCCAGCTACGCTCCGGCCGGATGACGTAATCCGAACGCTCTCGCCGGGGAGATCAGCACTGAATGCAGCGCACGGTAAAGCTTGCGCCCGTTCACCCACCTCTGGAACCAACCCCGTAAGCCGTTGATGCACCCGATCTTTCCCGGGTTGGAACTCTGCCCCGGTTCGGGATGTAGACCTTCGGAGGGACTTCCTTCGGACCGACCCCTGGTCCTTCAGTCTGATCTGAACGACCGCGGGTCCGGCGGTCCGAATTGTGCCCAACGGAACCTCGAACTCATCAGGGAACCGCAGGCTGTCCGACTCTTCGGATAGGGCCTGCGGAGTTTTTCTGGTCAGCGATCGGCGCCCGGTCCGGAAGGAGGACAGAGAGAGAGTCCACCAAGAGGGAAGCCGCAGAGTATTGCAGCCCCTAAATCGGAGGTGCCCATATGAGAGTAGCCAATACGGGGGATAAAGTCCGGATTCATTTTACAGGTAAGCTGCGCGACGGGACGGTCGTAGGTACATCGCGCGAGGAAGCGCCGCTCGAGTTCACTCTGGGTCGCCGCGAGGTGATGCGCGGCCTGGAGGATCTCGTTCAGGGAATGCGGTCGGGGGAGGTCAGGAAAGCCTTTCTCCCCGCGGATCTGGCGCACGGCCGCCACCGCAACGACCTGATCCTCGCGGTCGGTCTGGATCGGTTTCCATCCCACATCGATCCATATACCGGCCTGGAGCTGAAGATGCGAAGGCAGGGACAGGCTCCAACCGTTGTTCGTGTCCTCGCGACCACGGCAGATACGGTTCTTCTCGACACGAACCATCCGCTGGCGGGAAAAGACCTCGATGTGGAGGTCGAGCTTCTCGACATCGTTGAGCAGGAAAGTGGTGCCGTGTGCGGCTAATCTAGTGGGGTCGGAACGTCAGTAACGGGCGGTGGCAGGGTGCCACCGCCCGTTACTTTTTTTGTGGTTTTTCTTAGGCGCGGCTAACATTCCAGTCGTATAGCCTGTATTCCTGAGAACATTCCGGCCCGCCGCACGCCCTCGCCGATCCCATACATCGATCCTATGACGCGTTTACTGCAGCGCTTCGTGAACATCGAGCGGGAAGAAGTCGTTCCCGCCCTCCTCGCGGCTTTCTTCTTCTTCTGTCTGCTTACCGCGCTGATGCTGCTGCGGCCGGTTCGCGAATCACTCGGGATGCAGAGCGGCCTCGATGCAGTCCGCATCCTGTTCTACGGGACCGCGGTGGTGACCCTTCTCGCGAATCCACCCTTCGCCTACATGGTGAGCCGGTTCCCCCGACTCACTTTTATCACGGCGACCTACCTCTTCTTCGCCGCGAGTCTGCTCTGCTTCTGGGGGCTGCTTGTATTTGCGCCGGCTGCCATCGGCGAGGTGAGCGGCCGCGTCTTCTACGTCTGGTACAGCGTCTTCAACCTCTTCGTCACGATGGTGTTCTGGGGGTTGATGGCTGACCGCTTCTCTCTGCCCCAGAGCAAGCGGCTGTTCGGTGTCATCGCCGTGGGGGGGACGGCGGGAGCGATCCTCGGGCCGATGCTGGCGGCGCTCCTGGCGGAGCCGCTCGGAACCGCAAGCCTCCTTCTGATCTCCGTCGGCTTCCTGATCCTCGGCGTCATCACCGCCTGGATACTGGCGCGGCATCAGCCGGATCGCGCGAAAGGGTTGACCCAGCCCTCTTCGGTGACGGCGAAGCGGGCGGAGATCGCCTCCACCGCCGAGAAAGCGGATCCGGTTGCGCGAGTCGGAGAAAACGCTGCCCCGCCGAGCAGCGAAAGTGCGATCATCGGGGGGAACGCCTGGGCGGGATTCCGTGCAGTCATGCGGTCGAAGTACCTGCTCGGGATCTCGGCGTATGTTCTGATCCTGGCTGTCGTCTCGACCTTCCTCTACTTCACCCGGCTCGCGATGGTCGCCGACCTGGGCGTCAATCGCGATGAGATGACGGCCGTCTTCGCGCAGATCGATATGACGGTCCAGATCGCAACGCTGCTGCTGCAGCTCCTGGTCGCGGGCAATCTCATGAAGCGGGTTGGCGTTCCAGTCACCCTCACGCTCCTTCCGATCACGGTGGCGCTCGGCTTCATCGGGCTGGCGATCGTTGCATCTCTCGCGGCACTCGTCGTCTTCGACGCGGCATTCCGTGCGGTCCAGCGCGCCATCATGCGTCCCGCGCGGGAGACGCTCTTCACCGTGGTCAGCAGGGAGGACAAGTACAAGTCGAAGGCGTTCACGGACACCTTCGTGTACCGCGCCGGAGATGTGCTGGGGTCGCGAACCGAGGAGATTCTCACTGGGCTCGGTTCAGGGCTGCTGGCACTGGCGAGCTTCTCGGTCCCGATGGCGATCATCTGGGGAGCGCTCGGCTACTGGCTGGGCACGAGCCAGCAGCGGATCGCGCGGGAGCGGGGAATCCCGGAGTCGGACGAGGCGCAAGCCGCCTGAAGCCGAAGGCGGCGTCAGAAAACTAGAACATCTCGAGTGCGCTCGTCCCTTCGGAGATGACCTGGGCGAGCGTGCACGCCTCCGGATTCTTGTCGGGCCGCCAGCGAAGGAACTTCGTACCGTGACGGAAGCGATCGCCGCTGAAGTGGTCGTACTGGACTTCGACCACGATGACCGGATCGATGGGCTCCCACTCGTTCTCGCCTTCTGTTCGCCAGCGGGACGGCCCGCCTGGCGCCCGGCCCGAAAAGCCTGCGCCGCCCTTTAGTGGCACCAGCTTCTCCTCGACTTCGGCCCGGCGATCCCGGCTGAAGGCCGAGCAGAAGCCGACGTGGTGAAGGAGGCCTTTTTCGTCGTGCAGCCCGAGCAGCATCGAACCGAGACCACCCCCCTTTCCCCAGCGGAACCCTCCCACGACGCATTCAGCCGTCCGCATCTTCTTGACCTTCACCATGCCCGTCCGGTTGCCGCTCTGATAGGGCATCTCCGTGCGCTTGGCGATCACGCCGTCGAGGCCGGGGTGGTTTGCCGCCAGCCACTTCCGGGCAGCAGCCAGTTCGGCCGTCGAGGGGGACAGGCGGAGCCGACCATCTTCCGTGAAGTGCCGGTCGGCGAACGCCTCCAGAATCCCCCGTCGCTCGCGAAGGGGACGGGCGGTCAGATCCCGATCCTTCTCCGCGAGAATGTCGAAGACGACGAACAGGGCAGGCGTTTCCTTCGCCAGCTTCGTAACGCGCGAGGCCGCAGGATGGATCCGCTGAAGAAGATCATCGAAAGACAGCTTCCCGCCGATGGGGATGACGATTTCTCCGTCGAGCACGAAGCCGCCCTTGCTGCGGGGAAGGCTCTCGATGAGCGCAACGACATCGGGGAAGTAGCGCGTCAAAGGTTTCCCCCCCTTCGACCGGAGTTCGATTCCGTCGCCGGTACTGAACGCGAGGCAGCGGAAGCCATCCCACTTCGGTTCGTAGATCCATTCGTCACCTGCAGGAAGGTCGGCGGCGAGCTTCGCTTCCATCGGCTCGAAATCGAGCGGGAGGGGGAAGGTCATCGTCAGATGTGGCTCATGAGGTCGAAACGGCCGCGGTTCCAGAGAACCTTTCGCCAGAGGTCGCCCTTCTCGGCTACCCGGGCGGGCATGGTGCGTACGTCGAAGGCTTCGAGCTCTATCCCCTGCTCGATTTCGTTCCACGATACGGGGGCGGACACTGTGGCGAGGGGCCGGGCGCGCACGGAGTACACGGACGCGAGCGTCCGTCCCCATGCATTCTGGTTGTAATCCACGAGCACCCGGCCCGCGGGTCGTTTCGCGATCCGGTACTCCGCCGTGACGAGGTCGGATGCAGCCTCCGCAAGATCTTGGGACAGAGCCTTCGCAAAAGTCCAGACCTGCTTCTGC
Organism: uncultured Gemmatimonas sp.; assembly: GCA_964424945.1. GTDB lineage: Bacteria > Gemmatimonadota > Gemmatimonadetes > Longimicrobiales > Longimicrobiaceae > WHSP01. Next base: position 19,907 of record CAYRLB010000001.1, read on the forward strand.
AGCGGCCCCCTGCGAATTGGAACGTAGATATGGATGCCCTTCGACCCGCTCGTCTTCGCGTAGGAGCGTGCCCCTATCGCATCGAGACGTTCCTTCACCAGAATGGCGACCTTCCGGACGTCGGAAAAGGACGCGGGAGCGACCGGATCCAGGTCGAAGTTGATGATGTCCGGTCGGTCGACGTCGTCACAACGGGAGTACCAGGGATTGAGGTCGATGCACCCCAGGTTGACCACCCAGAAGAGCGCCGCCTGGTCCTGAATCATTGGAAAATCAATGATGTTTCCCGACGCGTGCTCGATTTGACACCTCTGGAGCCAGTCGGGGGCTCCAGCCGGGGTGCGCTTCATGAAGAAGTGCTCACCCCTCAGCCCCTGCGGGTAGCGCTTCATCACCATGGCACGGTCCCGGAGGTGAGGGAGGAGAACCCGCCCGATCGCGGCGTAATATCGAAGCAGATCCCGTTTCGTGATTCCCTGATCGGGGAAGAGCACCTTCGAGAGACTCGTCAGACGGACCCGTCGGCGACCGACCCGGATAATGGCCGTCTCCCTGTCATCGGGGATCTGAGGAGGCTGGAGATCTGATGCATTGGCGGACGTCGTCCTGGACGCGCTCATCGGCTGCCTCCGGCGCGAAGCTGTGCGGCGAGGGACCTTGGGGCGCCGCGGGCGCCTACATATTCGACCTCCCGGCCCGCGGCGGCGGCACGGAGGAGAATCGATCCTCGCGACATGTCTCCCCGGCCAATGAAGTCGACCGGGAAGCAGAGGCGATCTCCGAGAATCGACAGAAGTGGGTCGAGGTACTTCGGCGTTGCGATGCTGCCGAGAAATACGACCCGCGTATCGTCCGGCAGATCTGCGTTCAGCCTCCGCAGATCCTTCTCGAGCGGCTTCTGGTAGGCCGGATTTCCCGGTCCGACCGACACGGCGGCAAATCCGCGCAGGTCCTCGATCGTCACTCTCGTGGAGGCCGGCATCAGGCCACATCCGGCGGTAATCACCAGAGGTTCCACCCCTCCGGGCTCCGACTGCGAGCCGCCGAAGCGTTCCGCATAGCGGAGCTTTCCGCGAAAGTAGAGCCCGCTGAGGAAGGAGAAGACCTCGCCGAGGGGAGCCCCGGGCGCGGTTCGGATGCGGGCGGCCAGGTCGAACATCGTTGCCGGCTGGAATAGCGTGCCCGCCCGCCGGCCACTGCAGTTCGCGGGAGACAGGATGAAGATGGTGTTCGCGGGCCTGGGGGGCGCTTCCATCCGCGTCCGTTCTGGCTGTGAAGTTGAGGGCTGAGGGAGGGGCATCTCGGTTCGCCGCTCGGTGACAGGAATCAGGCGCGTCCTCGCCGCACATCCTCCGCATCAGGGGAGGCGGGCACCGGATTCAGGCGCGCGACTTCCACCTCGTGGTGTCTCCCCACCCCGGTGCCTGAGCACGTGGCTGCGGAGTGTGGCCGGCCGCACTTGCATCAGCGCCAAGCGAGTGCCGTGCCGGGCGCTTTCAGCCCTGCCGCCGAGCCGCCGTGACGGGCCCGGTCGGCTCACTCCTTGCGGTTTCGTGAAGCGGCAGAACCTCTTCCCCGGGGCATCGGGATTCCCTCAACCGCTGGACGAAGAACGCCATGATTTCAAAGCACGATCTCGAGCGGATTCTTTCCCAGGACACGGGCAATGGCGATATCCTGTCCATCTTCCTCGATATGTCGGTGAACTCCGACAACAAGCGAACGCACCGGGTTTTTCTGAATCAGCGGAGGGCGCAGTTCGCGGAGCTCGGCTCTTCGAAAGCTACACGCGACGAGATCGAGGCTGCGATCGATCGGGTCGAGGAATGGCTCGAGGAGGAGTACGACGAGGCGAACCGCGGGGTCGTCATCTACACCGCGCTCAATGGTGATGATTTCGATGCCTTCCAGTTCCCGGTTCCCGTTCCGAACCGGATTGTCGTTGGCGAGCGCCCGGCGGTTGCTCCGCTCGCCCAGGTCATCGAAAGCTTCGAGCACTATGGCGTCGTTCTGCTCGATCGGGAGCATGTTCGCATCCTCAGCGTGTATCTCGGCGCGCTGCTCGACGAAATCGAAGTGCACGCGGATCCTCTTCCCGCGGCGCACGACATCCAGGTCGGCGGCTATTCGCAGATGCGTTACCAGCGGCGCAAACAGGAGGAGATGCGCCACTTCTTCAAGGAGTTTGCGCGGGAGGTCGATGACTTCTGTCGCAAGTTCCGGCCTAACGACCTGATTATCCTCGGCACCGACGAGAATGTCGCGCGCTTTCGCGAATTCCTTCCCGAATCGGTGCAGAACAAGATCCTCTTCACCGGTCCGATGCGGGTTGGTGAGCCGGCGACGGAGGTTCTGTCGCGCATCGAGCCGCATCTCCAGGAGCTTCGCGAGCGGGAAAGCCAGGAGGTTCTGCAGGAGCTGCGCGGTCGTGTCCGGGAGGATTATCTTGCTACCGCAGGCTTCCAGAGCACGCTCGTCGCGCTTCAGGAGGGTAAGGTCGATACACTGGTCATCGCACGGGATCAGAGTCGCGAAGGAACGCGGTGCGCGCAGTGCGGCTTCATCTTCGGGAGGGAGGTGGAGCGCTGCCCGTACGACGGATCTTCCGCCGAACCCGGCATCGACGTCGTCGAGGAGGCGATCCGGCTGGCCGAAGCACAGGGTGCCAACATCGAATTCGTGGGGGGCGGCGACGTCGGCGACCTCGCGGGAGTGGGCGCCCTTCTACGCTACTGACGGTGCGATCGCAGGCTGCCGGGAGCCTGGCGCCTGCGGCTGTTCCTTCTCAGCGATAGCCGGACTTAGTGCGACGAACCGCGCCTTCGGCCACACGCCAGAAGCGCCGGAAAGCTGAGTTCGAAGGGAGCGTCGCCCGGGCGTGGAGCGTCGCCGGTGAAGTAGCGATCTGCAGATCGTTACTTCAGGGTCGGCGCTGATCCGCCGGCGCGGCGCCAAGCACCGCACTCGCGTACCCGTTGCCCGGGTCCAGGCCCGCTGCAATCAGACGATCGACAGTCGTCGGGCCGCGGTTGTACGCCAGAAGAGCCAGTCGTACATCGCCGTCATAACGCGTGAGCAGCGTTCTGAAGAAGCGGAAGCCGAGCCGCAGATTCGTTCTTCGATCGAAGATCTGCTGTCGGGTGATGCCGGGTGAAAGCGCCTGGGCGGTTGCCGGCATCAGCTGAGTGAGTCCGAGCGCACCGACCGGGCTCACCGCCCGTGGGTTGAAGGAGCTCTCCACCCGTACGAGGTCGAACGCGAGCTGGGGATCGATGCCTTCCGCGAGGGCGATGTCCTCGATGTCCATCGCCAGATCGGCCCCGATCCCGTACCGCGTCGATACCTGAACCGCCTTCTCGAGCCGATCGATCGCTGCCTGCTGGATCTCAAGCTCCCCCCGAAGGCGCTCATTCAGATCCTGGAGGCCTAGGGCGTTCGCGCGGATCTCTGCGCGCGCGAGGAAGCCTGCCGAAGAATCGACCGAACGCGCCCCCGCCTCGAAGGCAATCACGGAGAAGAAGAGGACCCAGGCCCCGGTCTTGAGAAGTGAAGGTCCTTCCGGGCGGCGCTGTTTGCGCGCTTCGACGTCATTCTGGAGCCGTGTCAGCAGCGCTTCCACATAGCCGGGGCGTACGGCCGCCGTTTCAGCGGAAGCTGAAGACACCTGGCTCATGACTGGTCCTGCGTTGCCGTCCAAATTCCGCTCTTACCCCCTTCCTTGCGAAGCAGACGGATAGGGCCGATCGCCATTCCGCGATCGTGCGACTTGCACATGTCATAGACCGTCAGAAGCGCTGCGGAAACCGCCGTCAGCGCCTCCATCTCGACCCCGGTCCGATCCCGCACCTCCGCCGTGGCCACCGCGCGGACACCCGGCAGCGACAGATCCACCTCGAGCGTCACCGAAAGCGCAGAGAGCGGGATCGGGTGGCAGAGGGGAATGAGGTCCGCGGTCCGCTTCGCTCCCGTAATCCCTGCCAGTTCGGCGACGATGAGTACGTTGCCCTTCTTCGTCTTCCCGTCCCTGATCGCGCGCGCTGTTTCCGGCGTCATCGTGATGATGCCCTCCGCGGTGGCGCTCCGGAAGGTGACCTCCTTTCCGCCGACATCGACCATCCGGGGTCGACCATCTGCGTCCAGGTGGGTGAAATCGGCGCTCATCGGGCAGCTCGTACCTTCGAGGTGAGTGAAGCCGGCATCAGGTCAGCCTGGATTTCCGCCAGCAGGACCGCGACGATCAGCTGCGGGTTGACGTTGCCGAGGGCGAGCTCGCGTGCTCCATCGACGCGGGCGAGTGCCGTCATGACGCCATGTGCATCGACATCCCGCTTCTCGACCATTCTCCGGAGGATCGGCAGGGCTGCAGGATCGGTGACATGGTTGTCGGCCCCGCTCACCACCGCCAGCAGGTCGCGAAGCCATTCACCAAGGGACTCCAGTTCCCCGACGAGTTCCGCGCGTGCCCCGGCTGGGCGGTGTTCGTGGGCGATCGCCAGGCGTGCTACCGGCCCCTCCGAAAGGGCCGCCACGAGCAGGTCACGGCCTGCCTTCCGTTCAGAGTCCGTGCCGTCGCGACCTCCGGCGGAAGCGAGCTGAATCGCGCGCCGCACGGAGCCGCGTGCAAGACGGGCGATCCGGTCGGCATCCGCTTTTTCGGCAGCAGGCACATCTTGTAGCAGAGCAACGATTTCCGCTTCCGGTACGCTCCCCGTCCGCAGGCTCAGGACTCGCGAGATGATGGTCGGGAGCATCGCCCCCGGCGCTGAGGAGGTCAGGATTATCGTGGTTTCGGTGGGGGGCTCCTCGAGGAGCTTCAGGAAGGCGTTCGCAGCCTCCTGCGAGGCCTCCTGCGGGACCATCAGCTCCGCATCACCGATGACGAATACCTTTCGACTGCCGGAAACAGGCCGCATCGATGCGAGCTGCTGCATCGTACGGACGGATGCGAGATAGTGCGCGGCCGCCTTCTCCCACTCCGGCTGATGAAAAGGGTTTTCCCGCCATCGCTGCAGCTCGCCGCCGCGCACTTCCTCGAGCTTTTCCCGTAGCTTCTCCGGTGAGGAGGCGTCGGGGCGGGGCAGGGGAAAGAACCAGTGGACGTCGGTGTGCCCCAGCCGAAGAACGAGCTGACAGGGGCGACATTGACCGCAAGGTTCCGCTCCCGGATCCTCACAAACGAGAAGCTGTGCCAGCCAGAGACCGAGGCGCTCCTTGCCGATTCCCCGTGGCCCGGTGATGAGAATCGATTGCGGCAAGGTGCCGGAAGACCGCGCCGTTGCGAGGAGCTGGCGGACGTCGTGGTGGCCGGCGAGCGGGGGAAGGGAGGTGCTCATATCGGCCGCAGCCAGTCGAGCGGATCGGCAATGACGCCCCCCGGCGTGCGGAGCTGGAACTGGAGATGTGAAGCCTCTCCCCTCGATCGAGCCACGACGGCCCCTACCCGCTTGCCCGCGGAGGCGACTCCCCCGGTGTGAGCTGCCACACGCCGAAGAGAGAGATACAAGGTGTGATATCCCGCGCCGCTCATCACGGCTGACCCCCCAGCCGGATGGCGAGCGCGATCGCCTCGATCATCGATGAGGGATCCGCGAGATCTTTCCCCGCGATATCGAGCGCGGTGCCGTGGTCGGGGCTGGTCCGCGGGAAGGGAAGCCCCAGAGTGACGTTGACGCCCGACCCGAAGGTGGCGGTCTTGAATGCCGCCATCCCCACATCGTGATAGGGTGCGATCACCACGTCGAACTCCCCCGCCATCGCGCGCATGAATACGGTGTCGGCAGGGATGGGGCCGACCGCGGTGATTCCGGCGCTGCGGAGCCGTTCGAGTGCCGGTGCGTAGATCCGCGCTTCCTCATCGCCGAACAGGCCATTGTCGGAGGCGTGGGGATTGAAGGCACATAGCGCAATGCGAGGGTCAGGCAGTCCCCACCATCGGCGCAGCGATGAAGAGGTCAGCGCGCTCTGGCCGACCAGCAGATCGGAGGTGAGCGTACGAGGGACATCCCTGAGAGGCAGATGGGTCGTCGCGAGCACCACGCGAAGGGGACCGCGCGTGTCGTTCCCTTCGGAGGACATCAGCATCACGACCTCGGGCGAGCTCGTGAGCTGCTGCAGCATTTCGGTGTGACCGGGGAAGTTCCAGCCGCCCGCATGGAACGCCGCCTTGTCGATCGGCGCCGTCACGAGCGCGTCGATCGTGCCACTGAGCGCCATCTCGACGCCCCGCTCGATCGCCGCCCCCGCAACAGCCCCCGCCTCCGCTTCGTTCCCCCCGGCGCTCCAGCCGGGGATGTCAATGCGGGGCCAATCTCCGGCAACCAGCCCTTCAGGGCCGATGAGAATGTACTCGGCGCGACCGGAGATGGATGGATGGGCCAGCGCCTTCGCGGTGACTTCCGGGCCAATCCCCCGCGGATCGCCGAGCGTGATCCCGATGCGGGGCGTGCGTGCCTTCGAATCGTCGTTCGTCACAGTTCGCTCAGCCGTTCGTCCCGGACGACCTCGTACATCTCGCGCGCAGCCTTCTTCGACGTCGATTTCGGCGGCAGCGAAAGCACGCGGATCTCGAGCAGTCGGTTCGAGAAGCGGAGCGTCACGCTGCTCCCCTCCCGGACCTCCTGGCTCGGCTTCGCACGGGATCCGTCGAGCTCGATCGCGCCGGCCTCGCACGCGTCCTTTGCTTCGGAGCGGCTGCGCGTGAGGCAGAGCCGATGAAGAGCGACGTCGATCCTCAAGCCTCGATCAGAGTCGAACGTTGACGTAGATCTGCTCCCGCAGCTCCAGCAGGTGCTGCTCCATCAGCTTCTGCTGCTCGAGCGCCTGCCGGATGCGTGGTCGGGCGTCCTCCAGCGTGTACTCACGCGCGTCCTGCTGATCGTTGAACTGAAGCACGACCCATCGCGGACCGCGCGGATGTTCGAAGCGGAAAGGCCCGACGACATCGCCGACCTCGGCACCCGCGACTGCAGCACCATATTCGGGCGGAATACGGTCGAGGATCAGGTTGGAAGCGACCGCCGGAAGAAGTTCATCTTCGGCATTGTAGCGGTTGGCCAGCTCCTGAATCGACGCTCCGCCCCGCACCGCTTCCGCGACCGAATCGGCCCGAACCCGACCCCTCTCGATATCCGCGGCCGTCACTTCCGGCTGAATAAGGATGTGTCGCGCCTGTCGCTCCGCCGTGCGCGTCCGATCGACCCGGATGATGTGGAAGCCGAAATCCGTCTCCACGATGCCGCTCGTCTGGCCGGCCCGAAGCGCGAAGGCGACCTGCTCGAATTCGGGGACCATCTGGCCGGTTCCGAACCAGCCCAGATCACCACCACTCTCCGCATTGCTCGCATCGTCCGAAAACCGCCGTGCAAGAACTGCGAAGTCGGCGCCGCCGCGGAGCTCGGCCAGGACCTCCTCCGCCTCCGCAATCGCCGCCTGGCGCGCCGAATCAGTTGGTTGGGGGGTGACAACCACCTGACGGAAGGAAACGGTCGCGGGCCGCTGTCCGAGTGCCGCCCGATTGGCATCGAAGTAGGCCTGCACTTCCGACTCGTTGATGACGGGCGGCGTGCGGTTCTGCAGAACCTGGCTGAGATAGCGGGTCTTGATGGCGTCAGCACGGTAGATCTCGAGGAGATCCCGGCGGAAGGCCGCCATGGTTCGTCCCTCCGACGCCAGAAGCTGACGGAACGCCTCCGGGGAGCCGAGGTCCTGCTCCGCCTGACTGATCCGCTGCTCCACCCCTGGAAGGACGTCCTGGTCGGAGACAGTCACGTTGGCGCGCTTGGCCGCGGCAAGGATCAGCATGTCGTTGACGCTCGCCTCGATGAGCTGCCGGGCGGCGAGATCGACCTGTGCAGGATCGTTCGGAAGCTCGCCGGCGGCGTGCAACCTGCCGACCTCGTTGATGATGGTCGAGTAGAGCAGGATGGAGTCGCCGACGACGGCCAGTACCCGGTCGACGATCGTTTCCTCCAGCTGGTTCGCAGCCATCGGGGCGGGTTGCGCGCCTGGGGCGACCTGACCTGCGAGGGGAGCCGCCGTGACGCTCAGTACAAGCAGTGCGAGGGTCCGGACGATGCCATGCTTCATATAGACTTTCCGCGGTGGTGCGCTGACGAAAGATGGATGCGACACGGGGGGCGTCTCCGCCCCCCGTAGCCCCGTTGGATCATACGCGACAGCCGGAGGGGAGTTCCTTACCCCCCGGCCGTCACGGGCACCCCTCTACGGATTGGCCGGTGCGGGTGCTGCCTCACCAGGGGCGCCACCCTCCTCGGCGGGGGCGACGCTCCTCATGATCGAGTCGAGCATCGCGGGGTCGATCCCAGCCGGCATCTGGGTCGGGTCGGGTGCCGGCTGCGCAGCACGGATCTGCTCGAGCTGCGAGACGACCTCGACGACGGCCGCATCATTGATCTCGAAGTCGTAGGCATCGCGCAGAGCGAAGCCCAGACTTCCGAGCGGAATGTACGGCGCCTGACCCGAAATCACTCCCTGCAGGATCGCCATCACATGCTGGTCGAGCTCGGCTTCGGTCGCCCCTGCGCGACCTGCGTCGGCGAAGCCAGTGGCCTCGATCAGCTCCCGGATCGCTATGCGTGCTTCAGTGCGGAGCTGCGTGTCCTCCTCCTCGGAGAGCGAGATGCCGAGGTTCTCGGCTTCCCTCAGCAGCAGCTCCATCTGGACGAGCTGCTGGATACCCTGCTCGAGCTGGTCGTCCGGAGCAGTGGCGAAGGCATTCTGCACCTGTGGCTGCTGCGTGCGGATGAAGTCCGCGAACTCGGCTGCGGTGAACTCCCCACCCTCGTAGGTAGCGATCTCACGGCGGGCGGCGCGTCCACGCAGGTTGATGCTCGGCTGCGCGGCGATCTCCTTCGCGGCGGCGAGGCCAGCCTGCTGAACCTCGACCCCGGCCCGTGCAGAAAGTGAGTCGAGGTAGGCAATCTCGGCGTCCTGGATCGCGTTCTGGACGAGATAGTTCCGGAAGTTCTCGCGCTCCGTCCCGATCTCCGGCTGGCGACGCTCCTCGACCAGGATCACATGGAAGCCGAAGGGCGTCTCGACGACGTCGCTCAGCTGGCCCGGCTCTAGTGCGAATGCGGCGGCCTCGAACTGCTCGACCATCCGCCCGCGGCTGAAGAAGCCGAGGTCGCCGCCCTGCACGGCGCTACCCGGATCCTGCGAGTGCTGCGCTGCCAGCTCGGCGAAGGATTCACCGCCAGCCGCCCGTGACCGAAGCGACTCCGCTTCCTGGCGAACGCTGTCGCGCTGCTCGGCAGTCGCATCCGTCGCCGTGCGGAGAAGAATGTGCCGCGCGCGGATTTCGGCGCTCGGCCCATCCGTCGCCCACCGGCGCGTGATCTCGGCGTCGTCGAAGAGCGTGTCGACCTCGATGACCCGGTTCCGGAGCTGCATCACCAGCGCCTGCTCGCGCACCGGCTGGATGAACTTCTCCAGATCGATGGCAGCGAGCGTGCTGTCCTCCGAGACGGCCTCGGCGAGAAGGGTGTAGTCGACCCACAGATCGGTTACCGCGCGGACGACCTGCGGATCCGCGGGGATGTCCGGAATGGCGCCGATCATGTTGGTCACCTGCTCGACGCGGAGCTCACGGCCGGCGGCGCGCGCCACGACATCGGTGTGGCCGGTGAGCGCATCGCTCAACCCGCTGCATCCGGTGGCCGTAAGCAGTGCCACCGCTGCGGATGCCCGCCAAGGGGATTGCATGATGCAGCGCCCGATGGCGCGGCTGAAGGACGTCATTGCTGTCTCCGGCAAAGTGTAGTGAAGGGCGCGACGCCTGGTCAGGCCGCCGCCGAACGGTCGCGGGTAAGCGCCCGCAAGGCGCCTATCAACGTTACTGCCACCGACTCGGGACCCCGGCGGTGAAGCGTCAGGGACAATGGGAGCGGGCGCTGGAGCTCGACTTCCAGCTGGTACTCGGTGAAAATTCGCTGGAGAGCGGCCACCCTCGGAACGACGCCAGTCCTGAAATTTAGGCGCGCATCCCACGGCCGGACAAGGATACGCTCCAGCCCCAGTTCTGTGCCGAGCAGACGAAGCGCCGCGGTATGAAGCAGCGTCTCCACCTCGATCGGGAGGGGTCCGTACCGATCCCGGAACTCGCGCCGTACCGTGTCGACGCCCTCCATCGACTCGAGGGTCGAGAGGCGCCGGTAGAAGTGCAGCTTCTGCGCTTCGTCCGGGATGTACTCGTCCGGAATGTACGCCGCGCCATCGACCGAAACCTCGGTCGCGGCGAAGGTCGCAGGTCCGCCCTCTCCCTTCAGCTGCTTCACGGCCTGATCGAGGAGCCGCATATAGGTGTCGAAGCCGACGGCGTGCACGAATCCCGACTGCGCCGAGCCGAGGATGTTCCCCGCGCCGCGCAGCTCGAGGTCCTTCATCGCGATGCCGAAACCGCTGCCGAGCTCGGTGTAGTGCTCGAGAACCCGCAGCCGCTTCTCCGCATCTTCCGACACATTCTCGGGAATCAGCAGATAGCAGTACGCGCGATGGTGCGACCGCCCGACCCGGCCGCGGATCTGATAGAGCTGTGACAGCCCGAACTGATCCGCCCGATCGACGATGAGGGTATTCGCGTTCGGAACGTCGAGGCCACTCTCGATGATGGATGTCGCCACGAGAATGTCCACCTCGCCATTCACGAAGCGGCGCATGATCTCCTCGAGCTCCTTCTCCTTCATCTGGCCGTGCCCCACCTCGATCCGGGCGTCCGGGATCAGGCGCTGCACACGCTGTGCGAGCGTGTGGATCGTTTCGATCCTGTTGTGGACGAGGAAGATCTGACCACCCCGATCCATCTCCCGCCGGATCGCATCTTCGATGACGGCGTCCGACCAGGGCAGCACATGTGTGATGATGGGCTGACGGTCCCGCGGCGGCGTCTGGATCAGGGTCATATCCCGGATCCCCAGCAGCGAGAAGTGAAGCGTGCGGGGGATCGGGGTGGCGGTGAGGGTGAGGACATCAACCGTCCGCTTGAGCTGCTTCAGCCGCTCCTTGTGCTTCACGCCGAACCGCTGCTCCTCGTCGACGACGAGCAGCCCCAGGTTCGGGAACTCGACGTCTGTTGAAAGGAGCCGGTGCGTTCCGATGACGATGTCGATCGTTCCATCGGCGATCCCCTTCAGCACCTCCGACTGCTCCTTCGCGGATCGGAACCGGGAGAGCGCCTCGAGCCGGACCGGGAAGCCCGCCAATCGTTCCGCGAAGCTCTGCAGATGCTGCTCCGCGAGAATCGTCGTGGGGACGAGGACGGCGACCTGCTTGCCATCCTGTACAGCCTTGAAGGCCGCGCGGATTGCGATCTCCGTCTTCCCGTAGCCGACGTCCCCGCAGATGAGCCGGTCCATCGGCCGGACCGACTCCATGTCGCGCTTCACATCTTCCGTCGCCTGGCGCTGATCGGGGGTGTCCTCGAAAAGGAAGGCGGACTCCATCTCCCGCTGCCACCGCGAATCCTCCGAGAAGGAGTAGCCTTCGGACGCTTCCCGCGCGGCATACAGCTCGAGAAGCTCGGCGGCCATCTCCTCGATCGCCTTCCGTGTACGGTCGCGGGTACGGGCCCACTCCTTCCCGCCGATCTTGTGGACCTTCGGCGGCGGCCCGTCGTCCATGTCCGACACCCACCGCTCGATGAGATCGACGCGATGCACCGGGACGCGGAGGAACTCACCCCCGGCGTACTCGATGACGAGCGTCTCGAAGATTTCCTCCCCGAGCCTGACCGTCTCCATCCGCTGGAAGCGACCGATGCCGTGGTCCATGTGCACGACGTAGTCGCCCGGCTTCAGCGCGGCGAAGCTCTCGATCGTCAGCCCGCCCCGGAACTGCCGCCGCCGTCGAAGCCTCCGGGTGCGCCTGAAGATCTCGTGATCGGTAAGCACGCGGAATGCGGGGACCGCCTCCGCGAGGACGAAGCCGCCATTGACCGAGCCGGTCGCCAGAGTCACGCCTGTGCTGACCTTCAGATCCTCGAGCAGCTCCTGCAGGCGGTCGAGCTGCCCGTCATTGTCGCAGAGAATGAGCGTGCGCTCCCCGCGACGGGCTCCTTCCCGAAGGATCTCGCCCAGGAGCGGCATGTCCCGCTGGATGATCTCCGGCGGTCGCACGCGGAAGTGCAGCTCGGGGGCCGACCCGGGGGCACCCTCCCGGTTCAGGAAGATACGGGGAAAGCGCGCGACCTCCTCGGCGACGTCGTCCGGGGGGGCGAAGAGGCTTTCAGGACCTTCGGGCTTCGCACCGGCGGCGAGCTCAGCGGCGTGCAGGCGCTGGACTTCGGCCCACGTACGCTCCCAGTCTGCGGTCGCGGTGCCTCCTCCCGCATCAACGACGATCGCTTCGGAGGGCAGGTAGGAAAGGAGGGTGCGCGGCGCCGCCGTTCCCCGACCGGACGCCTGAAGGGGGGCGTATCGCACATCGACCGGGAGAACCCGCAGACTTTCGAGAGGTCCGACCGAGAGCTGTGTGAGCACATCGAAGCGGCGGATCGACTCGATCGTGTCGCCCCAGAACTCCACACGGGCAGGTTCGGGGGTCCCGAAACCGAAAAGGTCCAGGATGCCGCCGCGTGAGGCGAACTGTCCCACCTCCTCGACCGCCGCGACCCGCTCGAAGCCCATCGCTTCCAGCCGCTCGATGACCGTCGCCGGTCGGACTTCCTCGCCGGCGCGCAGTTCGAGCTGCATCTCCTGCAGCCGGTCCACCGCGAGGGACCGCTCCTGGATCGCACGATGCGTCGTGACGAGGATCGGCGCGCGCCCCGTCAGCAGGGCTTCGAGCGCCTCGACGCGCAGCCCCCCAATCTCGACATGCGTCTCGGCCTCCTCATACGGAAGCGATTCGCGCTGCGGATAGACGAGGGCGTGCCCCTCACCGAGGATCGACTCCAGATCCGCGATCATATGCTCCGCGGCGTCCGGGGTCGGCGTAACGATCACCCAGATGCGCTCGGGCTTCGACCGGTGCAGCGAGGCGACGAGAACAGCGGGCGACGACCCCTGCAGCCCGCTCGCTACGACGGCTTCGCCGGCACGGGGGAGCGCTTCCGCCAGCGCGGCAAAGCTCGGAGTAGTCTGGAACGCGGAGAGAAGGGCGGGATGCGGCACGACGACGGCTACCTATCGTATCGGCACGGAACTCCGAAGGACGAATCGATCTTTCGGATCCCCGGTCGATACTCTTAATGAACGGAGAAGGGTGCGGTCCCGGTAAACCCCGGAAAATACGGGAAGCCGGAGAGTCGCGTCAATGGAGTGGGTTCGGCGGCCGACCTGGAACAAGGGGGTCGGTGGCCGGGGTAAACAGGTACACAGGCTCGCCTCTTATCATACGCAGCCATGCAACGGATCATCACCGCGCTCGGGTTTCTGCTGGTCGTCGGCGTCGCTTTCCTGCCGCAGCCTATAGCAGCTCAGGTTGCTGCGAGGGTCTGGGTGGAGGGCACCCCGGACTACTTCCGGCGGGGAGACCGCATGAATGTGAGCTTCTCCGTCAGTGACGACTCCTATGTGGCTGTCGTTCACATCGACACGGACGGGAATCTCGACTTCGCCTTTCCCGCTTCCCCCTGGGATAACGAATTCGTCCGTGGTGGCGTCGTTCACTCTGTTCGTCCGCGCGGGACTTCCGGAGACTGGACGATCCGAACCCGGCCGGGGATCGGCTACTTCTACATCCTGGCATCGCCGACGCCTCTCGACTTCAGCTACTTCCGCGGGCGGACGGGGTCGCCCTGGGAGTGGGGTTATGCGGGTCGTGTCGTGCACGGGGACCCCTTCCTCGCCCTCGACCAGCTGGCGCGTCTGCTCCTGCCCTCCTCGACCTATTCCCGGTACGCTTACGACTTCTACAGCTATCACGTCGACGGAATCCATCGCTACCCGGCGTACGCCTGTTCCAGCCAGTACTATGACAGCGGTTGGGGATGGTATCCTTCGTACGGATCATGCAGCAGTCAGGAGCTGTTCCTGCGGCAGAATCCGAACTATTACGATACCCGGCTTTACCGCGGCGACCGGCGGCAGGTGATCGGACGATACGAGTCGATCGATCCGCGTCACGGCTACAAGGCGTCGCCTGACACACCGTCACCCGGGGTTTCGCCGGGGGGAACCCGGCCGAGCCTTCAGGGGAGCGGCGGACAAATTCCGAGGCGGGAGGCGGAGCCGGCTCCTGCCCCGGTGCGAGCGCCCGCCGCCGGTCAGCCTTCGCAGGGCCGCGCGCCTGCGCAGGGACGGCCAGCCGGGCAGGCGCAGCCTGCGCCGGGTGGAGGCTCATCCGGAGGAGCGCGGGAACGCCCGACCCCCGCTGTGAACGACGGACCTGCCGCCGCCACGGGGCGAGCGGCTCCGTCGCAAGGTGGCACGGCGCCAGCCCGGACGCGGCCATCCATCGACTGACACCAGAACGAAGGAAAACGTGAAGATGACGGTTCGCCCGCTTGTCGGACTTCTTTCCCTCTTTGCTGCTACGAGCGCGTGCGGCCAGTCACCCTCGCCTGCGCCCTCTCCGGCGTCGTCAGCGTCACTTCCGGCGCTGGACAGCGGCGCCGCGGCGGCGCGAGCGACTATCACGGCGGAGGATGCGTACAACAGGATCGCCCTTCTCTCGCATGACTCCCTCGCCGGCCGGGACACGCCAAGCGAGGGTCTGGAGACGGCGGCAGCCTATCTGGTCAGCGAACATGTGCGGTTCGGGCTCGAACCGGCAGGGCTCCAGGAGACGTTCTACCAGAGGTATCCCTTCGTTCCCCGCATCGTGCCGGTCGGAATGGTGCGGGAGCAGTCCTTCCCCCCGAACGTGGTTGCGCTGCTGCGGGGGAGCGATCCGGAGTTGCGGGATGAATACGTCGTCCTCAGTGCTCACTTCGATCATGTAGGCATCGGGATGCCGGTCGACGGCGATTCGATCTACAATGGCGCCGACGACAATGCTTCGGGGACGGCAGCGCTGCTCGAGGTTGCCGAAGCCCTCGCCGCTCTTCCGGAGGCGCCCCGACGCTCCGTGATCTTCCTGCACGTCAGCGGCGAAGAGCATGGGCTGATCGGCTCCCGTTATTACAGCGACAACCCGACAGTGCCGATTTCGCAGATCATCGCGAACATCAATGTGGATATGGTAGGTCGGAACTCCCCGGACAGCATTGTCGTCATCGGCAAGAATTACTCGTCGCTGGGTCCACTTTCCGAAAAGGTGGGGCGGGATCATCCCGAGATCGGGCTGGTCATTGCGGATGATATCTGGCCGGAGGAGCGCTTCTTCTACCGCTCGGATCACTACAACTTCGCGAGGCTGGAAATCCCATCGATCTTCATCTTTGCCGGCGTACACGAGGATTACCACGCCCCTAGCGATGAAGTCGAGAAGATCGATGCCGGCAAGGTGGCTCGTGTGGCGAAGCTCATCTTCCACACGGTTCTCGAGATCGCAAATGCGGATGACAGGCCGGAGTGGGATCGGCGGGGCCTGCAGGAAGTGCGGTCGATGACGCGATAGGCGCGCTTCGCCGCTCGTCGGCGCCGCGGCGAGAGAGATGAGCCACCGAGGGTGGACAGTGATCCCCCGGGAATGCGAAGCGCCCCCAGCGCTACCGGCGCCTCGGGGAGAAGGAAACGACCCGGGCCCGACCGTCACCCTGACGCTCGGGCCCGCTGTTCTGTCGGGGCAGAATGTCAGAAGGTCTGATCGACCGAGGCCCCGAAAGTCCCGACCCACCCGCGCACGCGGATGTCGCCCTCCTTCCGCTGATATCGCGCGACTCCCAGGTCGAGCGGGCCGATGGAGAGCCCCCCGCCGAGGAGATTCGAGCCTTCATCGCCGAGAGCGACCCCGCCCCTGACCTGGAACAATCCCAACCCCTGCTCAGCGCCGAGGGACAGCCTCCGGTCCCACTGCTCACCGAGCCGACCGTCGGTCAGAATCTGGTGATAGTCGGCCGCGAGGGTGGTTCGGCTGCGCGGGTTCCACGCAACGCCGGCACGGGCGACGGCAGGGGCGAACGCCTCATCATAGAGATCCCGCGCCGTCTCCAGGGTGTGCAGGCTGGCACTTCCGGGGTCGAGGTCGGCTTCGCTCGCGTGATAGATGTTGCGGAGCTGCCGGGGCCGGCCATTATCGATCAGCTCCCGGTCGAGGACGACGGTTCGCACCTTGATATCTTCCGACCAGGACATCGTGGCGAAGGCATTCGTGACCGCTCCGCTGATGGTGATGGCAGGCGTCGGCATGTAGGCCGCCCCGAAGTCCACGCCGAACCCCGTGCCGCCGCGGACGAGGGTGCCGATGTAGTCCACCTCGACATCCTGTGCTTCGAGATCGACCCGCGGCTCGAACATCCGTGTGCGGACGAGGGTGCGTCCGCGGATGTAATGTCCGGTCACGCCGAGAGAAACGGGCCCGACGGACCGGCCGTAGGACGCTGCATAATCCCAGTAGGCGGCTCGCTCACCGGCAGTGTTCCCGACGGCGTAGTCGGTGCGCCCATCCTCGTACCCTTCGAGCAGAAGTTCCGCGAGATCCTGACTGATCGTGTGACTTCCGGTCGACACGAAGGCGACGCCGAAGCCGAATCCCCGGTTGGAGATCGTCGCGAGAGGGACCCGGAGGCTGTAATCGATCCTTCCGCCATCGGCGGGGATCGTGGCGAGAAGCTCCCGCTGTCGTGCCTCGGATACATCGTCGAAGTCGAGCATGTCGAGGAAGTCACCGAAGCCCGGCCCTCGCAGCGCCCCGCCGAATGCAACGTTCACCAGCGCAACCGACCAGCGGGGTGCCTCGGGAAGACCGAGGTTCGCGGGCGCGATGTAGACCGACTCAAAGCCACGCGCGATCCCCATGTACGCACCGCCCATCCCCAGCTCCCGCGGCGCGGAGGAAACCTGCGCCGCGGCCGGTCCGATTCCTGTCATCGCCAGCCCTGCCACCATCAGGCCGGCCGAAACAAAGCGTCTCATTCGAAAAGTGTTATCGGGAAGGTGAAGGATACGATGGCGGTCTCCCGTACACCCCCCGTAACCCTGATCTCGAAGGCGCGTTGAACCGAGATCGTACCCGTCGAGCCGGAGAGAGGAATACTCAACGTGGCGATCTCCTCCGTCGCATCGCCGACGCCGTAGCCGGACCCGCCGATCCAGTGTCGCACGTTCGTCAGCTGGATCTCGTCGTCCGTCTGGATGACTTCCGTCAGGGGTGTGGGCTCGAGGAGAGCGGTCACCTCGATCGACTCGGAGGTCTGCTGCGATCCGAGAAGGATGCGCATCGTGGCTCGGGCGTTGATCGACCCGGTCACACTTTCCTCTCCGATTCTGAGCGTGCCGGAAAAGTGCGGATAGAGAAGAGCCGAGGCGCTGACCATGCGGAGCAGATTGCCCGAGGCCCGCGCTGACACGCCGCCGCAGCGATTCGCCGCATCCCCGCAATCGACCGCGATACTGTCGATCGTGACGCCGACGAAAGCCGGCAGTGACAGAGCTGCCGATCTGGACAGGCTCAACCCCTCCTGGACCGGGAAAATCGCCTCCGGCGGCGGGATCACCGCCACGAAGGTGCCGAGCCCGTCGACCCCGTTCCAGACGACGCCGGTGGAGAGGTCGACACGACCGCCGGGATACTCGACGAAGCCGCCACCCGTGGTTCCCACGATGGACGCCATCCAGGCGAGAGCCGGGTCCGCCGTTTCGGCGAGACGGATCTCCAGTTGCGCCGCGCGCCCGAGCGGCGAACCGGACGATTCAATGGAGAATGCCGACGACGTGGGCGATCCCGGTACCCCCGCGGGTGCCTGAACCTGTCCCAGCGTGACCGTCGTCGGGCCGCTGAAAGCGCCTGCCGGAACCGTGAGCGACACCCCCGCCGGAGAGCTGATCGTTCCCCCATCTGCCGTGATGGTTCGGATCGTCTCCCCCTCGACCTCGAAGGGGAGATTCTGTGACGTCTGATCGCATGCCGCCAAGGACGCCAGCAGGCCGAGCCAGGCCACTGATTTCAGCGTTGGTTGTTCCATGGTTGGGGATCCACTGGTAAAGAAGGCCGCCCCTTCGCGACTCTTGCAAGTTAAGGTACTTCCGGAAATCGGTGGGAATGGTGACATCCGTACTACCGACCCGAAAGGGCAGCGGCTATCTTCCTCCATCTGTCCACGGCACTACTTCGCATTAAGGATACGTCGGCCTTGCGCATCGAGAACATCCGCAACTTCTGTATCGTCGCTCATATCGATCACGGCAAATCGACCCTGGCCGACCGGCTGATCGAGGTGACCGGCACCCTGCAGGCCCGCGAGATGAAGGCGCAGGTCACCGATTCGATGGATCTGGAGCGCGAGCGGGGCATCACCATCAAGCTCAACGCCGTCCGCATGGGCTACAATGCAGCGGATGGAAAAACATATGAGCTGAACCTCATCGACACCCCCGGGCACGTGGACTTCACCTACGAGGTGTCCCGGTCGCTCGCCGCGTGCGAGGGTGCGGTGCTCGTGGTGGATGCCTCGCAGGGGGTGCAGGCCCAGACGCTCTCGAACCTCTTCCTGGCGATGGAGGCTGGTCTGGAGGTCATCCCCATCCTCAACAAGATCGATCTTCCGGGGGCGGAGCCTGAGCGACGGCGTGATGAGATCGTCGATCTTCTCGGGGTCGACCCGTCGGATGTCCTCTTCGTATCGGCGAAGTCGGGGCTCGGCATTCCCGATCTTCTCGAGTCGATCGTGAAGAAGGTGCCGCCACCTACCGGGGATCCGGACGGTCCGGCGCGGGCGCTTATTTTCGACTCGTATTACGACAAATACCGCGGCGCCATTCCGAGCATCCGTGTCGTCGACGGAACCTTCCGGAAGGGGACGCGGATCGCCTTCGGAGCGAGCGACGCCGAGTACGAGATCGACGAAGTGGGCTATCTGCAGATCGGGTACTTCCCCGTGGATGCGCTCGGCCCCGGCCAGGTCGGCTACATCAATGCCGCGATCCGGAAGGTCGGCGATACCAAGGTGGGCGACACAATCTTCGATGCGGACGACCGAGCGACGGAGCTGCTGCCCGGCTATCAGGAGGTCAAGCCGATGGTCTTCGCCGGGCTCTACCCGACGGATACCGAGCAGTACGAGGAGCTTCGTGACGCGCTGGAGAAGCTGAAGCTCAACGACGCCTCCCTCTTCTACGAGCCGGAAACGTCGACGGCGCTGGGATTCGGCTTCCGATGCGGCTTCCTCGGTCTTCTCCACATGGAGATCATCCAGGAGCGGCTGGAGCGTGAATTCAATCTCGACCTCATCTCAACCGTCCCGAACGTCGAGTACCGGCTGGTGATGACGAATGGGGAGGTGCAGCTCCTCGAGAACCCGTCGGCCCTTCCGGACCGGACAAAGATCGACGCGATCGAGGAACCGTATGTGCGGGCGCGTATTCTCGTTCCGGCCGACTACATCGGCGGCGTTCAGAAGCTGGCGCACGAGCGGCGTGGCGAATTCAAGGGCATGAGCTACCTCGATCCGACGCGCGTGGAGTTCACCTACGACCTCCCGCTCGCCGAGATCGTGCTCGACTTCTACGACCGTCTCAAGTCGACCACCAGAGGGTATGCATCCTTCGACTACGAGCTCCTCGAGTACAGAGCGAACCGCCTCGTCAAGCTCGACATGCTCATCAATGGCGACCAGATCGACGCCTTCTCCGTCATCATCCATGAGGACAAGGCGTACGAGTACGGGCGCTCAGTGGCGGAGAAATTGAAGGAGCTCATTCCCCGTCAGCAGTTCGAAGTCGCCATTCAGGCGGCGATCGGCAACAAGATCATCTCGCGCGAATCGGTGAAGGCGCTCCGGAAGAACGTCACGGCAAAGTGTTATGGCGGCGATATTTCGCGGAAGCGGAAGCTCCTGGAGAAGCAGCGGGAAGGAAAGAAGCGGATGAAGCAGGTGGGGAGTGTGGAAATCCCCCAGGAAGCGTTCCTCGCCGTTCTCAGGATCGCTGACTGATTTCTACCCGACGATTCATCCGGTACCTTCCCCGCTGACGCTGATTCGCGACAGGCCGGCCTCTGGTCGTGCCGCTGAAAGAGAGAAAAATGGCAAAATCGCGGAAACGATGGATCGTCGGTGTGGACCTCGGCGGCACGAACATCGTCGTCGGGCTTCTCCCGATCGAGGGGGGCGATGTGCTGGGGCTGCGAGTCCTTCCGACGGATTCCTACAAGGGCCCCAAATTCGTCGTCGACCGGATCATCGAGATGGTGGAAGGCGCGATCGCGGAGGTTCTCGCCGAGCATGGCGGGACCCGGGAGCAGATCGCGGGCGTCGGCATCGGCTCTCCGGGTCCGCTCGATACGAAGGCCGGCGTCGTCATCAACACGCCGAACCTCGGCTGGCGCAACTTCCCTCTCCGCGACCTCATCGCGAACGCAGTCCATCTTCCTGCAACGCTCGACAACGATGCGAACTGCGCCACCTACGGCGAATGGTGGCTCGGCGCAGGGAAGAGTTCCGTCGATACGCTCGTCGGCCTCACCCTCGGCACCGGGATCGGCGGCGGCATCGTCCTCGGCGGGCAGATCTATCACGGTGCCTCCGACGTGGCCGGCGAGATCGGGCACATGACGATCGACTCGAATGGCCGCCGGTGCAAATGCGGAAACTACGGCTGCCTGGAAGCGTATGCATCCGGCCCGGCCATCGCCCTGCGCGCGGTCGAAGGAATCGAGGCCGGGGTCGAGACGGTGCTGTCGGAGATGGTCAGTGGCAAGCTCGAGGATGTCACGGCCGCGACGGTCTACGAAGGGGTCGTTGCGGGCGATCCCTACGCGACGGAAGTCATGAAGGACACCGCGAGGTTCCTCGGAGCGGGGATCGCCAACCTCATCAACATCCTCAACCCGCAGATGATCGTCATCGCGGGAGGCGTCACCCGTGCGGGAGACCATCTCTTCATGCCATTGAAGGCTGAAGTCCGCCGCCGTGCGTTCAAATCGGCGGAGGAGGTCTGCCAGATCGTCTCGGGTGAGCTGCCGGGCACGGCCGGCGTGGTCGGGGCTGCGGCGGTCTTCAAGAAGGAAAAGTTCGGGAAGGTCTGATGTCGCCGATGGACCCGCGGAGGTGCCCGTCCCACCAGCCAGCTTCATATCTCCGTGCCGCCGCATGAAGCGCGTCGGCGTTCTGGGGACCTTCGTCTGGGATACGATCCACCACCCGGGCCGAGCAGATGATCCGCCGCTCCAGCAGTGGGGCGGGATCTCCTATTCGCTGAGCGCCTTCGCCGCTGCGTGCCCGCCGGGTTGGTGCGTGGTGCCGATCGCGCGGCTCGGGGCAGACCTGGCAGGGCAGGGTACACGATTCGTTTCCGGTCTCCCTAACGGCTGCCAGAATCACTCCCTCCGCATCGTTCCCGAGCCGAACAACCGCGTCGAACTGCATTACTACGATGATGCGGAGCGAACGGAACGCCTCTCCGGCGGGGTCGAACCCTGGATCTTCGACGATCTGGAACCTCTTCTCCCGAGCCTCGACGCTCTTTTCATCAACTATATCTCCGGTTTCGAACTCGATCTGGAGACCGCCGAGCGAGTTCGCCGGGCCTTCGAGCGGCCCATCTACGCGGACCTTCATTCGCTCTGTCTCGGCCCACCGGGCGAGGGACCACGCAAGCCGCGGCGCCTTCAGGATGGCGACCGCTGGGCGCGGACCGCGGACTACATCCAGGTGAATGAGTCCGAGCTGGAGCTCGTGGGCGGAATCGATGCTACCCTGCACGCGCTCAAGCCGACCGGGGGTACGCTGCTGGTGACGCGCGGGGAGGCGGGTGCCTCCTACTGGTCGCCGGGGGTCCCGGCCACGGGCGGGCAGATGTGCCATGTCGCTCCGGTTGGCGCAGCACGACGCGGGGATCCGACGGGTTGCGGTGATGTCTGGGGGGCGGTCACCTTCTGCGGCATTCTGGAGGGGCGTCCGGTTGAGGAAGCCATCCGAAGGGGGAACCGCGCGGCAGCGGCGAAGCTGGAGCACCCCCGGATGGATGGTCTCGTCGGAGTGCTCGAACGATCGCTTGCTGCCGAGGACGGAGGTGCGTGCCGATGAGTGGGGAACGATTCAGGCTTCGGGAGAGTGTTTCGATCCGGCGCTCGGGCATCCATGGAAAGGGTGTTTTCGCCCGGAAGCACATCCCGGAAGGCACGCGGATCGTGGAGTACCGGGGCGAGCGGATTACGACCGCGGAGGCCGATGCCCGCTATCCGGACGACCCGACAGTTCCTTACCACACCTTCCTCTTTGCGCTCGACGACGACTGGGTAGTCGACGCCGCATACGGTGGAAATCTCGCGCGCTGGGTGAACCACTCCTGCGATCCGAACTGCGAGGTAGTGATCGAGGATGGCCGGCTCTTCATCGAGAGCGTGCGGGATATCGAACCGGGGGAGGAGCTGGCCTACGACTACAATTTCATCCTCCCCGTCCGACATTCACCCGCGATGAAGAAAAGGTACCCGTGCGAGTGCGGAGCACCTTCGTGCCGGGGAACGATGCTCGGCCGAAAGCGCTAGCGATCCGCGATCGCTGTCTCGACCTGTCCTTGCGAGGGTGCGTCCGGAGATCGTCGCCGCCGGACCTTACTGCTCCCTGCCGATGACCTGCACGATGGGGCCGTTGTCCCGCACGACCGGATCGAGACTCATCAGGTAGCGATAGAGCGCCCTGAGATCCGTCTCCGTCATCCGCATATAGTTGCCCCACGGCATCGGTGAGTCGGGAATCGTCGCACCAGCCGCCATGCGCGCTACGAAGGCATCTTCCGACCAGCCCGCGATGTGCCCCGTCGCGCCGTCAGGCGTCAGATTGGGTGCGACGTAGATGGTGCCCGGCTGCAGACGCGAGCCAAAGGTCAGACCTCCCGAGAAGCGAGGCCCCAGGTATTCCCCTGTACGGAGATCTCGCGGCGTATGGCACGAGCCGCAGCGCCCGAGGACGTTCGCGAGATAGCCGCCATACGTCGCCGTGGCCTCGGAAGGGTGCTCCGCAGGCGGCGGGGCGGCTGGGCCGAAGGGGCGGATGAAGTAGGCGAGGGTCAACTTCCCGAAGATGTTGATGTCCTTCCTGGGCGGTGCTCCCGTCTGCGGGGGCAGCGTTCGCAGATAGGACAGGATCGCCACGAGATCCGCCTCGGCCATATCTGCAAAGGCGTCCTTGAAGGGGAGAGCGACCTGACCATCCCTATCGACGCCGGTTCGGAGGTTTCGGGCGATCTGTCCATCGCTCAGCTTCCCGATTCCCGTCAGGGTGTCGGAGGTGAGATTCGGTGCCACCCAGGTTCCGAGCCATGTCGCCTCCTCCGTCCCACCGGTAAGCGCGACGATGGCACCGCCGAAAAGCTCGTCCCGCGCCGATGGTGGCGCGTGGCAGTCGGAGCAGTGCGCGGGGCCGTGAACGAGATACTCCCCGCGGGCGATCACTGCCGGGTCGGACGACGCCACGGTTGATGGAAGTGCAATCTCCCAGGAGCGATCGTAGCGGATCATCGCATAGACGACGGCTCCTGCCCCGATGAGGAGAAGGACAGCCGCGAGCAGACCGGCGCCGAGCAGAACGCGTTGGAGGGCGCGATTCATCGGGAGGAGGATCTGCGGTTGGGTGCGGTCGATGGGGACATGTAGCGGCTCACTATGCGGGGACGTTCAGTTGAATCGGCATTCTCCTTGAAGCCGGCAGCTGCAGATCGGCACGGGCAAGTTAGGAGGGGGGCGGAAGCCGGGCAAATCGGGGAAAGCATGCTTTTCAAGCGGCGACGGGACAATATCTTAACCGGTGAGAGATCCTTGCAGGTGAGTTAAGGGCGTCCTGCTCCAGTCCGGTGAGGACTCCCTTAGCGCCATGGAGCCCATTTGTGCGTAAAACGATGTGCTGGAGTCCGGTCGGCGGCCCGGCTGCCCACCGGAACCCAAAGCTGTCTCCGGTCGCGGCGCCGATTGTGCCCAACATCCTCTCGTCATAAGTCTCACGTCGGGCTTCGTGTTTCACAGGCCAAACCACCTCTTCCATGCGAGCCATGTCCGAACCACCGCAGATCGTCGACGTGCCCGCACAGAATACCGCGTGCATCCGCCTTACCATTCCTCCTTCCGCGATGCAGAAGGAGATGGGGCCTGCCATTGCGGAGCTCTATGCATCGCTGAAGGAGCAGTCGGTCGCGCCGGAAGGCCCGCTCTTCGCGCACTATCTTCGGTTTGATCCTGTGACCTTCGACTTCGAGGTCGGCGTTCCGGTAGCGGTGCCTGTCTCGGAAAGCGGGCGTCTCCGACCGGGGCACATTCCCGCTTCCCGAGTCGCCCGCACGGTCTACTCGGGTCCCTACGAAGGCCTGCAGAGCGCCTGGGGTGACCTGAGCGATTGGATCCGATCGCAGGGCCTGACCATCGGTCCGAATTTCTGGGAGGTGTACCTCCAGGGTCCCGAGTCGGGAGACGATCCGAGGCAGTGGCGGACGGAGCTGAACCGTACGCTCGTGGCGTGACATGGCCGCTGGGGGAAGGCACAAGGAGATCGGCGGCCACCAACTCGTCCCTGGCCGGCGTTCACTCGATCTGAATCGTCTCTTCTCACCCGAGGTGCGGGTTGACGGCCGACAGCAACCGGCTGCCCATATTCGGGCGACGATCGGCTCTCGAGCCGTGCGATTGCCGACGCGGCTGCGTTCACGTACGCTGTGGGGAATTTCCACCCGGCTTCAGGCTCCGGCAGGCGCGCATTTTCCGTCAACCGGATCCCCGAAGCTGGATCTATTCCCCGTCGTAGTTCTCTGCGAGTGTGAGATATTTGATTCTTCTGCTTCCCCTCGTCCTCCTGATCACCGCGTGCAACCCCGGCCCCACCGTCGTGGTCGGAGACGTCTATGTGGTCGAGGCGATGGAGTCCCAGATCAACTTCGGGTCGATCGAGGTGCATCTGCTGCCCGATGGGCTCCAGTTGGACTCCGCTCTGTTGAAGCTCTGCCCGAACCGTGACCTGTCCGTCCCGCACGACAGTGCGGACGTGGCGGCGGCATGGGAAGGGCGACGGGAGCTTCTGCTGTCGAAATCACAGCGGATGACGCGCGCGGATCCCGACGCCTCCTTCGTCATCGACTCCGTCGCACCCGGGCGATACCGGCTCTGGGCCGATACGATCGTCGGCGATCAGCGATATACCTGGCTGCGCTCCTTTCTCGTCCGGCGCGGCGACGACACCGTCCGCGCCAATCTCGGCAACTCCTCCCTGGACGAAGATCCCTTCCGCTGCTTCAGGAAGGTCTGGTAGCGCGCACCTTCTCTGAAGCGCCGCCGCAGCAGCAGCGAAACCGAATTGGAGGGTGCCACTTCCTACTCACCCTCCCCGCTGACGGTGGGAAGTGTTACTTTTTGAGCCGTCCCCGGATCCGTCCCTCGCGCTCGCAGACGATGAGGCAAGTCATATCGGTGCCCCCCACGCTCGATGAGCGGGGGTTTGACGCAATAGTCGCGGAGCTGGACAGCGCAGAGGGTTCGGGGTTCCTGATCGACGGTCGACATGTCCGCTGGGCGGACCCGTACGGGATGGTCGGGCTGCTCGCAATCGGCCATCATCTGAAGGAGCAGGGCAGTGCACGGCCGGTCCTCGAGCTGCCGGAGTCCCCCGAGGTGATGAGTTATCTCGGGCGGATGGGTTTCCTCGAGGACGCTGCAGGGATCTTCGACATTCCGGGCGGCGTCGCCGCCCCGTCAAAGCCGACGGGCCCGTCGAACGTCCTCCTCGAGATCACGCAGATCCGCTCCCATGACGATGTCCATGGCGTCATCGAGCATGTGCAGGAGCGGGCCGGGACGATTCTGACGGAGAAGCTCAATTACTCCCCGGCGGATGCGGTCCCCTTCTCGATCATGCTGTCGGAGGTGTGTCAGAACATCATCGAGCACGCCGAGACCGGGGGATGGGTCGGAATCCAGACGTACAACTGGGCTCGGCGACTGGGGCGTCAGGTGGTGGTCATCGGCGTTGCGGATCTGGGGATCGGCTTTCGCGGCTCGCTCGCGAAGGAGCATGCGGCGCGCTATACCGACCGCTGGGATGACCTCACGGCGCTGCAGGCCGCGTTCCTGCACGGAGTTACGCGCTTTCGTGATCCGGGCCGCGGTCAGGGTCTGAAGCAGATCCGGAATCGCGTGCACCGCTGGGGCGGGAAGGTGTCGATCCGCAGCGGAACCGCTCGGATCGCCGACGTCCCCGAATGGGACGATTCGCCCGCGTTCGAGGAGGGACTGCCGGATTTTCCCGGCGCCCAGATTCTCATCGTCCTTCCGGCTCGCGTCGGCTGAACGGAATCACTCGAGAACTTTTACATCAACCAGGGATACATCGAGAATGGAAAGCATTACCTTCGAGACGAACAAGGGCTCCTTCCGGGCCGAGCTCTATTCGGACGATTCGCCGATTGCGGCCGGAAACTTCAAAAAGCTCGTTTCGGAGGGCTTCTACGACGGGATCGTATTCCATCGGGTGATTCCGGACTTCGTCGTGCAGGGTGGTGATCCGCTCACGAAGGAGCTTCCGCTGAACAACCCGCGCGTCGGGTCGGGCGGTCCGGGCTACACGATCAAGTGCGAGACGAAGGACAACCCGCGCACGCACGAGCTTGGCGCGCTGTCGATGGCGCACGCCGGGAAGGATACCGGTGGCAGCCAGTTCTTCATCGTGCTGAGCGAGGCCAACACCCGGCATCTCAATGGCGTCCACACGGTGTTCGGAAAGGTGACGGAGGGCTTCGACGTTGTTCAACAGCTTGAGAAGGGCGACAAGATGGAGAAGGTCTCGGTCGACGGGTCCCAGGCTTCCTGAGAAGATGCAGGCCCAGCAGGTCCCCGCTTTTGCGATCGATCTGACGCGCCTCCACCGTCGGACCGTCACCTCGTTCTACAGCAACCTGGTGACGCGCCCGACGGGTCAGGCGGTGCGCCTCGGACTCGAACAGCAGTTGATCGAGCTCGGCCGTGAAGCGGCTCCCTGCCTTTCGATCCTGGACTTCTCGCAGGTCCGGGTTCTCGACTACTCCTGCGCGGACGAGATCGTCGCGAAGCTCCTCCTCCGGTATGCCGAGAGCGACCGGCCGGTGGACGCCTACTTCGTCGCGCGCGGGCTGCAGGAGCATCACCTCGAATCGGTCGAGGCGGTGCTCGAGCGTCACGGCCTCCTGCTCGTTGCGGAGGAGCCTGACGTCGATCCGACCCTTCTCGGTCCGTGCGAGCCTGGTCTTCGGACGTGCTGGGAGGTGCTGATTCGCCGCGGCGCAGTGCGTATCGGCGAGCTTGCTGCGGCGTCCGCTCTTCCCCTGAATGAGGTGCGGGAGGCCGTCGACCGCTTCGTGTCGCGGCGGGTTGCGGTCACCTACGGAGATGGCATGATCTGCCCGGTTCCACAGATGCAACAGGCGTGAGCGGCGATATCCCTGGCGGCGCTGAAAAGATCGGTGCCCTGACCTTTCCTGACCCCTCCGTGCCGCTGGACGTGCTGGTCGTAGGTGCGGGACCCTGCGGGATCGCCGTGGGAGTTGCGGCACGGCAGCACAATCTTTCCTGTCTCCTCGTCGACCGGGGCGCCCTGACGCAGGGGATGATCGAACATCCCACCTACGTCACCTATTTCAGCGGACCTGAAAAGCTCGAGGTGGGCGAGGTTCCCTTCACGACCGCAGGCGACAAGCCGACGCGCCGCGAAGCGCTCCGATATTACCGCCGAGTGGTCGCTTTCTACGGCGTGGATGTCCTTCAGTACCACAACGTCGAGTCGGTCGAACGGGAGGGAGAGCTGTTCGTTGTACGCACCGTTGACCGGATGGGCGGTGAGGTCATCGTGCGCGCGCGGAATGTTGTGATCGCCACCGGATATTACGACAATCCGCGGCGGCTGGACGTGCCCGGCGCTGAGCTTCCGAAGGTCAGCTACTACTTCACCGAGCCTTATCCCTATTTCCAGCAGGATGTCCTCGTCGTCGGAGGCGGGAACTCCGCTGCGGACGCGGCGCTCCTGTGCTGGCGTGAGGGCGCGAGGGTGACCCTCGTCCACCTTCTCGATCAGCTCGACAAGGGGGTCAAGCCATGGGTGAAGCCCGACATCGAGAACCGTATCGCGGAAGGGTCGATCCCCACGTTCTGGCACCACCGGATCAGCGAGATCCGCCCGTCGGAGGTCGAGCTCGAGGATGTGCTGACGGGGGAACGCAGAGTTCTGCCGAATGACTGGGTGCTGGCGATGATCGGGTATGTACCGAGCCCCGGTCTGCTCACGAGCCTCGACGTCCATATCGATGACGCGTCGGGCATTCCCAGCCATGATCCGATGACGATGAAGACGAACGCGGAAGGGGTCTACATCGCGGGTGTGCTCGCGGCGGGCTACGACGCGAACAAGATCTTCATCGAGAATGGGAAGCTGCACGGCGAACTGATCGCGCGCTCAGTCGCGGCCGAAAGAGCATAGTCGTCGGAGCTTCAGGGAGGCGGACTTCGACCGATCCGATGTTCGACGTCTGACCACACGGCCTGGCCGAAGAAAGCGCTCCTCCTCCTCAACGACGCAACGGCCCGGCGATCGTCTGCAATCCGCCGGGCCGCTTCAGCATCCGCTTTCTTGCGGCACCCCTCCAAAAAGCTTCCGGCGGGGCGGCGTAGGCGAACACTCGAGTGTGCCGCCTACGCCGCCCCGCCGGAGACGCTTTATCTACTTCCTTCTCAGAACTCGAAGCTGAGCACTTCCCGGGCAGTCTCCGCCCGCTCCATATCGATGAGAGGGGCAGGGTAGTGCCCCGAAAAGCACGCCGAGCAGAAGGTCGCCTTGTCGTCGACGGCATCCATCATTCCCTCGAGGGAAAGATACCCGAGGGAATCGACGCCGAGGGTTTCCCGAATCTCCTGCTGCGTATTGTGCGAGGCGATGAGCTCCTCGCGCGTAGGCATGTCGATCCCGTAGTAGCAGGGATGCTTCACCGGCGGCGACGCGAGTCGGAAATGGACCTCGGTTGCACCTGCCTCGCGCAGCAGATTCACAAGCCCCCGCGAGGTCGTTCCGCGGACGAGTGAGTCGTCCACAACCACGACCCGCTTGCCCTCCAGCACCTCGCGGACCGGACTGTACTTCATCCGCACCTTGAAGTTTCGACCCGCCTGGGAGGGTTCAATGAACGTTCGGCCGATGTAATGGTTACGGATCAGGCCGAGCTCGAAGGGAATCCCTGATTCTTCGGCGAAGCCGAGCGCAGCCGAGTTTGCCGAGTCCGGAACCGCGATCACACAGTCTGCCTCGGCCGGATGTTCGACGGCGAGCTGTCGACCGAGGGCACGGCGTGACCTGTCGACCGAATAGCCCCACAGTCGGGAGTCCGGTCGGGCAAAGTACACCAGCTCGAAGACGCAGGGGGCAGGCGGTGTATACGATCCCAGCGGCCGGAGGCGCGTCATCTCGCCATCGCGGATGCGGACCACCTCGCCGGGCTCGAGATCGCGGAGGTACGTCGCCCCGACGATGTCCAGGGCACACGTCTCCGAAGCGACGACGAACCCGCCATCCTTCTGCCCGAGCACCAGGGGACGGAAGCCGTGTCTGTCCCGAGCAGCGTAGAGAGTGTCCCCGATCGTGATGAGAACGGAGAAGGCACCCTCGAGCTGGGACAGCGCATCGTCTACCTGACCATCCACATCGTCGCGTCGCGAGCGGGCGATCAGGTGAACGATGACTTCCGAATCGATGGAGGTCTGGAAGAGCGCGCCCTCGTGGACGAGCCTGTTCCGGAGCTCCTGTGCGTTGGTGAGATTCCCGTTGTGCGCGAGCGCGAGGTTTCCCTCGGCGTAGCGCACCAGGAGCGGTTGCGCGTTGGCCAGGCCCGCGCCACCCGCCGTGGAGTAGCGGATATGCCCGAGCGCCGTCTCACCTTTGAGACCGGCAAGAACATCTCCACTGAAGGCGTCTGCCACCAGCCCGATGTCCTTGTGAATGTGGCTCGTACCATCCGGGTCCGTATCGATGGACACGATCCCCGCTGCCTCCTGCCCGCGATGCTGCAACGAGTAGAGAGACAGGAACACCAGTCCGGCAGCTTCGGAAACCCCGCTGACCGCCGCTATCCCACACATCGCATATCTCTGGTAGAAAAGCGCCTGTTTTTCAGGTGCTTTGTACTTCGGAGTCTAGCGCCGTCGAGATGTCGACCGGCGACTGGTCCATCCTGCGAGGAATGGCGCCGTAGTAGGTGCGAGCGACCTCTTCGACGGCCACGTCGAGCGTCTTCTCATCTGTAACGATCCTGAACCGTCCCTGCGAATTCCCGACCGTTCCGATCTGTCGCGCGGGAACGCCAGCCGCTGAGAAATGCTGCAACGTCTGTTCGACATCCCCCGGGAGACACGAAACGACGATTCGTGACTGGCCTTCCCCGTAAAGCAGAGCTTCGGTATCGATCCCCTCATCGATGAGCTTCACATCGATACCGACCGGGCTCTCGCGCCGGGCGATCGCGGATTCGGCCAGGGCAACTGCGAGGCCGCCCTCGGAAACATCGTGGGCCGACTGGATCAAGCCCTTCCGGATGGCTTCCAGCAGCGTCTGCTGGAGAGCCTTCTCGGCGTCGAGATCGATGTGCGGAGCATCCCCAGTCACCAGCCCATGGACGACCTTCAGATACTCGCTGCCGCCGAGTTCATCCGTGTTCGTGCCAAGGAGCAGGACCGCATCGCCTTCATTCTTGAAGTCGACGGTCGTGATGTGATCGAGATCATCGATGACGCCGACCATCCCGATCGTCGGTGTGGGGTAGATCGCCCCACGCGGATTCTCATTGTAAAGCGAGACATTGCCGCCCGTTACCGGCGTCTCGAAGATGCGGCACGCTTCACCGATGCCGGCCACCGCTTCCGAGAGCTGGTAATACACCTCGGGCTTCAAGGGGTTGCCGAAATTGAGGTTATCGGTAACTGCACGTGGCGTTGCACCGGAGCAGACGAGGTTCCGTGCCGCCTCGGCCACCGCGATCCGTCCGCCCTGCCGCGGGTTAAGATAGACGTACCGGCCATTGCAATCGATCGTCGCGGCGATTGCACGGCGGGTTCCCCGTAGACGGATGACGGCGGCATCGGAGCCCGGCCCGACGATGGTGCCCGTCCGAACGGTGCTGTCGTACTGCTCGTAGATCCAGCGCTTCGAGGCGATCGTCGGGGCGTCCAGCAGCGTGAGCAGCGCCCACGCCGGGTCGCTCTCCTCTTCACGCCGCTGAAGAGACTTCGCGTCCCAGTCGCGGAGCGCCTGAATCTCCGGGGCCTCGATTCCTTCACGCGTGTAGGTCGGGCAGGTGTCGACAAGGGGCTCACCGGGGATCTCGACGACGACCTCGCCATTCTCCCGGATGATGTAGAGCCCGGTATCGGTGACATGACCGATCGTCTCGGCGTCCAGATCCCACTTCCCGAGGATCTCCCGGACGTCATCTTCGCGCCCGGCCTTCGCGACGACCAGCATCCGCTCCTGCGTTTCCGAAAGGAGGATCTCGTACGGCGTCATCCCCGATTCGCGTACGGGGACGCGGGTGATCTCGATATCGACACCGGTGCCGCCGCGCGCCGCCATCTCGGTCGAGGAGGAGACGAGGCCCGCCGCTCCCATATCCTGGATACCGACGATGTGACCCGAACGGATCAGCTCGAGCGACGCCTCCAGGAGGAGCTTCTCGGTGAAGGGGTCGCCCACCTGCACCATCGGACGCTTCGCCTCACTCTCCTCCGTCAGCTCCGCCGAGGCGAAGGTCGCCCCATGGATGCCGTCGCGGCCCGTCTTCGAGCCGACGGCCATGATCGGATTCCCGACGCCCTCAGCGACCCCCTTGATGAGCTCTTCGCGCTTCATCAGCCCGATCGCCATCGCGTTGACGAGCGGATTCCCCTCGTACGCGCCGTCGAAGTAGACCTCGCCGCCGACGGTCGGGATGCCGACGCAGTTCCCGTAATCGCCGATGCCTCGTACGACCCCGGCCAGCAGGTAGCGGACGCGATCGGCGGAAGCGCCGTCGAGCTCACCGAAGCGCAGGGAGTTGAGGACTGCGATCGGGCGCGCGCCCATGGTGAAGACGTCCCGGAGGATGCCACCGACCCCTGTCGCGGCGCCCTGGTAGGGCTCGACGGCCGAGGGGTGATTGTGGGATTCAACCTTGAAGGCTACGGCGAGGCCGTCACCGACTTCAATTACTCCAGCGTTTTCACCCGGACCCTGAAGCACCCAGGGGGCCTTCGTGGGAAGGGTGCGCAGAAGCGGCTTCGAGTTCTTGTAGCCGCAATGCTCCGACCACATCGCGCTGAAGACGCCGAGCTCGGTATAGGTCGGCTCCCGCCCCAGAATCCCGAGGATGAGATCGTATTCGTACTCTGATATTCCATGATCCGCGATGAGCTCCGGCGTGATCGCCGGGTCACCCGCGCGTGCCTGTACCGCCAATGTATGCCTCAGAGTGAAATTCGTACGTCATCCGGTCCGGCGCCTTCGCGCCGGGCCGAGGGCCGCCCGCGGATCAGCGTACTGCCGGAGCCCCGAGGTGTTCCCCGAGAGACTCGAACAGACCGACCCCATCCACCGACCCGAGAACCATGTCCACCGCGCGCTCGGGATGCGGCATCATGCCGAGCACATTCCCTTCAGCATTAACGATCCCGGCGATATTCCGCACGGACCCGTTGGGATTCGCCTCGGACGTAACATTTCCGTCCGCATCGCAGTACCGGAAGATGACACGTCCGGCATCCTCGAGCGCGTCGACCTCGGCATCGGGCGCAACAAAGGAGCCCTCCCCATGCGCGATCGGGATCTGCAGCACCTGGCCCACTTCGTATGCGGTTGTGTATGGTGCGACGCTCTGCTCGACCCGCAGGTAGACGGGCTTCGAACGGAACTTCAGCGACCGGTTGCGGATCAGGGCGCCCGGCAGCAGGCCCGCCTCGCAGAGGATCTGGAAACCGTTGCAGATGCCGACGACGAGGCCGCCCTGCTCCGCGAACGACTTGACCTCGCGCATGATCGGGCTGAGGCTCGCGATGGCGCCGGCCCGCAGATAGTCCCCATAGCTGAAGCCGCCCGGAAGGAAGACCGCGTCCACTCCCTTCAGGTCATGCTCCTTGTGCCAGAGATACTGCGTATCCGCGCCAAGGACGTCCTTCGTTGCGTGGTAGCAGTCATAATCGCAATTCGAGCCAGGGAAGGTGACTACCCCGATCTTCATGCGGGTACCGCTCCCTCCGCCGCATCTTCGATCACCGCCACCTCGAAATCCTCCGTGACCGGGTTGGCCAGGAGCTGGCGACACATCGCGATCGCCTGCTGACGCGCCGCCTCGGAATCGGGGGCGTCGAGCTGGAGGCGGACCAATCTTCCGACATGAACCTCTTCCACGCCCGAAAAGCCGAGCGAGGTCAGCGCCCCATGCACAGCCTTACCCTGCGGATCGAGGATACCCCGCCGCGGGACGACGCGGACTTCGACCTGATATGTCATCACGCCTCATTCATTTGGGAAAACGCCGGACGCGCCTGCGAAAGCGCGGTCGCGGCTCGATCGAATCGTACGCAAGATCCCGCTGACCCTGCTCCGTCTCCTCAACGTCGATAAGCGGATCCCGGTGCGGAAGCCGCTCATGGAAGCCTGCCATCACAGTGCGGACCAGGCCGACCGTGATATAAATGATGCAGGCCGGAAAGAAGAAGAGCGACGGGATGGTGAACGCCGCCACGGTCGCGAGCAGGGCGATCCCCATCGTGACCCTCCCGCGCATCGTACGCGGGTCGAAACGGGGGACGACGGGATAAAGGACGTGGCTCATCATCAGCGCGGCGAGCGCGAGAAGAAGTGCCACGGTCAGCTGACTCCAGGGCAGGTGTGACAGATTCGCCTGGAAGAAGTCGGTCTGACTGAATGGATAGAAGGTCGCGATGGTCATCCCCGCCGTCGGGGAGGGGAGACCATGGAAGTTCGCCTTCGCCTGGCCAGCCTGCTCTACATTGAACCGCGCAAGCCGTATCACGCCCGCTGCGATGTAGATGTAGGCGATCGCCCAGGTCCAGGCGCCTTCGGAAAGGAAGAGGAAGTAGGCGATGACGGCCGGGGCGACCCCGAAGCTTATCGCGTCGACGAGCGAGTCGATCTGCTCGCCGAACTCACTCCCGGTGCTGGTGAAGCGCGCGATGCGGCCATCCAGCATGTCGACGGCTGCAGCGACGACGATCAGCCAGGCGGCGAGGTCGAACTGACCCCGCGAGGCGCTGATCATCGCCCAGAAGCCGAGGAAAAGATTTCCGAGCGTGAAGGCGCTGGGAAGGACGATGACGCCGCGTTGGAGTTGACGGCGCGAAGGTCTCATCCGCGGCCCCAGGTCGTCAGATCCACGTCGTCGAGGGTGCTGCCCGTGAGCAGACGGAACGCTTCCTGGTAGCGGCGGGCTGTTTCTTCGACCTGAGCCTCAGGCAGATCGGGCGCAGGGGGGTGCCGATCCCACCTTCCACCTGCGACGAGCCCTTCGAGATAGTCGCGGATCGGCTGCTTGTCGAAGGAGGGCTGCGGATGGCCGGCCCGATAGCCGTCGCTGGGCCAGAAGCGCGACGAATCCGGGGTCATCATCTCATCCATGACCCGAAGCGTACCATCGGTATCGCGGCCGAACTCGAACTTGGTATCGGCGATGATGATGCCCCTCTGCGCGGCGATCTTCCTGCCATGTTCGTAGATGCGGATGCTCTGATCGCGCAACTCCGAAGCCACCTCGACACCTACTGCCTCAGCCGCCTGGGCGAAGCTGATGTTCTCGTCGTGGCCCTCTTCCGCTTTCGTGGCGGGGGAGAAAACCGGACTTTCCATCTGCTGGGACTCCAGGAGACCTGCGGGAAGAGGCTCACCGGCGAGGGTGCCCGCTTCGCGATACTCCTTCCATGCCGATCCCGAGATGTAGCCGCGAACGACGCACTCGATCGGCACCGGCTCGAGCTTCCGCGCGAGCATCGAACGGCGCGCCCACACGCTCCGGCTCGCCGCAAGCTGCGGATAGCGGCTCGCGATCTCCTCCGGATCGATCGACAGGACGTGGTTCGGAACGAGGTCGGCGGTCTGACCGAACCACCATGCGGAGATCAGCGTGAGGACCTCACCCTTCCGCGGGACGGGCTGCGGCAGAACGACGTCGAACGCACTGACCCGATCTGTGGCGACGAGGAGAAGCGCGTCGCCAAGATCATAAACGTCGCGCACCTTCCCTCTCCGAAGCAGGGGTGCGGGAAGGTCCGTTTGCGCAATCGTTTCGTTCAGCACCGAGCTTTTCTTATAGCACTGGGATAGCCAGGACAATTCACAAAAGTAACAGTTTTGAACGGATAGCGGCAAGCTGCCGGGAAGCCCGCCGCCGTCCACCGCTCCGATCATCGCCCTGGCGGGTGATCGTGGGGGTCGCATTGCTGCGCCGGCCCGATCACCCTCGCCCGCTTCAGATCCCGTACAGCGGCCGGAGCTTGTTCTCCAGATACGACATGAACGGGAGCGCCGTAAGGCTCTCGCCCGAGACCCGGCGGCAGAGTTCCGGCGCGGTGAAGCGGCGGCCATGGCAGTGGATCTCTCGTCTCAGCCATTCGAGCAGCGGCTCGAACTCGCCGCGGGTGAAACTCCCGTCGAGATCCGGAAGCTGCTGCCGGAGCGCGCTCCAGAACTGCGCGGCGTAAAGATTCCCGAGCGTATAGGTCGGGAAATATCCGATCGCACCCATCGACCAGTGAACGTCCTGGAGGCAGCCGCGGCGATCATCGGGCACGTCAAGGCCGAGGTCGGACTTCATCCGCTCGTTCCAGACCCCCGGCACCTCCCGAACCGGCAGATCGCCGGAAAGCAGCCCGCGCTCGAGGTCGAAGCGGATCATGATGTGGAGATTGTAGGTCGCCTCATCGCTGTCCACCCGGATGAGGCCGGGCTGGACGACGTTCATGGCACCATAAACCTGGTCGACGGTCAGACCATCGAGCGCGGTCCCGAAGGCGGCCGCGGCCTCCGGAAGCGCCCACGCCCAGAAGGAGGCGGAGCGCCCGACCATGTTCTCCCACATCCGGGACTGGCTCTCGTGAATCCCGAGGCTTACCGACTCGCTCAGCGGCTGGCCCGGATGCGCATCTTTCGGAAGCCCCTGCTCGTAGAGGCCGTGCCCGGTTTCGTGCAGGGTGGAGCTGAGTGCGTCGAAGAAGTCCAGCTCGGTGTAGCGGGTCGTCATTCGCGTGTCCCCCCGCCCGACGCCCTGGCAGAAGGGGTGAGTCGAGGTGTCGAGCCGTCCGGCGTTGAAGTCGAAGCCGACCCGACCGGCAACATATGCATTGAACGCAGCCTGTCGTTCAATGGGGATCCGGATGTCGCTGAGACGGCGCGCCGCCGACTTCTCCGTCGCAGCGATCTCCTGGATCAGCGGCGCGAGACGACCGCGAAGGTCGGTGAAAACCTCCACGATTTCAGCGGTGCGAGCACCCGGTTCGTACTCGTCGAGGAGTGGGTCGTATCGGTCGACGGTGTCCGGCCCGGCGAGGCAATCGGCACGCAGTCGGGTCAGCTCCACGATCTTCTCGAGCCAGGGAGCAAAGCTCTCGAAATCGCTGCGCTCCCGGGCTTCGCGCCAGGCCCGCTGGGCGTGCGTGGTCGTCTCTGCGAACTGCCGGATCAGCGATGACGGGACCTTGACGGCCTGGTCGTAGCCGCGCCGCAGCTCGCGGAGGTTCGCGGCGATGATGGGGTCGCTGGTGAGGTTCGAATCCTCCTCACAGCGCGCCAGCATGTCCGCCATCCGCGGGGAGATGCGCCGCTCATGGACGAGCTGTCCGAGTGCCGCTCCCTGCTCCGCACGCAATGCAGTGCCGCTCCTCGGCATCATCGTCTCCTGGTCCCACGAGAGAAGCGCATTGACGGACGCGAGGACCTCGATCTCCCGAAGTTCACGACAAAGCTCGTCGTAGGCGGGGGATGACCCGGATGAAGGGGCACGAACCGGTTCGGGCATGATGGCCTCAGACATGGAGTTCCGGCGTCGGCTGCTCGACTTCTCCTGCGTATCGTGCGAGTACCGGGGTCACCCACTCTTCGAGGAAGGCGTCCACCTGCTCAGGCGCACGGCCGACATACCGCTCAGGGCGCAGCGCTTCCTCCAGCTCCGCGCGCTCCACCCCGAAGGCCGAATCGGCGGCGATGCGGTCGAGGAGGTCATTGTCGAGCCCCTCCATCTTCACACGTTCGCCGGCCGCGATCGCATGCTTCCGGACCCGCTCATGAAGGTCCTGCCGGTCTCCGCCCGCCCGAACACTGCGCATCATCAGATTCTCCGTGGCCATGAAGGGGAGCTCGTCCATCAGCCTGCGGCGGATCATCTCCGGGTAGACGACGAGCCCCGAGGACACATTGTGGAGGATGAGGAGGATCGAATCGATCGTCAGATATGCTTCCGGGACGGCGATCCGCTTGTTGGCGGAATCGTCCAGGGTGCGCTCGAACCACTGCGTCGCGGCGGTGAACGCCGGATCCATCACGAGGGTGATGGCATGGCGCGCCAGCGCGGTGATGCGCTCGGTGCGCATCGGGTTCCGCTTGTACGGCATCGCAGAGGAGCCGATCTGATGCTCCTCGAATGGCTCCTCGATCTCCTTCAGATGGGAGAGCAGCCGGATATCGTGTGCGAACTTCGACGCGGATTGCGCGACGCCGGCGAGGGTCGAGAGGCAGCTGTAGTCGGTCTTCCGGGTGTACGTCTGGCCGGTGACGCCATAGAGCTTGTCGAAGCCCATCCGCGCAGCAACCCTTCGGTTCAGCTCCTCGACCTTCTCATGATCCCCCTCGAAGAGATCGAGGAAGGAGGCCTGGGTGCCGGTCGTGCCGCGCAAGCCGCGGAAGCGAAGGGTGTCGAGACGGAACTCGATTTCCTCCAGGTCCAGGAGCAGGTCCTGAATCCAGAGGGTCGCGCGCTTCCCGACTGTGGTCGGCTGCGCGGGCTGGAAGTGTGTGAAGCCGAGCGTCGGAAGGTCGCGGTAGGTGCGCGCGAAGTCGGAGAGCGCCAGGACGACGCCGAGAAGACGCCGCCGCACGAGGATGAGCGCTTCCCGATGCTGGATGAGGTCGGTGTTGTCACCGACGAAGGCGCTCGTCGCCCCGAGATGGATGATCCCTCGCGCAGCAGGCGCCTGCTCCCCCAGGTGATGGACGTGCGCCATCACATCATGCCGGAGCTCTCGTTCGAGAGCGCCCGCGCGCTTGAGGTCGAAGTCATCGAGATGCTGGCGAATCGCTTCGATCGCTTCCTCCGACACCTCCAGCCCCATCTCCCGTTCGGCCTCGGCCAGCGCCAGCCAGAGCCTGCGCCATTGGCCGAACTTGAACTTTGCGGAGAAGATGTACGACATCTCCGAAGAGGCGTACCTGCCGGTAAGCGGATTCTCGTAACGGTCGGCTGCGTCCATCAGTCGGTCGGCTTCCTTTATGAGGGGGTCGATAGCTCCCCGTTGATCGTCGTCTCGAATTCAAGTCGGCAGATAGCCACGCGGGTAGCACCCGGTGTCGTAATCCACCCGTGCCAGATAAAGCCCCTCGGGTGGGGCAGGCGGAGAGGTCAGGAGCTCGGATTCCCCGCCGAGAAGTGCGGCAAGATCGGAAAGGGGCCGTTTGCCGCTCGCTATGTCCACCATCGTACCGACAAGATAACGGACCATATGGTGGAGGAACCGATTCGCGGAAATATGCAGATCCAGACCCACCGCCTCCGATTCCACCCAACGCGCCTGCGTTACCGTGCAGCGGTCGCCCCGCTCTTCCTGGCCCGCCTTGGCGAAGGCGCGGAAGGAGTGGTCCCCCACGATCTGCCGGCCGGCTTCATCGAGAAGTGCCCGGTCGAGAGGGCGAGCGAAAGGCCAGCACCATCGCGAATGAAAGGGCGATGCGGCCTCCTCCACCGTCCCCACACGATAGATGTACGACCGCTGCCTCGCGTCGAAGCGGGGATGAAAGCGCGGGTCGACCTCCTCGGCATGTGCAATCCAGATGGTCGGCGGAAGAAGTGCGTTCGCAGCCTTTCGCACCTTCGTTGCATCCCAGCTGAGAGGCGCATCGACCGTGGCGACCTGCCCCGTCGCGTGCACCCCTCGATCGGTGCGCCCCGACCCGGTGACACGCGCGGGACGGTTGAACAGGCGGCTGAAGAGCGCCTCCAGAACCCCCTGCACGGTCGGATCGCGCGGCTGAAGCTGCCAGCCGAAAAAGGCCGCTCCGTCGTACTGAACGGTGAACGCGATGCGTCGATAATCCCCTGAAGACATGGCGGGAAGCTATCGCCGCAGGGCATCCGTTCGCCACCGGAGTGTCACGCGGGTCAGAGTGAGGGGCGGATCATCGGGCGGCCCGCAAGATGGTCTCTGTGAAGCGCGCCGGATGTAACGAAGTGTCGGCGCAGCTCGAATAAACATGAACCGGAGCTTACTGCTGGCGAGGCCTGAACGTCAGCGATCGCTTGAAGGGTGAGTTTCGTTGTCGTGCGGGGGAGATGGCGCCCCGCAGGCAGTGGTTGTGGCTCGGGCATTCTGAAGCCTGACTTCAATATGCGTGCAGCAGATTCCCGTCGCCGTCACGTGTGGGGCGGAAAACCCGCGCGCGAATGGGCGCCTGCAGGAGAATCCGCCGGGATCGGCTCGTTTGACATCATCTTCGCGAAGTCGCTACTTTCGGGCGCTTCCGACCCCCTTTTTTCTCGCTGCACCTGCGCGTCCGAATGCCGCTCCAGAAGCTGATCCGTATCGCCGTGGACACCCCCCTTTCCGCCGAGGATGCGGAAGTGGCGTTTGGTGAGATCATGCAGGGCAGGGCGACGCCCGTTCAGATCGCAGCGCTGCTCATCGCCATCCGGGCTCGGGGCGCGGTGCCGGAAGAGGTGGCCGGCGGCGTGCGCGCGCTCCGCGCCGCGATGGTCCCGGTGGCCGTGGACGAGGCTGTCGGCGTGGTCGATACCTGCGGGACGGGGGGCGGCAACGTCACGACATTCAACATCTCGACGGCTGCGGCCCTACTCGCCTCCGGCCTCGGGATCCCCGTGGCGAAACACGGGAACCGCAGCTTCAGCTCCAGATGCGGGAGTGCGGACGTCCTGGAAAGCCTCGGCGTACGGATCGATGTCCCCGCGGACAGGCAGGCGGAAATCCTTCGGGAGGTCGGAATCGTCTTCCTCTTCGCACCCTCGCACCATCCTGCGATGCGGCATGTGGGGCCGGTGAGGAAGGAGCTCGGGATGTTCACCATCATGAACCTTCTCGGGCCGCTCACCAACCCGGCAGGCGTCCGTCGCCAGGTTGTCGGCGTCGCGGACCCCGCCCTGATTCCACTCGTCGCGGGAGCGCTGCAGAACCTCGGACATGAGCGGGCGCTCGTCGTCCATGGCGAGCCGGGCCTCGACGAACTCAGCCCGCTCGGCGTCACCCGCGGCATCGAACTGGTCGATGGCGAACTTCGCGATCTCCGCTTCGACCCCGAACGCGAACTGGGTTGGAGCGGCTTCCAGAACATCGAGCTGGCAGGGGGCGGGCCGGCAGAAAACGCCGCGGTCATCACCGAGGTCCTGCAGGGAAGACGACGGGGCGCAGCCCGCGCTGCCGTCCTGCTCAACGCAGCCGCCGCTCTTCTGGTCGCCGACCGCGCCTCCTCACTCGCTGAAGGCGTCACCACAGCCGAAGAAGCCCTGGACGCAGGCCTCGGCTGGGAACAGCTCGAGCGCCTCCGGAAGGCGACCGCGGAATAACCGCCGGCGCCCGCGCCGCTAAACGGTTATGACCGCCTGCAGCTCCCAGGGTCCCGGGAAGGGCGCCGCCGCCGGCTCATTCATGAAAACGACGCGGCTCCCCTTCTTGTCGATCCGGCCTATGACCCAGAGCGTGCTCTTCCCCTTCATTCGCGGCTCCCTGGCTGATTAGTATCTGCGGATGACGGCGACCACGATCCCCTGGATCGCCACTTCGGACTCATCGAAATACATCGCCTCCATCGTGGCATTCGCCGGCTGGAGCCGGATCCGCCCCGCCCGCTCCCGGTAATACTTCTTGACGGTCGCCGAGTCGCCATTCACCAGGGCCACCACCATCTCCCCATTGTCGGCCGTCTGACGGGAGTTCACCACGATGTAGTCGCCGTCCCGGATCTGCTCCTCGATCATCGAGTCGCCCCGGACGCGCAGGACGTAATTATTGCCCGATCGCAACATATCATGGGGCACTGACAGCGACTCCCGCTCCTCGATCGCTTCGATCGGATAACCGGCCGCAACGGTGCCGAGAAGAGGAAGGTCTACCGCGAGCGTTCCCTCGGCCGGAACCAGCTCCAGCGAGCGGCTCCGGTTGTAGTTCTTCCTTAAATAGCCCTTTCGCTCCAGATTACTGAGGTGCTCGTGAACCGTGGCGAGCGAGGAATAGCCGAAAAAGCCTGCGATCTCCTCGAAGCTCGGGGAGTAGCCGTAGCTGTCCAGAAAGCTCTCGATGTAGTCGAGGATCTCGCGCTGGCGCTTCGTGAGTGACATGGCTTGAAACGGCGGAAGTTGGAGGCCGAACAGACACCGAAGTGAATCTACCCGAAGCGAAGCCGAAGGGCAAGGAAGACGTGATTGGTCATGAGTCGGCGCGGTCTGTGGATCGTCTCGCGGCGATCGTCGAGGTGAAGCGTGAGGAGGTCGCCGCGCTGGAGAACGACCGGGCGGCGCTCCGCGAGGCGGCGACTGCTGCCCCCCCGACCCGGGGCTTCGCGGCTGCGCTGCGCGTCCCGGCGGAGGTCCGCCTCCTGGCCGAGATCAAGAACCGATCGCCCTCCGCCGGTGCGATCCGGGAGGGCGCGGATCCGGTCGAGGTGGCGCGCGCGTACGAGGCGGGTGGCGCTGCGGCGCTCTCAGTACTAACCGATGAGCGCTTCTTCGGCGGCTCCCTCGAGGCGCTCCGTCGCGTCAGGGCGGCGGTATCGCTCCCGCTCCTCCGGAAGGATTTCATCATCGATCCGGTTCAGATCTGGGAGGCGAGGGCTGCCGGCGCAGACGCGATTCTGCTCATCGTGCGTATTCTCGACGATGCGCAGCTGCGCGACCTTCACGCCGAAGCGCGTGCCTTGGGCCTGGATGCTCTCGTCGAGATTCATGATCCCGCCGAGCTCGATCGGGCGCTTGCGATCGGCGCGTCACTGATCGGGGTGAACAACCGGGATCTGAGTACCTTCCGCACGGATCTCGCCCTTTCCCTCGAGGTGTCGCCCAGTGTCAATGCCGGGGTCACGCTCGTTGCGGAAAGCGGGATCCGCACGCGGGACGATGTGGAGCGGCTCGGATCGGCAGGCGTCGATGCGATCCTGGTCGGCGAATCGCTGATGCGCCAAACCGATCTTCAGGGAGCCGCCGCAGCGCTCAGCGGGGTCTCCCGGGACGATCGCGTCCGGGCGGCCGCAAGCTGATGGCCGACATCAAGATCTGCGGACTGACGCGACTGGAGGATGCCCGGGCCGCCGAGGCGGCGGGCGCGACGTACGGCGGGGTCATTCTTGCCGATGGAAGCCCTCGCCGCGTCCACGCTGCGGAGGTGGTTCGCATCTTCGACGGGGTCGCGCTGCACCGTTGCGGAGTATTCGTGAACGCCGACTTCGCCACCATCTCGGCCGCTTTCGACGAGATGGCTCTCGAGGTCGTGCAGCTTCACGGCGACGAGGGGCCGGAGTTCGCGCGTCGGCTGCGGGAAGAGCTCGGGGTCGAGACCTGGAAGGCGCTGCGCCCCCGGAGCGGTGAGGAGTTTGCCAGAGAGATGGAGCAGTTCGCCGGCGAGGTCGACGGGGTGCTCCTCGACGGCTGGTCGAAAACGGCGCGGGGCGGAACAGGAACGCCCTTTCCCTGGGCGGATGTCGCGTCGCGCAGAAATGAGCTTCCCGATGATCTCCGGTTCGTTGCGGCAGGCGGACTTGGCCCCGCGAATGTCGCCGAAATGATGGAACTCCTCTCCCCGGACGTGGTCGATGTCAGCAGTGGCGTCGAGCGTGCGCCCGGGTTGAAGGATCACACTCTCATCCACGAGTTTGCGGCGGCCGTTCGTTCCGCCACCGCGAGGAAGGAATAGCATGACGGCTGGACGTGCAGCAGGTTCCCGGCTCGATACCGACAGATTCGGGCAGTTCGGGGGACGGTTCGTACCCGAGACGCTGATCGCCGCGCTGGACGAACTGGTCGAGGTGTACCGCGAGGCTTCCGACGACCCCTCCTACTGGGAGGAGCTGGAATCGCTCTGGGCCGATTATGTCGGACGGCCGACCCCGCTCTATCGCGCCCGGCGGCTCGGGGAAGCGTCCGGGGGAATCGAGCTGTATCTCAAGCGCGAAGATCTGAACCATACCGGATCGCACAAGATCAACAACTGCCTCGGGCAGGTGCTTCTCGCTCTGCGCATGGGGAAGCGGCGGATCATCGCGGAGACCGGAGCCGGTCAGCATGGCGTGGCCACGGCCACGGTCTGCGCACTCTTCGGGCTCGACTGCGTGGTCTACATGGGGGAGGAGGATGTCCGGCGTCAGGCGCTGAACGTCTACCGGATGAAGCTGCTCGGCGCGGAAGTCCGCCCTGTGAACTCCGGCACCCGGACGCTGAAGGATGCGACGAATGAAGCGATCCGCGACTGGGTGACGAACGTCTCGGATACGCACTATATCATCGGCTCGGTGGTAGGACCCCACCCGTACCCGATGATGGTTCGTGACTTCCAGTCGATCATCGGCCGTGAGTCGCGTTCCCAGTGTCTTTCGGTGACGGGCCGGCTCCCCGCAGCGGTGATCGCCTGTGTCGGCGGCGGCTCCAACTCGATGGGCATCTTCCACCCCTTCGTGGGTGACGCGGACGTCGAGCTGATCGGCGTTGAGGCGGCCGGCGAGGGCGTCGACAGCGAGCACCATGCTGCGACGCTGACGCT
Source organism: uncultured Gemmatimonas sp. (assembly GCA_964424945.1). Taxonomy (GTDB): domain Bacteria; phylum Gemmatimonadota; class Gemmatimonadetes; order Longimicrobiales; family Longimicrobiaceae; genus WHSP01. The sequence continues at coordinate 63,905 of CAYRLB010000001.1, forward strand.
GGGCAAGCCGGGCGTTCTGCACGGTTCGCTTTCCTATCTTCTGCAGGATTCGCACGGACAGGTGGCCGCCGCCCATTCGATCTCGGCCGGTCTCGACTATCCGGGCGTGGGGCCTGAGCACTCCTTCCTCAAGGAGCAGGGAAGGGCGACGTACACGAGCGCCACGGACGCGGAGGCCCTCGAAGGCTTTGAGCAGCTTGCCCGGCTGGAAGGGATCATTCCGGCGCTGGAAAGTGCGCACGCGATCGCCTACGTGCTGCGAGAGGGTGCGCGCTGGAAAGATCGAGGCCCTGTGATCGTCTGTCTGAGTGGGCGCGGCGACAAGGACGTTGCGCAGATAGCGGAGATGCAGGGCGCGCTCTGAGCTGCGACGTCACGGCGACAAGCCGGGCGAATCCGAACCGGCCTCGCGTGAAGGTGATCTTCAATGAGCGTGGCATGTGCCGAGGATCCCGCTCCTGGAGATGGGCCTCCGTGAGGGGGATCCTGCGGCGCGTTCCCCACATCGTTCAATCATCAGGACTACCAATCCCGGGAAGTGCGGGATCAACGTGAAGGAGTACTTTGTCTAGACCGCAAGGAAGGATTGCCGCAGCGTTCGCGGAGGCGCGTGCAGAGGGGCGGGCGGCACTGGTCATCTACACCACTGCGGGACATCCTCAGGTCGATCGCGGGCTTGAAGCACTGATCGCACTCGCCGATGCCGGCACCGACGTGCTGGAACTCGGCGTTCCGTTCAGCGACCCGCTGGCGGACGGGCCCGTCATCCAGAAGTCGTCCTTCGATGCGATCGAGGGGGGCGTCGACCTCGTCTGGACGCTCGACCTCCTGCGGCGGTTCCGCCGTACGCATCAGACGCCCGTGGTGCTGTTCAGCTACCTGAATCCGATCCTCGATTTCGGGGTCGACCGCTTCCTTGCGGAGGCTGCCGAGGCCGGAGCGGATGGCGTTCTCCTCACGGATCTTCCGCTCGGCTCCGACGCAGCGCTGGAGGCGCGCTTCGAGGAGTCACCACTCGATCTCATCCGGCTTATCGCCCCCACGACGAATCCGGAGCGGGCCCGGCAGATCGCCGATGCTTCCCAGGGGTTCGCCTACTATATCTCGCGGACGGGCGTAACCGGGGCGACTGCGGAGCTGTCGGGCACGCTGCTCGAGGAGCTTGCAGCGCTGCGTAGCTCGACGTCCACCCCCATCGCCGTCGGTTTCGGGATTTCGCGACCGGAACAGGCGATGGCCGTGGGGAATGCGGCAGATGGGGTGATCGTCGGCTCGGCGCTCGTCGATGCGCTGGCCCGGGAAGGCATTGAGGGGGGCGCCAGGCTGGTCGCCGGGCTGCGGGACGCTCTATCGAGCGGGGCGAAGACGCCGGTCAGCGGCTGAAGGATCGGGCGGCCGGCTGGCACACTGATCGTACCGCCAGCCACCTTGCGGGCCGGCGGCTGCGTGCTCGCGTCCGTCGGCGAAGCGGCTTCCGATTTTCGTCAGAGCACGGCGAGCCGGTCGGGAAGCTCTTCGTCCGGTTCGACCATCAACGTCTTCACGCGCTGGGGGATGACGAGCCCTGGCGCGGCCCCGCGCGGCTTCCTCACATGCTTGCGGCGCGTCCAGTCGACCGCTACGAGACCCGAGCTGCGGGCCCGGCTGAAGAGCGCGGCGAGTTGCGCCGCCTCCTCGAGGTCGCGCGCCGGTGGAGCCCCTGCCGGATCCTTCCATCGCAGAATGACATGCGACCCGGCGACGGAACGCGCATGAAGCCAGACGTCGTTCGGTGACGATTCCTGGAAAGTCAGCCGATCGTTGTCCCGTGAGCTGCGGCCGACACGGCATTCGATTCCGCCGGACGTTCGAAAGGTGCGGTAGGGAAGGGCGGGCGCAGCTACGCTGGAGGCTGAACGCGCCACCTTCTTTTCCGCCGCATGGCGCAATCGCTCGGCGAGTCTTTCCGGCACCCGCCCGCTTGACACCTCCTCCAGTGCCGCAAGCCATTCCCGGCGCTCCTCTTCCGCTGCCTGCATCAGGGCGGGGATCCGAGCCTGGGCGCGCTCCTTCCGCCGCGCCTCCTCGTACAGCCGCTTCGCATTTTCGGCGGGGCCTATCTCCGGGTCGAGCGGAATGCGAACCGTTGCGCCATCCCATCCCTCCAGCTCGATCTCGGCCATTCCTCGACGTGCATCGGCGATCCGTGCCAGAAGAAGGTCGCCCCACCCGCGCAGGCGTTCGGCCTCACCGCTGGCCGCTGTGAGCTGGGCCTGAAGCCGGTCGATTTTGCGTGCGGTCGCGGCCAGGCGGTCGCGGACCATCCGTTCGGCCGCACCCGCATCGAGGGTCGGACCCTCTTCAGCATCGACGGAAGGGGTGCGTTCGGCGACCCTCGCCATCGCCGTGAGCAGCGAAGGCTCCGGCTCGAATTCCCACCCGTCGAGCCTAAGAGGGTACGGATGGCCCCCGCCCGCCGCCGCGAGGATACCCGGCTCGGCTACGGGCGCCGAACGGAGCCACCACCAGCGCTCGAACGCGGCTTCATCCGTTTCCGCCTCCAGGATCCATCGCGTGTTGAGTGTACCGGTGAGGGCAAGCGTCCGGAGGATCGCGTCGCGGCGTTCAGCACGGGGCAACGCTTCAACGCGCGAATCCCAGAGCCGGCGCCCCTCAGCGAGGGTGATTTCCGCGTGGCCCGCGCGGTCCGACGGGGGCGGTGGCGTGTAGGCCTGGCCCGGAAAAAGCGCCCGGCCCCCCGCACGCCGACCGCGGAGCACATTCACGATGGAGGAGGTCGACCGGTCGAGGACGATCGCGTTCCACTGGTTCGTGTGGAGTTCGAGGACGATGGAGCGTGACACATCCCGGAATCGGCCGACGACATCCATGTCGATGATGAGACGCCGCTCGTCCGCCGGTGCCGAGATCCCCGTACAGATCGCGTCCAGCTCCTCGTACTCGTCCGTCGTCGGGAGTACCCGGACCCAGCCGCGCCCGGGGTGCAGGTCGGCGCGCAGCACGACGCCCCCTTCGAAGGGGAGGGTTACAGAGAGGTCGGGCGCGAAGAAAGGGGCCGCGGTGCAGCCGCGGCCCCGGAGGCGCGCATCGAGTTCTTCAGCGAGATAGCGCGCGATCAATGGGTCGTACTGGATCTTGTTTGACACCCCCTAATCATGGAGCTAGCTTTTCGGCTCGTCAATAAAACCTTTGTGCGACAAGGGTTTTCAGGATATCTGCGAGCCGTCGAGCGTCTCGCCAGCCGCTGCCAGAGCCCGGAGTCCCGATGTCTACGCAGAACCGAAGCACAGCCCGGAAAGTTACGGTGCTGGATCTGCGGGAGATGAAGGAAAAGAGTAAGCGTATCGCAGTTCTCACTGCATACGATTACCTCTTCGCCCGCCTTGTCGACGCTGCCGGTACGGACGTCATACTCGTCGGTGATTCGCTCGCTCAGGTCGTCCTCGGTCTCGAATCCACCCTGCCCGTCACGCTCGACGACATGATCCATCACGCGCGCGCCGTCGTGCGAGGGGTGGACCGCGCTCTCGTCGTCGTCGACATGCCCTTCATGAGCTACGAAGTCTCTCCGGCCGAGGCGGTCCGCAACGCAGGACGGATCCTGAAGGAGACGGGCGCGCAGGCGGTAAAGGTCGAGGGTGGAAGCCCTCAGATCGCCGAAACGATCGCCGCCATTCGCCGCGCAGGCATCCCTGTCATGGCACACCTCGGCCTGACCCCTCAGGCGGTTCATGCGCTCGGGGGCTATCGGGTCCAGGGTCGTGGTGATGAGGGGCGCGAGCAGCTTCTCGAAGAATCTCGCCGGATCGAAGCCGCCGGGGCTTTCGCCGTCGTGCTGGAGATGGTCCCGGGGCCGCTGGCGGGTGAACTGACTGCGGCGCTCTCCATCCCCACGATCGGGATCGGGGCGGGCGTCGACTGTGATGGCCAGGTGCTCGTCCTCCACGATATGCTCGGGATGAATCCGGGTTTCCAGCCCCGCTTCCTCCGGCGTTTCGGCGAGGTCGGCCGCGACGTCGAGCAGGCCCTCACCGGCTATGTCGCCGCGGTTCGCGCCGGCGAATACCCGGGTCCCGAGCACACCTTCGACTGATCTCGCCGATGCTGCTGACCGAGACACGGTCGGACGCCCGCAGCTGGACGAAGGATCAGAAGGGCGCGCGCATCGCCCTCGTCCCCACGATGGGCGCTCTTCATCAGGGGCATCTCTCTCTCGTCGAGCGCGCCCGCGCCTCGGCCGATCGGGTCGCGCTCTCCATCTTCGTGAATCCCCTTCAGTTCGGTCCCTCGGAGGACCTCCAGCGATATCCGCGGGATCTCGATCGGGACATGGCGCTCGCGGAGGCGGCGGGGGTCGACATGATCTTCGCGCCCTCTGCCGCCGAGATGTATCCGGATGGCGAACCATGGATCGCGGTGGTCCCGGAGCGCGGCGCCGATCGTCTGGACGGATTGAACCGACCGGGCCATTTTCGCGGGGTGCTTACCGTCGTGGCGAAGCTCTTCGGGATCATCCGGCCCGATAGCGCGATCTTCGGTCAGAAGGATCTGCAGCAATTGACGCTCATCCGGCGGATGGCGGCGGACCTGAATTTCGCCATCGAGATCATCGCCGCGCCGACCGTCCGGGATGACGACGGGCTCGCTCTCAGCTCGAGGAATCAGTATCTGTCGGGCGAGGAGCGAGAGCGTGCCCTGGCGCTTCCGGCCGCCCTCGGGGAGTGCGAACGGCTCTTCAGATCCGGCGAGTCGGAACCGGCGGTGTACATCGAGGCGATGCGTGAAAGGATCGGCGCTGCCGGTCTCGTCGAATATGCGGAAGTGGTGGATCCGGAGACGCTCGAATCGGTCGTTCAGGTTGGATCAGGCGCCGTTTGTGCAGTTGCGGCACGCATCGGCAAGACCCGCCTGATCGACAACGCCGCCCTCGGCACCATGTTTCAGCCTGCATGACGAAAGATTTCCGCCACGCCAGTATCCTGACGTCGCTCCACCGCGCCTGTCATCTTCGAAAGGGCCGGCAGGGCGCCAGCACACTCCAGGGATGAGCGAGAACCAGGTTGACCGCGCCATCGTACTGGCCATGGAGGAGCCCGATTCCGGTCCGATGGTCTCCCGGATCCCGGCCTTCCTCCATCCAGTTGCCGGAAGGCCGCTGATCTGGCATACGGTCACGGGGCTTCTCACCGGCACCTGGCCGGTGCGGGAGGTGCTGGTGCTCACCCCTCCCGATTTCCCGCCGGAGATCCTTGGTGACCTCGGCAACCAGGTGGAGGTGCGAACATTCGAGCCCGCCGCCCCGTGGAAGGGACTCTCGGGGCATGGCGATGAGCTCATCCTCCTGGTGCAGGGTGCGGCGTCGATCGGCCGGGACTCGTTACCCGAACTACTCGCGGCGGGCGCCGGCGCCTGGGTCGGCGGTGAAGGTCCCGATGCCGCGGCGATCCTCGCCACTACTGAGCAACTGCTCGATATTCTGCAGCTTCCGAACCCCTTCTCCCGGGAGAACGATTTCCTCTCCCCGGATCGGCGGGTGACTGGTGACGCGGAGGTTTTCATCGTCCGCAATCGTGATAATCTCGCCAGGCTCCAACGGCGCGTCCGCGATCAGCTGGTACGATCGCTCATGGATGCGGGCGTCACCTTCCTCCTCCCGGAGTCCGTACTCGTCGATGTGGATGTTCGGATCGGGCGGGACACCGTCGTCTATCCCGGGGTGATCCTCGAAGGCGGCACGACGATCGGTGACGAATCGGTGATCGGGCCGGGCTGCAGGATCATCGACAGCTGGGTGGGAAGTGGTGTGGAGCTGCGGGGATGGAACTACATCTCGCACGCCTCCCTGCGTAACCGTGCGATCCTCGAGCCGTACGTCCGTCGTGGCTTCGACTGAAGACGCCCTCGAGGATCTGACGGCGGTGGAGGCGGCCGCGGCACGCGGGGAGCTCCCCGAGTGGGGGCGCGTGACGCTGCTCCGTCGGGCGCATATGGGGCGTGTCGCGGCGCTGATGGAGGAATGGGCGCAGCGGCTCTCGCTGTCGGAAGCCGAGGTGCTGCGCTGGGCCGCTGCGGGCTGGCTTCACGATGTACTGCGGGATGAGGATCCCGAGCTTCTTCGATCGGAAGTCTCTTCGAGCGAGCGGGACCTTCCCGGGCCCGTTCTGCACGGTCCCGCTGCGGCGCGCCGGCTCTCCGGGCAGGTGGACAGCCGCATCCTCTCCGCGGTCCGATACCACACGATCGGGAGCCCATCGCTCGACTCCCTCGGCCGCGCGTTATACCTCGCCGACTTTCTCGAACCCGGCCGTGACTTCGCGGTCGATTGGCGCGCATCCCTCGTCGCGCGGATGCCGGACGATCTCGATCGTGTGCTGGTTGAGGTGGTCGCCTCACGGATCGCGCATCTCGTGGAGCGAAGGAAGCCGATCCGACCGGAGACGGCCGCCTTCTGGACCTCACTCGTGGGCGGACGAAGGTGAAGCTCAGGACGATCGCCTTTGTTCTCACCCTCGTGGCCGTTGCGGGTCTGCTGACCTCTGCGATCTGGGGAATGGTTGGCGCCGGGGAGCCAGCGGATGCTGAGGAGGAGCGGATCACGATGGCGGATCCCCCGCGGGAGCGCATTCGCGTCGAGGTGTTGAATGCCGCCGGCATCACGGGACTCGCCCGGCAGGTTACCCAGGAGCTGCGAGCGGCAGGGTTCGATGTCGTCACCTATGGGAACGCGGGCGCGCTGGCTCGAGATTCGACGACGATCTTCGACAGATCGGGCAACGATGCGGCGGTCGAGGCGCTGAGCGCGGCCATCGACATCTCTCGCATCGAAGAGGCGATCGACACGACGCTGTACCTGGAAGCTACACTCGTCCTCGGCGGCGACTGGGTGCGGTAGAGGAGTCCGGTCGCGCGTGAGCGGGGGGGCGCACGCGGGCGGGTGATGAAGACCCCGCCCGCGGCTCCGTCAGCAAAAGGGAACAGCCCTTACTTCCCGATCTTCACCAGCCGTCCCGTCGTTGCTTCGGCTTTGAGCTGGCCGCACGCGGCGGCGATGTCACGGCCGCGGGGCGTCCGGACGTGTACCGGGATCCCGTGCGATTCCAGCCGGTTCGCGAAGGCGCGCAGCCGTCCAGGCGGGGTCGGCTGCCAGTCTGTCCCGGGGATCGGGTTGAAGGGGATGAGGTTGACGAACGCCTGGAACTCCGCCACCACCACCGCAAGCTCGTCGGCAAGGTCGAAAGCGTCGTTCACCCCATCGATCATCACATATTCGAAGGTGATGCGCTTTCCCCCCGCGTCATCGAAGGTGCGGAGCGCCTCGAGGAGGCGGGGCAGGGGGTACTTCTTCTCGAGCGGGATGAGCTCGCTGCGCAGCTCCGAGTTGGGAGCATGGAGCGAGATGGCGAGCCGGAACTGCTCCGGAAGCGCCGCGAGCTGCTCGATCCCCGGCACGACCCCGACCGTGGAAACGGTGATCCGCCGCGCCCCGACTCCGTATCCCTGGTTGAGAATCTCGAGGGTGGGGAAGAGCGCCTTCGGGTTCATGAAGGGCTCGCCCATCCCCATGAATACGATGTTGGTGATGTCGCCGTATCCATTCTCCTGCGCCCATAGCCGCGCCTGGCGGTACTGGCCGACGATCTCGCCCGCCGTCAGCTGCCGCTGATAGCCGAGCCAGCCCGTTGCGCAGAAGGTGCACGCCATTGCGCACCCAGCCTGCGACGAGATGCAGAGGGTAAGTCGGGCGGCACTGGGGATCAGAACCGATTCGATCAGCTCGCCATCGGCGAGCCGCCAGAGGTGCTTCGCCGTCCCGTCGGTGGAACGGGAGACGCGATCGGTCGCAAGGAAGGTGAAGTCGAAGCGTTCCGCGAGTGCGAGGCGTTCCGCCTGCGGAAGATTGCTCATCTCCTCGAAGGACATCGCGAGTCGATCGAAGATCCACTCCTCGGTCTGGCGCGCGCGGTACGAGGGTTGCCCGCGAAGCTCGAAGTGCTCGCGAAGCAGGGCTCCGGCCTCGTCGCGGGGGACGCCGGCAATGTCTGTGCGTGTAACTTCCGTCATTTATCCTGATACTCGCGCGTGATTGCGTCGACCTGCGCCAGAAGTAGTTGTATCATCAGCCCTTCCGCGCGTTCTTGATGGGGTTCGGAGCTTTCGTTACCTTGTGCAAGCTGTACACCTCCGCCACACCGTGGCGGCTTCTTCCACGCTCGCTCGGAACAGGCACGTGCACCTAACGGAACTGCTCACACCGGAGCGGATCAAGATCCCGCTCGTGTCGACGTCGAAAGATGAGATTCTGGGCGAACTGGTCGAAGTCATCGGCCAGAGCACGTCCTCTCGTAACCTCGACGAGATTCTTCGTGCCGTTCGCGAGCGTGAAGAGGTGCTCAGTACGGGGATCGGGAGCGGCGTGGCGATCCCGCACGGCAAGTCGCCGGCGATAGCGGAGCTCGCGCTCGTTGCCGGGGTGCAGCCTGAGGGGATCGATTTCGAAGCGCTCGATGGCCGTCCTGTAAGCCTCTTCTTTCTCCTCGTCGGGCCGGACGCTGCCGCGGGGCAGCACGTCAAGGCGCTCAGCCGGATTTCCCGGCTTCTCCGCCGCGATGCCTTCCGGATCCGGCTGATGGAAGCGACGTCACCGACCGAATTCTACTCGATCATCGCCGAGGCCGAAGCCTCGTGAGCCGCGGGTGGGTTGGATGGATTCCGGCAGCCATGTGGGCTGCCGTTCTCTTTTTGGTGAGCCATCAGCCGACGATCAGCGTCAACCTTTCAGGCGGGCGCGACAAGCTGGCTCACTTCGGGGCCTATCTCATTCTGGGCCTACTGCTCGCCGTCGGGAGGGGGCCGCAGGCGCGAACGTTGTGGCTGATCCTCCTTGGATCGCTCTACGGGATCATCGACGAACTCCATCAGAGCTTCGTTCCCGGCCGCTCGGCGGATATCTGGGACGTTGCGGCAGACATCCTCGGCGCCACTACCGGCGTGCTGATATACAGACTGGCTCGGCGCAGGATCTCCTGGTCGGGTGACGAACTCGCCGCGCAGCGCGCGGAGACCAAAACGACATGACTGATACGTTCGCGACAAGCTTTCGGTCCGGCCTTGCCGGTAATTTAGGGAAGAATGACGCCGGCTCCGAAGTCCGGCTCGTAGGGTGGGTGCATCGGCGCCGGGATCTTGGCGGCCTCGTCTTTGTCGATCTTCGTGACCGCGCGGGGATCGTGCAGGTATCGTTCGATCCGGCGAACGCCCCGCCCGAAGTCGTTCGCGAGGCGCGCGGACTCGGACCCGAAGATGTCATTCAGGTCACCGGCAGGGTACGCCTGCGGCCGGAAGGGAAGGGGAACCGGGAGATCGCGTCGGGCGACGTGGAGGTGCTCGCGGAATCGCTGGTGATGCTGCAGTCCGCCGAGCCGCTCCCGATCCCGGTCTACCGCGCGCCGGACGAGGAGCTCCCGATGGAGGATCTTCGCCTGCGCTACCGTTATCTCGACCTCCGCAGGTCGGAGCTCCAGCGCAACCTCCTGATGCGCAACCGCGCGGCGCGGACCGTGAGGGAGTTTCTTCATGCGCAGGGCTTCGTCGAGATCGAGACGCCGATGCTTACGCGGCGGACGCCGGAAGGCGCGCGGGACTATCTCGTTCCGAGCCGGGTTCATCCGGGCGAGTTCTACGCGCTTCCACAGTCGCCGCAGCTCTACAAGCAGCTGCTGATGGTCAGCGGTTTCGATCGCTACT
>CAYRLB010000002.1:0-30513 GCA_964424945.1 uncultured Gemmatimonas sp.
AACTTTGGAGGCGTGCCATGCGGGCTCAGGCCGGTAGTGCGTTCCTGCTCTTCGCGTTGGTAATCTCAGCTGCAGGATGCGACAAGGGCGGAGCAGCGGCAACGGGATGGTCCGTTACGATGGATACCACCGCGACAGGCGTCGTGCGAGTGGTGAACTCACCTCCCTCCAGCGGAATCGATCCAGGATGGACTCTTCAGCCCGAGCTTCGGATCGGATCGGTCAGTGGTGACGGGGCGGACCTGTTCGGACAGATCAAAGGAATCGCCCCCCTGACGGATGGGGGCGTCGCCGTCCTGGATGCACAGGCCCAGGAAATCCGGGTGTTCAATGCAGCTGGCGAGCACGTTCGCACTTTGGGAGGGCGTGGCACAGGTCCAGGCGAACTGAACGATGCCAACGGGATGCTGATCGGACCCGATGGGCTTCTCCGTGTCAATGATCCCCGCAACAATCGCATATCGTTATTCGACCCCGAGTCGGGGTTTGTACGATCCTCAAATCTGGAGATCAGTTCATACGGCTGGGTGTGGAACGCGGCTGTCGATTCGACAAATCATACGATCGAACCGACACTGGCCGTCCTGCCCGATGGCCGCTGGGATGTCGTTCGAGTTCTGGACGCTGAAGGAAGTTGGAGTGACACGATCCGAATCGGGCGCCGTGAGGATGCCCCGAGCACTACCGAAGCTCCCGGGACCTATATCGTGGAGATCCAGAACGGCCGGATGTTTATCTCCGTTCCCTTCTGGCCCGCAGGAGCAGCTGCGTTGGATCCACGGCGATACCTCTGGCAGAAGAGTTCCCATATAAATGACTACCGAATTGCGCAGGTCACTTTCGCCCAGGACACCATTCTCCTGTTCGAAAGCCGACGGGCACCCCTGCGGGTAACATCGGTCGAAAGGGACTCGATGATCAGCACGATCCGAGACATTGCAGCAGGCAGTGAATTGGACTGGTCTCGGATACCCGATGACAGACCGATCGTCGAGACCATTCTTCTGGATAGCCGCGGTCGCGTGTGGGTTCAGGTCCGTGCGACCAGACAGGGGACTACCTATGACGTCTTCGGCCGCGACGGAATTTACGAAGGCACGGTCGAAACGGAGCTGCAAATACTCTCGTCGCCGCAGCCCGTCATTGTCGGCGATGTGCTCCACGGGATCGTGACGGACGAGTTGGGGATCCAGTACGTGGTTCGTGCGAGACTGGCGCCACTTGAAAAATTAGAGGGCGCTTTGTGACTGGACATCGGAGACAGGCCACTACCCCCCGGCGATGAAGTTCAGCGCGCGCAGCCCCGGCAGAAAGAAATACTCCCCGCCCCGAACCTCGACGAACTTCCCCAGATTCGTTACCCGCTGGCGCACAGGATCCCCCTGGATGGTGAAGGTCCCCCCATTGGCGTCATGGCGGCCCATGATCGGGTCGGCATCGCTGTAGAGGCCGCCGAATTTGGGATTGTTGATCCAGGTGTGGAGCACGAACTCGAACTGTCGGCTGATATCGGTGTTCAGGCAGATGAAGTGCAGCCCGACCTCCCCCTGCTCCTCCTCCGCCCGCAGGATCTCGTCGACATCGAGTGAGCGGGAGACGGGCGCGCCATAGGGCCGGCCCCGCCGCAGGATCCGATGCCGGTTCGACACGACCACGGCGTCCTCGGGCGTGCCCTCGAGGGCATCCCGCGGGTTCGTCCTGCGGATGTGGGAGCCGATCGGGCAGCCGTGGCCATGCTCGTCGGTCGCGCGGTAGCCGAAGTCGTCGCGCGTGGCCTGCTCAGGATCATCGGCGGTCGGGCAGAGGGTCAGGGGCGCCCCGCTCGGCCATCGCCCGACCATCTTCGCGGCCATCCGGGTTCGCGCATCATGATCGCTCTTCCCATCGGCCATGCAGGTGGCCCTGTCGACGAACTTCCAGAAGGCGCGCACATCCTGGCTGAGCTGCCTGAAGACGAGGTAGCTGCCATTGCGGCCGAGATCGGCGTGGACACCATCTTCGAAGCGCATCCGCGGCAGGGTCCCCGCCGGGTCTCGGGCCTCCGGAACCTTCGGGGTGAGCGGGAGCTTCCCGTACCCGTTCGGATAGCCGAGCACGAACTCCCCCGCCGCGATGGTGTTCTCGGGCGGGCCCTTCCGGCTGAGCCCCTCCATGATCGGCTGTGCGATCCCATCGTTGAAGCCGAAGTGCTCCTTGGCGCCCTCAAAGGAATAGGTGTCGAGGAGGTGCGTCTCGGTAACGCCGGAGAAGCCCGCCCGCAGCTCGGCATGCTGCTGCGCGAGCGTCGCGTCGTCACGGGCGAAGAGCAGCAGCGCGATGTGCGTATCCTTCCCGCCCCAGCGCCACTTCTCGGGCGCGCTCTCGTCGCGATCGTTCAGGATGTGACGGGCACGGTGCGGTTCGGTCATCCCCTCCATGAACTCCCGGGCGAAGGTCCTGAGCGTTGCATCGTCCATCCCCAGCGCGCGTAAACCTTCTGCGCTGAAGGCGATGTGCAGGCTCCGGTCGTCGGGCTTGTGGCTGGCCGGTGTCACCTGCCCGGCGATCCCGCGCAGCCAGGCGCGCGCGGCGGGCCCGTCATCGACGCGCAGAATGAGATAGCATGCGGCGGGAAGATTTCCGTAGCCCCTCGCTACGAGACCCTGGATGTCGTCCAGCTCGAGTGTCGTCGGCATCAGGTGGCGGGGATCAGAGTCGGCGCAGCCACGCCGCAGTCTCGGCGGGGGTCTGCTCTGCAAAGAGCCCGGCGCGAATCGCCGAGTTGTTGTTGATGTTCTGCACAGTCAACCACTTGTAGGCGCTGTACCAGACCTGCGTGACGACCTGGGTGTTCCGGGCGTACGCCTTGAACCGCCGCTCATCGGTCGCGCCATCGAGGATCAGGAAGCGGGTCCGCGGGAAGCCATAGGTGTTGCTCCACACCGCGGTCAGCCCCACCGCCGCCTTGTCGATGAAGTCACCGAGATAGTTCTCCCAGCTCCCGTCGAAGTTGCTGAAGAAGACGACCCTCCGCCCCTCATCGATGATGACCCACCGCGCGAAATGGATCGAGGGGATGCTGCCAAGCGCCCCTTTCGTGTAGATGTAGCGGCCCGCGAGATCTATCGCCCAGAAGACGAAGCGCGCGGTCGCCTGCCGGAAGGGCCCAGGCTTCATGTTGTTGACGACCGTCATCTGGTTCTGTACGAACCGGTCCTCCCGGTGCGCGAGGGTGGCGACGTGCTCGAAGTCGGTATCGGCGGGGAACTGCTCGTCTCGCTTCTCCTTGTAGCGGAGCACGAGAACCCATAACCCCACGAGGGCCAGCGGGAGGAGGATGGCGATGACGCGCGTTCTCCACGGCCCCACCACGAGCGCCCCGATGAATGCCAGCAGGAGGATACCGATCGCCGCGAGCGGGAGCAGGTCGCGCCCGTGCGGCCAGATCCGTCGGGTCGCAGGCGGGTCCTCCACTGCCCAGGCGAGATCGGGGCGCGACCGGACGAACGTCTGGACCCCCGCGCGGATCTCCCCCGGCGTACGCTCCTGAAAGCCGGGCGCCTTCGCTGCCTCGTCGAGGTGTAGCTGGATCGCATCCCGAAGCGCCGCCTCGTCGCGGATCTGCTGGACGGTGCGGCCCCGCGTTCCCACATAGAGGGTGTTGTAGCCGGCGTCATGGCTGCGCAGATACCGAACGACGCTCGAGCGATTCCTTCCCGCCCCGGTCGGATAGCCCTCGCAATGACCGTAGATGCGGTTCAGCCCTTCCGACGCCCGGTCGTAGAATTCCCCCAGATGCTCCTCCACATCTCCGTCGAAGTTCGTCGAAAGAAGCAGGACCGCGGGGGTCGATCTATTCTGCGCATCTCTCGCTTCATCCAGGACGACGAAGCGTGCGAAGTGGATCGTCCGGATAGTCAGGAAAGGGATGAGGTCGTTGCCCTCGATGTCGCTCCCGATCGAATTGAGAAGCTCGGTAAGACTCGCGACGTGGCCGGGCTTGATCCGGGTAACGATGGTGACGCCATCCTGGAAGGGAGCGCTTCGCGGAGCGCTGGATCCGCGCTCATCGGCCCGGCGGGGGGCCACGCGCACATCTTCTGGCTCGACTTCGACGGATGGTGAGTTCACGGCCACCTCGGACGATGATGAGGGTCGGTGCGGAACGTTGTCAGGGACTGCTTCTCGGCGGCGGCTGTGCGATGCCTGTGATGACGGCGGACGGCGGGCAGCATGAGAATAGTTATCGGGCTTCGACGGGGAGTCAACGTATTTCTTATCGTTTCGCCTGCCGTTCGGTCATCGCACCTCCTTTTTCTACGCCCCGCTCAGCGGTCGAACTCGATTCTCGGCGGATAGATGGTCACGGAGCCGGGGCCGAGCGCCGAACAGCGGAGGGGGAGGGTCACCATGCCTGAACCCGATGCCGCCTGGCCGGCCAGGAAGGCGGAGACCGGCTCGGCCATGTCGTACGTCGTTCGGTCGCCCGATGCAGTGGCCCCAACGGGAAGGGTGATACCGGCGATCGAAAGCTCGAAGGCGCGAACGTCCGCTGCCTGCGCGCCGCCAGTGGTGAGCAGATCGTGAAGGGTCCGCTGGCCACGGGCGAGATGAGACGTTGCCCATCCTTCGGCGCCATCCTTCCTCAGAAGATGGAGGGCATCTTCCTCGATTCCCTCCTCCGTCAGCCAGACGATGGGACCTGCGTCGCTGGTAAGGACGATCCAGTGCGGGGCCGCGGGCACGACGATCGGCTTCTCAAAGCGAATGATCTGCCACGCGGGTCGACCGGCCGCCACCATCTCGAACGTCCCCTTCCCCAGAAGCCGTCCGGTGGGGGTGCCCTCGGCATCTTCGCGTAGCTCGGCGGCCACGCTGATGCGCGGAGTGATCGCCGAAACGCCGACCATCACGCCGCTGACGAGCGAGGCGCGCGCGGGTGTGAGGGGCTGCGCGGCGCGCATCTCCGGGTGCACACGAACCCCTGTCCCTGAAGGCCCGATCGCCTTCATCGTTTCCGCGCCCGCGCCTCCCACGCGATCGCCGCGCAGGCTTTCGACGGTGACCAGAGCGGCCGAATGGATCGTCGCCCCGGCCGGTACCGGAACGCCGAGCTCGCGCGTCTCGATCCTGCCGGCGCCGAATCTCAGGACCTGCTTCTCGGAGCCGTCCGGGAAGGATTCGCGCGCCATCCGGTAGGGAACGCGCACCGCGTCCAGGGTGAAGCGGCAGGGCGCATCCGACTCGATCAGCATCGCGATGTCGAGCGTCGGCGGAAGTGTCGGTGGCGCCCCGTCATCGTCGTTCTGGTCACGCATCCGCTCCACATAGCGGGCGGCGGCGCGGGCGATCTCCGCGCCCATGGCGGGGCCGGCGCTGACCTCGCCATCGGCTAGAGACGCGCCATTCCCGATCTCGCCTGCCGCCCGCCAGAAGGAGTTCGCGGCAGCGGGATCCGCGGCAGCGCCGGGGGCGGGGAACGCCAGAGCGACGCGCGGACTGCGCGGAAAGGCTTCGACCGTCACCGCACCCAGCCGGGCGGGGCTGAGATTCGCCATCTGCCCATTGCTGCCACGGACGCGGACGAGAAAGCGCCGATCGGTGAAGTCGATGGCGAAGGCCAGATCGGAGCTCCCGGCGATCATGAACTGCTCTTCCAGGAAGACCATCTGCTGCCCGCCTCCCGTATGCGCCCCTGCCCCCGAGGTGGCCGGAGGAGTGGACGTCATGGAGTACATCATGGCTGAGGTACCCCCTGTCGCCCCCGCGGCCGCGGCGGTGGCCGATCCCGCACCCGCACCCGCACCCACCCAGACGAAGCCCGACCCTCCTGCCTGGCCGCCCCCCTTGAAGACCGCTTCCACGTGGGCATACGTCGCGACGGTCGCTCTGAGGGAGGGCTCATCGCTCGGCGTGTTTCCATCGAGCCGATGGATCTGCAGCTCATAGGGGGCCGGGACATTGATCGCCCCCTCGACGACGATGGCCCGCACGCGGCGCGGCGCATCCAGCGCGACGATGAGGCCGTTCCCACTTCCGGTCGGCGCGTTCGTCACCGATGCACGGAGATCGCCGGCCGACGCTGGAATCGCATTATAGGTATAGGGAAGGAAGCGGCCCTGCAGCGCGCACTCCCCGGCATCGATCACCAGCTCTTCGGCGCCGACACCCGGTGCGAGCCTCAGATAGCGAAGCTCCCGGAAGATGCCGGGCTCGGAACCGGGCGCCCGCGACCGGACGGTGACCGGGCCCGCCGGGGCCGGCCCGCCTCCAGGCGCGACAGACAGATGGGTCGCTTCCATCACTCGGGGGTGTGCGCGTTCAGCGCGCCGGCGCTTTCCATCATCGTTTCAGCCGGAGATTCGTGACGTCGCTATCGAGGCGGTTCACCGAGCTGTCGATGGTGGCGATCCTGCGATCGAGCTGCGTCGATGAGGTCTGGAGCCGGGTGAGCTCCCCATCGACCGTCGAGACGCGTTCCTGGATCGCCGCGATCTCGCCCCGCTCGGCCTTTGCCTGGAGCCGGGTATCGACGGTCTGCTGGAAGCCGGAGAAGGTGGAAAGGTCGACCTTCGCATCGAGCGCTCCGGTCAGTTCGCGGCGCAGGGTCGTGACGGCGCTGGCGTCGGCCTTCGCGGCGAGCCGCGAGTCGGTCTCGGCCCGGAAGCTGTCGAAGAGGCTCCGGTCGGCCTTCGCGGCGAGGTCGGCTTCGAGCGCCTGCTGGAAGCTGTTGAAGGCGTCGAGGCTCGCCCGACCGGCGAGGCCAGCCTGGGTGACCTCCCTGAAATCCGCGAACGCCTTCTCATCGACCTTCCCGCGGATATCCAGTTCAACCTGCTCCCGGAAGTCGACGAAGGTTTTCTGGTCCACCTTCCGATCGAGATCTGCGGCGATGCGCGCCTCGAATCCGGCGAGATCGGCAGCGGTGACCCAGTTCCCGAAATCGAACTCGAACTGCTTACGGAAGTCGATGAAGACCTCCTGGTCGACCTTGTTGGCCAGCTGGGTATCGATCTGCTGGCGGAAGCCGGAGAAGGCGGACTGATCGACCTTGGCCTCGAACCGGGCGTCGAGCTGGCGCTGGAAGGAGCTGAAGGTGTCGGTATCCACCATCCGCCCCATCCGGGCGTCGAGATTGTCGATGCGAAGATTCAGATCATCGACGATCCCCCAGTCGCGCGGTCCCGCGTCGATCTCCTTCTTCAGCTCTGTTCGCGTCTGCCCGACCGCGGCGAGCACGTTCGTTCCGGCCTTCGCGACGGTGCGCGATGCGACGTGCAGCGAGGGAAGTACGGCCCGCTGCAGGGTTACGGGGAGCTCGGCGATGTCGTTCTGCAGGAAGTTGCGCAGCGATCGCTCGGCAAGTCGCTGCCCCACGAACTCACCCGCGACGCCGCGCTGTTCGCTGACGTAGTCGTTCAGCCGGAGATAGACGCGGCTGAGCAGCGCGCCCGCCTCCTCCGTCGCGGCTGCGGCCCGAAGCTCGTCCGGGAGCCCGGCCTCCTCGTCGGAGAGCTCCTGCAGCACCTCGAGCCACGCGCCGAGCCAGTTCCGGATCCGAAGCGTCAGGGCGGCCGACACCTCGATCGTGGAGGTCGACACACCGCCCCCGACACCGGTCCCGCTACCGCTCGGAGTCCCCGGCCCGCCACTCGCGACACCGATCGGCATCGCGCCCGCTCCGCCGACCATCGCGAGAATCGTCGCCTCCTGATGCGTCCACCCGGCCAGATAGTCCCGCTCGTTGACGCTCTCGACGAGCCCCCTTCCGAAATCACGGAAATAGATGTCGATGGCGCTGCGCAGATCGGGGTTGCCATGCCATCGGTACTGCCGGGCGATCTCCCGCAGCGCCGGCTCCACGTCGCGGGGGATCGGAGCAGCGCGTTCGAGGAGGCCGAGGGCGGCCTGGAGGGCGGCCTGCTGTGAAGAGAGAAGCTCCTCGTTGGTAGGCGGGTAGAGGAGCGCGCGCGCCATCCCGACGTCATCCGTGCGGGTGACGAGGGAGGTGCCTTCCCGCAGCCGCGTCCCGTCGACCGCTCGGAGGCGCCCCCAGGTGGCCACCAGCGTGACCGGAGCATCGATTACAGGTCGCGTTCCGGTCGGGTCCGTGACCTGGACGACAAGGTTGATCCCCTCCCCCAGATAGGCGTCCGGCTGAAGCGCCGTGATCGATACCTTCGACAGATGGCCGGAACCGACTTCGAGAGCACCGATCTGCCGGCGGAGACGGGCCACTTCCGCAGCCAGATCAGCGATGGTCGGCTCCGCTGAACGGGGAAGGCGCGCGTCCGAAAGGGTGATGACGATCTCCGTGAAGCGCTCCGGCCCGATGAAGGGAATCTCAGCGATCTGGCGGAGGTTCTGAAAGCCTCCGAGCTCCTCCCGCCGCGCCAGGATCCGCGCGGCGATCCGCTCCCCGACGTCGAGCTCGTCGGGAATCTCCACGCGCTCCGCAATCTCCCGCGCAGACTGCGCAGCGTTCAGGAAATCGAGGACCTGTCGGGCGTGGGCGGGGGCCACATCGTCAGGACCGAGATAGATGCCGCTCATGAAGATCGACGACCTGGGCCATCCGGTTCATGCGCGAAGACGCCGGCCAGCGCCGTCCGTCGCGCGGAAGGCTCCCCGAAGCGCATCATCAGCCGGGGAGGAAGCGCGCGAGAGCCTGGACATCTGCCTTCGCGTTGAGGGCCTGCTGAACACCCTGGATCTGACCGGTGACGACGTTGAGATTGCGCGAGACGTTCTGGATTACGCCGCCCTCCGCGAAGAGCTCGTTGCGGAAGGTCGCCTGCTGCTGCTGGACCTGGAAGGTGAGCTGCTGCTGGGCGGCGCCGAGCTGCTGATCCACATAGCCCGTGACCTGCTCGGTGACCTTCGCACCCTGGATGTCCGCCTTGGCGCCCGTCCCGGCCATGGCGCCGAACGCGGCGGCCGAGCCATCCAGACCGATCGCGAAGGTCTGGCCGAGTTCGGTCGCGTGCTGCACCAGAATCCCGTTGTGCACTGTCTCTGTAAGATCGGCCATGAAGCTCGGCGCACCGGCCACATCCATCCGCGTGATGGCGGACTCCATGGCGGTATAGTCCCGCAGCTTTCCGATGACGCCCTTCCCATCCAGAATCGTTTCGACTTCCGCCCGCACATTGATGATCGAATCGCGATAAACATCCGTGATCCGGTTCCGGAAGCGCTCCTGATAGGGCGGGATGAGGATTTCGGCCTCCGGGATGAAGTCCAGGATGACCCATGGGCCGATCCAGTCGCGGAAGGTCACCTGGATGGAGCAGGCGCCCAGATTCGCATCGGCGGTGAGGGGATCGCTGTCACTCTTCGCGAACGCCATCACGGTCGTCCGGTAATCGTGCCACCGCTGGTGCAGCCCGGGGACGATCGTCGTATCGACGAGATGCGGGTTCTGCACATAGTAGCTGTCCGCATACGCCTGGATCCCGACCGCGTCATTCCGGACGTACTCCTGGCTCATGATCCGGAATGCGCCCGACTGCTGCGCCTCCATCGGTGTGTTCGACTGAAGGATCGTCTCGCCGACGGTCCGCCCCGTCTGCGGCATCACCATCCCGAGCATGGAGATGACGCCCTGCTCCTCGGTCTCGCCGATCGAATGGACGTGCTCCGAGCGAAGAAGAACCCGCGCTTCCCCCTGCGCATCGACCCGCACCGAGATGGAGCGATTCCCGACACCGCCGATGCTCTGTGAACCGGGCGCGGGCTTGAGCTGTCCCCACACCGTCACGAAGTCGATCCAGGGGCGGGTGGCGGCATTCGTCAGGTCGAGGGGGTTCCCGGCGAGGTCGGTGATGCGGCCGGTGATCTCGATGACTTCTCCCAGAGCGACGTTCGCCCGGGTGGTCCTCATCGTCACCCGCCTGAAGTTCTGCCGCAGCGCTTCCACCGTTCCGGTGAGCTCTCCGACTTCCGTCTGAAGCGCGTCCACACGCCCCTCGAGCGTCCCGACCCGGTCGCCCAGTTCGGAAATCCGCGAGTCGACGGAGGTGCTGAGCGAATCGAGGTCGGTCGAAAGGCGCGTATCCATCGCCTCGATCGCGTCGATCAGTCCATTCCAGTCGCTGGCGCGGATCAGCTCACCGGCAGTCTTGCCACCGAGCGCGTCGGCTAGGGCTCCCATGAGGTCTCTCCTTGATAGATAGTACCGGCTCCCTGAAAGCGGCTCGCCGGGAAGTGCCTGTTGTCAGTGACCGCTCCCGCGGTTTTCGCTCGCCCGGGCCACACATCTTCTCGCTTCATCCCCGCACGATCTCCTCGTCGACCGCGAGCTGCGTCCGCACACCGGCGGGGCGCACCTGCTGCATCCCCTCCCATACCCGGTCGAGAAGCACCGGATTGATGATTTCCTCCGGACTGTTCCGACGCAGCCTCGCCAGAACGCTCAGCGGATGTCTCGTCCGCCAGGTCATCCAGACGCGGGCCGATGGGTTGAAGGCGAAGGCCGCGTCATCGAAGAAGCTCAGGCTCATCGTCATGGCGCCATGACGCCCCTCGAGCACTGCCTGCCGGTCGATGGGCGGGGGTAGCAACCGTCCTTCGCGGGTCCAGGCGGGCAGCCGCGCGGGCGTCGGGGCATTGTCCGGCTCGAGCGCGAGGTAGCGCCAGGTGGAGTCCCCCTCCGGCAGCCGGGGAATGGAGGGGAAGCCCCCCTCGACGACGCGGGTTTCTTCGGGCTTTATCCTCGAGCGCAGCGGGGCGGGTACGGCGCCGGGATCAGGCGTGAAATGGGTGCCATCCCACGAGCCGAGATCGGCCACGGCGAAGTCGGTCCACGCGATGGCGGTGACGGCTTCCTCGAGCTGGCCCCGCGGTACCCCGGTGAACCCGGTCCAGCCGGCGGCGGGCGCGGTGGAATCGGCGAACTCCCAGCGGTCAAGCGCTCTGTTGAAACGCCACTGACGGATCGTACCATCGTCGAGTGGCGAGCTGGAGCCGAGAGGGAGCCGCACGAGCGCATCACCCTGGAGCTGCCACCAATCCCGCCCATCGTAGCGGAAGAGGCCATCGTCCGTCGCGAACCAGAGCTGACCCCGCGCATCGACTTCGATCGCGCGAACGGCCCCGGTCGCAAGATCGGGGAAGGCCTCGAGGAGGGTCGTGTACGATGGCCCGCCCACGGAGCGGGCGAGATACCGGCAGATCCCGCGATCGGTGCCGATCCAGAGCGACGCGTCCGGGCCCCGGCGAATGGCCCTGACCGTCGGCAGGAACACATCGCCGGATGCGGGGAACGCCCCCTCCGCACCCGCTGAGCCCGGCCGGTAGGGGCTCCAGTCGCGCGCCTGCTCGGAACGATCCTCGCCGCGGTACCAGTACCAGTGATCGAGCTGGGGCTGATAGCAGAAGATGCCACGCTCGCCGCCGGCGAAAAGGGTCCCGCCCTCCTCCTCGTATACGACGTGAATCTCGGCTCCACTCCCGGCCTCCGAGCCGAGAACGAAGGGCTCCTCGCTACCCTCTTCGTCCATGCGCACGAGCCCGGTGGAGGTGCCCAGCCACCAGCCGCCCCCCCGCGCCGGGCAGATGGAGTACACGGCGGGCCGCAGGAGGGGCGGATCTTCCAGGGGCGGCGCAAAGTCGTACCCGCCTTCGGGGAAGAGTGGAAGGCGGAGGACGCCGCTCATCGTGCCCGCTAAAAGGGACATCCCGTCCCTGACGAGGCAGTTCACAACGGGCATCGACGGGTCGATCACCTCCGAAACCCCTTCCGAGATGCGATGGATTACGGCACTTCCATCCCCTCCCGTGGTCACCCAGAGCGCTGCATCAGGACCGAGCACCATCGCCGTGACAGTCTCGGCGGGACCATCATCGAGCGGGCTCCAGGGCCCCGCAGCGGTCGGGTCAGCCGCGAGCCCGCCGGTCGGGAGCGAGTCGGCCCGTCGCAGCCCCGACGGCCCGCCCAGCCAGGAGGCGTGGGCGGCGCGGATGCGCACGGTCTGCCCCGGCGCGACGGTTCCATCGTAGGCGATGGCGATTCTCGGCTCCCCCTCGGCCTGTGAGAAGAGCTCGATCTCGGGCCTCTCGGTGGCATCGATCTTCTTTGCCACCGGCGCGACGCCCTGGATGTAGATGGTCGGAGCGGCGGCCTCGATCCCGACGTTCTTTACCTTCCAGCGCATCAGGGGGCCCACCATGTCGGCAGGCGCGCCGCGCGCCGCGGCCATCGCGGACGCTTCGACGACGGGGGCGAACTCCTCGAGTGTGAAGGGCCGGTCCTGCAGGCCGCGATCGGCGGTCAGATCGACCGGCAGCTGCGCTTCGATCATCCGGCGCATCGCTTCGGTTGTGCCCAGTCCGTCGCGGTACATCGCCACGATCCGGCGGATGCGCTGCCGGTACGCCTCCACACGCTCGCGCTGCGCCGCCGGCTCCCGCCAGGGGAGAAGGGCGAGCATGGAGCCCATCCGCGCCAGGTCGCTGACGTAGGGGAAGAGAGGGATCTCAGGGTCGCCGGCCCGCAAAGGATCCAGCTCCTCGATTACTCTTCCCCGCCGGACGTAGGGGCTGAACTGCGCATGGTCTGCATAGTCCAGCCAGCGCGACTGCATGACATGGCTGGCATCCCGGTCCCACTCGTCGAGCGCCTGCGACATCGCCCACAAGGTCCGGCTGAGCAGCCCCGGTCTCTTGAGACGGAGCAGGAACCGCTGCTCCCGGAAGTGGGTCGGGAGGACGGCACGCTCCCGGGCGACGCGGGCGACCGCAGCGGGCACGGCGAGCGGGGCGTCGTCCGACAGGCGGTAGATCTCAAGCGCGGCGAGCGACCCATCAACGCTCCCCCGCGCGAGCCGGAAGCGCTGGATGGTCGTCGCGCCCGGGAGCGTTACCAGAACGCCACCATGGGCGGCGGAGAGCACGCCATCACCGGGCGCCGCTCCATTGATCTCCAGGATGTCGGCGACGGAGAGGGGGAGCGGCTCCCCCGTCGCGTCATCGTCTGCCGGCCGGTAGAGGGAGGGCAGACGGTCCCGGATCCGCTCGAAGCTAGACATCGGCCATCTCCAGGCCGACCTCTACGCCGGCCAGCGTCAATCTCTCGAAGGGGGTCAGGAGATAGCTGTCTCCATCGGCCGCGAGCGCGGTCGTCAGTCCACTCTCCTGTGAGATCAGGAAGTGGAGACGATAGGGCTCGATTTCCGCCGCGGTCGGCAACGTCGGGGCACCTCCCCCGTCGAACTCCGCAAGACTCCCCCCGGGCTTCCCCGGAATCGGTACGACTCGCAGCAGCTTCCCATACGAAAGGGTGCGGACTGCCTCGGAAGCGCTATCGCTGGCGTTCGCGGTGTTCAGGTAGCTGATCATCGCTTCGAGGGCCGCTTCGATCTGCGGCGCGTCTGGCGCGTCGGCATCCGCCGGGAAGCTGACGATCAGGTTGAGGAGGCTCGGGAGGGCCGGATCGGCGATATGAAGTTCGCCGAGTGTGGTCGGGAACCCGGCGATCTTTATCTCTCCGGCGAGCGGGTCGATAAGATTGCCGCTGCCATTTGTCGTCGCGCGGATGAGGCGGACGTCCTGGACCTGCGGGACCCCGAGAACCAGCCCGACGAGACGGTTGATGCTGCCCGCCTCGCCGACGGGCAGCCGTGCGAAATACTCTTCGATCTGCGCCCGGACGGCGCGCTGCGCCCCGCGGATGTCCTGCTCCGGCAGGCCCGCCACGGTCGAAAGGCGCATCTCGAGGTCGATCCGCCGCGGCGCCTGCGACCCGACGAGCTCGACGCGCACGCCGGCGGGTCGGCTTTCTTCGATCGCTGTACGAAGCCGCTGATCCAGCTCGGGCGTCATCGCATCGACGTGCGGCGTGACCCGGATGAGCCCCGGGGTGTCCGCGACCTCCTCCACCTCGGCGGTAATCTGCTGACGGACGATCGCCTGCCGAAGCGCGCCGAGCGTCGCTCGCTCGCTCCCATGCAGGAAGTGCTTGGCGCGCGTTCGAAGCTCTGCATCACTTTCGGCGGAGGTCGCGAGCGCGGTCGGCGCGGGGTTGCTGACGCGCTGGATCCCCGCGATCGGGACCGGGAGCACGGTGAGCGTGTCCGCGGCGACCGGGTCGTTGGTCTCCAGATCACGGGCGCGAACGCGGATCCGGGTCTGAGCGGGAGCCATCGTCACCGCATCGATCGTCTCGTATTCGACCTCGCCATCGACCGTGAGGATTCGCGTACCCGCGGGGATGGTGATGACGCCCGGGGTGCCCGGTGCCCGGAGGAATTCGACCTCACCCGTCGCCCGGCCCGCCGTTACCCTCTCGATCCCCAGAAGCGCGACGACATTCTCCAGCGAAGCCCCGGCGGCGGTATCGACATAACCCGAGTGATAGACTGCCTCGAGCTGCGCATAAAGCCGCGCGATCTCCAGCCCTATCGATTCGGCGATGGTCCGAACGACACTCCCCGTCTGCAGATCGGTCAGAACCGGCTTCGCAGATCCGGGCAGATAGTTCACATGGACGAGCGTCCCCGCATCGGGGAATTCGCCCCCTTCGAGCCACTGCAGAGTCTGGCGATCGGGCGCGAGGATGTAGTCCGTGTCGTTACGGAAGAGGCGCGGCTGTCCATCGCGGCTCCCATAGACGGAGACGACCTCGGCGACTGGCGGCTGCTCGAGGCTGTGCCGCGGCGGTCCCCCATTCGCACCCGGCGGCGGGAAGGGGTGCGTTTCAGCAGCAACGCCACCCGCGATATCCGTGAGAAGATTGTCGAGCACCTCGGGGAAGGTGCGGCGTCGGAAGCTCACGTTGGTGCCTTTGCTAGAGTTCCAGAGTAAACGGGCCGAGCTCGAGACGGTCCGTACCGCCGATCGGCTTCACGGTAAGCCGCACCAGTACGAGGTGCCGGCCACGCTCATCGCTGCGAGGAGCCGGGTGCGGTGCGACCTCGATCTCGACGACCTCCTCGATCCGCGGCTCGTGCCGCAGCGCCTCGAGGATGTGCAGACGGATCAGATTGCGCGTCGTCTCGGTATTCCGTGCACCAACCACCTCGTGCAGACGCGAGCCGTACTCGGGGTGCGCAAGCGCCGCCAGCTCGCCTCTGGGCGTCAGCAGCCGGAGGATGATGGCCTGCGCCAGATTGTCCTTCCCACTCGTCGTCGCGAGGTCGGACAACATCCGCTGCCCCTGGTCGGACGCCGTGCGCCGCCGCTCCACATCCACGGAATAGACGGGTCTGAACTGCGCGTTGTGCAGGGCAATGCGGATATCCGTGAGCAGATGCGCGTCAGCCATAATCGTCAGCCTCCGATGAACACTGTGCCTGCAGCGATCACACTGCCCACGGGCAGATCGCTCGGGTCGTTGCACGTCTCCGCCATGTCGCCCATCCGCGCGGCTGCCTTTCCATTGATGAAGACGGACCCGCTCCCCATCGTGATCTTTCCTGCATCCTTCGGCGGCGACTGGAAGGATGGTCCCATCGGGATGTGCGAGGGGGTGTTCGTGGCGGTGCTCCCGACGGTCGCGGCGGGCTGCCCCTCGATCTTCACATCCGAACTCAGCTCCCCATCGATCTGGCCGGTGAAGGGGTGCGGAAGCGGGGTCGGGACGGGGCCACCCGGCGACGGGATCATCACAATGTGGATGTCCGTCGCGACGATCTGGTCACCCTTCTTTGCTGCCGGCGGTGTCATAACGGTGAAACCATTGCTCTTTCGTATCTCCCGGCGCCTTCCGGTCCCGCCGCACCACATCTCGCAGGACGGGTTCGGAAGCATCTCCGGAGTGCCTGCTCAATTGATGTTGACGGTCCCGCCCTTGAGCTTGAGATCACCCGACGCCTCGAGGGTGATCGCGTCGCCTTCCATCTTTATGTCGGAGCCTTTGACCTTCACACTTCCTTGGCTCTCGAGGGTTACGGCGCCATCCCGCGCGATCGTGATCGCAGCCTTTCCCCCATCCACCTTCACCTCGACGACCGGATCGTCATCCTTCAGGGTCAGGGTCAGCCCCTTCCCAAGTGTCAACAGGACCTCGCGCCTCTCTCCGCTCAGCATCTCCAGGTGTACCGCATCGTCTTCAGCGGCGCCGAGCGGAAGATGGATCACCGATCTGCCGGGTTCGCTGACAGGCGGGCGATCCTCATCGTTGTAGAGGCGGCCGACGATGATCGGCGCGTTGATGTCTCCTCCGATGAACTGCACCAGCACCAGCTCGCCCTCGGCCGGGACGCTCACATCCCCGATGCGCTGGGTCGCGACGGGAACGTGCCGCAGCACGATGCCGGAATCCCGAAGCCGCACGGTGCAGGCGTAGTTGTCCATATCGGAGTCCGACGCGTGGGGATGGCTCTCCTGCACGATCGCCAGCTCCGACATCCGCATCCGGCCCACCTCATCCGCGACGATGCGGCGGACGGTCTCGAAGAGGGACATCGTCGTCACAGGAGACCTCCCGCGAGCCCGCCGCCCCCTCGGGCAGCGGCACAAAAGCCGATCTCGCTAAGGAAGCCGCCCCCCTTCGTGAAGCGATGATGAACAGCGGTCACCAGATATCGGGCATTGATTGCACGCTGTGGGGCATCGGCGATCTCGATCGTGGCCCCGACGACGACCTCCGGCGCGCCGGGGGTAACGATCCGCCCGGTCATCTTCCGGCGGGCCCCCGCCGCCACGATGGCGCTGGCCGCCGTGCCCACCGCTTCGGCGCTGCGGAGCGCCCGGTCTCCCCGATAAAGTGCACGCTCCCCCGACCCCGCCGAGCCCGTCACCGGCGCGGGATCCTTTACGAGCCAGCTCCAGGCATCCTGCCCCTGGCTTCCGGCAGCCCCCTCCCCCCAGACCGTCGCCGCACCGACTTCCTCCTCGGCCTCGAGCGTATCCAGCGAAAGCAGATCGACAGCGTAGCGGAAGGTCCGGACGGGATCTCCGGTCGCGATCGTCGTGAAGGAGAGCTTCCCCTCGGCATCGAAGAAGGCGATGTACCCGCTGCGCCTCGCGAGCTCCGCGATGTGCGCCCACGCGCCCCGCCGATCGTCGATGACGAAGAAGGGGATCGACACGCCCGCCTCGATCCGACCGGTCGCAATGCCGGCGCGGCTCGCAAGCTCCCTCACCACATCTCCCGCGCTCTGCCGTTCATAGCTCTGGTTCAGCCGGAGCCGGGCGAGGGCCGAGCCGCCATTCGTCGCGATGAGCCGCGCGCTACCCGGGATCTGCCGCCGAACGCCATCGATGGCGCCTGTGAAGACGAGCCTGGGCCCCTGGTCGCCATAGCCCAGGGAAACCGAACCTTCGTCGCCGAGCGCGAAGGATGGCGCCTGGGCGTCGGCACTGAGGTCGACCTCCGCCGCATCGACGGTCGGGGCGATACCCGCCTCGGTCCGCACCCCCACGAGGCTCCGCCGCCATGGGTCATCCCGCCCGGACACGCCGAGGGCACCACCAACGGCAGATGCCAGCGCGCCGACCCCACCCCCGCCCCCCGGCGTGCCGAAGCGTACGACGGCCTCCGGACGCTGCAGGGCGGCGGAAGTCGCTCCGACAGATGGAAGGGTCAGCGGCATCGTAGCCCCCCGGATGACTGTATCGCCGGGCTAATCCCGCGCGGTTGATGCGGCCTCGGGATCGATGTCATGGCACCCAGTGCGGCATCACATTATTCACGTACGAGTTGACGGCACTCGCTGGATTGTTCACCCATCCGTTGATCCCGGCCGGTCCCGAATTATGCACCCGCGCCACGATCTGGGCGCGCTGCAGATCGGTCAACGCAACGCCCGCCCCGGCAGCAGCGGCGTTTACGGCGTTGAAATTGTCCTGAATAACGAAGCGCCCGATCTTGAATCCGCTGTCGTCGGTCAGGGCGTTCCGGAACTTCTGCGCAGGCTTCGAATGAAGGAGCGCCCGGGTGATGAAGCCCGCGCGGTGCTCCCCGTCGATGGCGCGGCGCAGATACGCCCTCACATCGCCGCGCTGAAAGCCGAGCACGTTCACCGTTGCCTGGACGTCGGCGTCATTGAGCAGGGCGCCGACGGCAGCTTCCGCGGCACTCCTTCGGGCGGCGTTTACATTATTCGGAGCAGTGCCGGCAGGGACGGGCTGACCGCTGATGAATGCGGCACACTGCCGACGGAACTGCGCGGTCCTGAAGCAGCGGACGATATCCTGTTCGCCAAGCCCGGTCTCAGCGCGGAACGCCTGGAGGTTGGCGGGGATGTACGCCCCTATCGCCGCCTGCAGTGCCGCCTCCGCCAATCCCGGTGCGGGGACGAGCGCATAGATGGCGTTGTAGCGGGCGAGCATATTGTCGGAAATCCGGCGGAGCTCGGTCAGATCGCCCGCATCCAGATAGAAGGCCGCGAAAGCAGCATCTCCTCTCAGCGTGCCCACACCTGTCGCCCCGATGACCTGCGCCTTCCCGTACGACGCAGGGGTATCCGAACCATTCCGAAGGATCGCAGGCACTTCCCCGGTCGACCCACCCGCCTCGTGGCGCTCGATTGCGAGGATGATCTGCTGCAGCGCGCGGGGGAAGGCGGGCATCGCTGGCCCGGCATTCCGATAGTCGGTATTCGGATTCGGCAGGGTCGGCGTCCCGTGCGTCGGGTCGTTGAGTGTCCGCTCGGTCATGCCACCCACATCGATCACCCCGTCGACACCCCCGGAAGCGGTCCGCTGGAAGCGCTGAATCGCGGCAACCGTCTGCGGGATGGTCGCTGCAGGTGCGGTTCCGCCGCCGGTGGACGGGACTCGCTCCGCGACATAGGAGGCGGTGCTCAGAAGCCCGATCTCATGGAGACGATCCTGCACCCGACGCACGCCCGGATGGCGGTTCACCGACGCGCCCGCACCGACGCGATCGGTGAGCGCAACAGTCACAGGACGCGGAAGGATGGGGCGCGCGAGAAGCCGGTTGGAGGCATCGAGCGGCTCGATCAGCCCCCCTGCCCCGGCCGCCCCCAGCATCCGCCGCTGCCAGCGTTCGATCGAGGCAATCGTCCGGGGCAGACTCGCATCGGCGACGACGCCATTCCCGACGGGCCTCTCCGCGGCACGATCCGCTGCCGACAGGAAGCCGAGATCACGGAACCGGTCCTGCACGGCCCGGACATCCGCACCTCGATTCGTACCCGCGGCACCCACCGACGCACTCAGCTCGAGGTTGCGCCAGAGCGCCGCAAGGGGCGGGTTCCTCGGTGTTCGCAGAAGCGGATTGCGAAGGGCGACGAGAAGGGGACTCGCGACCTCGATTCGCTGCGTTCCGGGCGCCGGCTCCCCGAGGAAGTTCTCACGAAGCCGTGCGATCGCCCGCCGCGTCTCGATGAGCGCGCTGTCGGCGACGGGGGCTCGCCCGGCCGCATCGACCTGCACAGGGTCGGCAGCCTCCGCCGCATGATGCGCTTCGCTGAGAAACCGCATCTCCTTCAGACGATCCTGAATCGCGCGCACCTCGGCGCGGCGATTCCACCCCGCTTCGCCGACCGCCCCCTTCAGACCGATCTTCTCGCGACCATAGAATAGCGGATCGGCAAGAAGGCGATGCGACGCCTCGTCCGGGCGGATCACTCCCTGCGCGGTCCACTCCTGCCCCGCGACTTCAGGCGGAAGCTGCAGCACCCGCTGCTGCAGCGTCCGGATCGCCGCGAAGGTCGACGTCAGCACCGACTGATTGACCGCCTCCGACCGGGCCGGATCGATGGCTTCGCGCTGGTGATCGGCATCCTGCAGGAACCGAAGCGCACGAAGGCGATCCTGAACGGCCCGAACATCCGCCCGCGCGTTCTCCCCTCCCGGGCCCACCGACCCCGACAGCAGAAGGGGGGGCGGGCGATCATCCGTCAGGACGCGGCCCGGCTCTGCGGGCGCACCCGGATCGGGAGCAGCGCCTCCCCGAAGGACAGACTGCCGGAAGAGGGCGAGCGCCGCGATCGTCTGCGGAATGGAGCCGGCGGCGACGGGGCTATCCCGATGCGGGTTCACCCGCTCGTCGTCATAATCCGCCTGATCAAGGAAGTTCAGCAGGCGCAGCCGGTCCTGCACTGCCCGGACGTCGGCGGCGTGATTCGCAACCACACCGGCCTCGCCCTCTCCGACACCACTCCGCAGATCGACCCGGGGGGGATGGTTCAGCCTCGTCAGTGCGGGGTCATCGAGCTCGAGACGGATCGGATCGCCCGCGGCGAGCGGTGGGCCGACGCGCGCGGTGTGTGCAGCACGCAAAGCGGCGATCGTGCGTGGCAGCGCACTCTCCTCGACGGGCGGAGTCGGCTGACCCGCCCCGGGGTCCGCCACGCGTTCCCCCTCGAAGTCGGCATCGGCCAGGAAGCCAAGCGTGTGGAGCCGATCCTGGATCAGCCGCACATCGCCCGGACGGTTCTCGGCCCCCTCTCCGACACTCCCCTGCAGCTTTAGCGGCGACAGTCCGAAGAGATAGGGATCGGCGAGCCTTGCCGCGCCCTCCCGTCCCGGCGCGATGCTCGGCAGGCTCCCGAGGGTCACGTTCGAGTCGAAGGACCGGATCGCGCCGAGGGTGAGCGGGATCGTCCCCGCGGCGACATTGGCGGGGGCGCCCGCAGGGTCGATGCGCTCAGCCCGATAGGCGGCAGTGCTCAGAAAACCAAGCTGATGCAGCCGATCCTGGACGGCCCGAACATCACGGCGCGCATTGATCGCACCCACCGGGGCGGGCGTTCCGGGCTCCTCACCGACGGCTCCGCCGAGGGTGATCGGCACCAGCGGGAAGATCGGATCGGCATTCAGGACATCGAGGGTGGGATCCGACGGGTGCACTTCAAGAAGCCGTCTGCCAAGTCCCGCCCGCAGATGCGCACCGAGCGCCCCCAGCAGCAGCGGCATCGTCCCGATATCAACGGGGTTGGCGCTGGTCGGGTTGATCGGCTCAGCGGCCACGTCCGCGGGGGTCAGCCGGCCAAGATGAAGGAGGCGATCCTGGATTCGCGCGAGGTTCTCCGGGCTGGAAGCGGCTCCATCAACGACGGGGCCGGAAAGGGAGATGGGGATCCGCATATGAAGGTCGCCGAGCGCGATCGGCGCCACCATCTGTGCGATCGTGGGGCTCTGTCGCAGGGCGAGCACCTCACCTTCGTGCCGGAGGACGACGCGCAGTTCGGGATGCAGCGGCGCCCGCACCTCGAAGGTCCCGTCACCCGCTGTCACCGCCGTCTCGGAGAGCAGATCGCCATTGTAGCGCTCGACAGTGACGTCCGCGCCGGCGATCGGCAGCCCGATCGTATCGAGGAGCCGCCCGGTATACGTCAGCTCGTTCGCAAGCTGCAGCAGATGCGCGGCCATCACCGCGGGCCCGCCCGCCGGGGTGAACAGGACCATGATCTGCCTCTCCCCCTCCCCACCCGGATGCGCGACGACTTCCACCGCCTCCGCTGCCGTCGAGCCGCGGATCTCGAGGCGGTCCTCGTCGATGCTGACCCAGCGATAGCTTCCCGCCGCCGCCGGATCCACGGCGGCCCTCAGGATGAAGGCCTCTCCGGGGATGACGTGCGACGGGGCAGGGTCGGTCCCATTCTCCGCCATGATCCGCAGCGACCCTCCGCCCTCCCCCACCATCAGCGGGATCGTTCCGCGAACTTCATCCTCGACTCTGATCTCGAGATCGATGTCCGCTACGGTGCCAGCGCTCGCCGATCGGCCGAAGAGGGTCAGCACCGTCCGCGTTTCGCCGGTGAAGCCCTTCGTCGCGGGACCATCGGCGCTATCGAAGCGCACCTCACCTGATCCGACCGAGGATCGCTTCTTCAGCGTCAGCACGATCGGCTTCGCATCGTCCGGCTGGTCGGG
Organism: uncultured Gemmatimonas sp.; assembly: GCA_964424945.1. Lineage (GTDB taxonomy): Bacteria > Gemmatimonadota > Gemmatimonadetes > Longimicrobiales > Longimicrobiaceae > WHSP01. Next base: position 21,766 of record CAYRLB010000002.1, read on the forward strand.
TATCTCCGGGTCGTCCCGCTCGTCCCGCCACTCGATGGCAAGGAAGAGGGGCGAGCCGACGCCGGGAGCGATATGGTCCGAGCACATCAGGGTTATCTGCGCGAGCCACCGATCCTTGCAGATCGTCCCGCGCACAACTTCGCGACCAATGCTAACGAAGGGCATCGTCACCCCCCTTCCTCGCCGCGGCGCCGACGCTGGAAATCTTCCGGCGCGACCCTGTCCCCAGGATCATCTTCAGGTACCGATTCCTGTTCATCCCGTCACCCGCAGCGTCAGGGATCGGGATACGCGAGCACCGAAGTTCGTCCCCGTTCCGCCCCACGTCTTCCCCGCTGCGCGGAGCTGGTACATGTAGAGCTTCCGGAGCACCGTCTCGCGGTCATCACCCTTCACCGGCGGCGCGAACGATTCGTCGGCGTCGAAGTCCGGCTGATAGGTCACCCGCAGCGTCTGGTCGCCTGCGACGGTGGGGGCGTTGAAGGTGAGGTTGATGATCCCCTGGGCGTTCGTGGCCCGCCACAGCTCCGTAGATGGCGGCGTTGCGCCCGCGGCGAGCCTGCGGCCATGCCGGACGACAGGGCCGGGACCCGCCGGAAGTGTGAAGTCGGCGGCATTCCCGACTTCGATCCGCACGCTGTAACCGCGCAGCGGGCTCCCGAGCGCATCGGTCACCTGAATGACGAAGTTGCGTGTTTCGGTAACGGGTATCTCAAGCGAATCCGCGAGTGCGGTGCCCGGCGAGCTGCTCGATACACCCTCGGTGATGCTGATCCGCGGCATCAACTGGTTGTTCAGCTCCAGAATGGACTGGGCGAGCTGAGCCAGATCCGGCTGGGAGTCCCTGAACCCCTCCAGCACCTGCCGCAGGTAGACGGCGGTCCCGCGATCGATATCCTCGAGGGTCGGCTCCACCGGGAACCGCCGAAGTGCACCCCAGATTGTATCTGAGAAGCGCTTGCTCTGGACATCGCTGATGCAGGCGTTGTACTGGTACCAGTACGAAGAGGCGTCGGCGAAGGCGCGCTCGGGGTCGGTGAGCGCCGTATGGATCTGGTAGAGGGCGTTCGCGAAATATCCTTCGTTCCGCAGCCCATCTTCTGCACCCTCGAAAGTGGGAAGCGCGACGCTCGTCGGGCCCCCATAGAGATGCCGCGCGGAGACTGTCGGCTCGTTGACGATGAGGTGCAGCAGTACCTCCCCGATCGTTTCGGATGGGCGGGGAACGATGCCCGCGCGCCCCAGCGACTGATACATCGGAAAACCCCGCACCCGATCGACGCTGCCGAACTCCCTCCCCCAGAACATCTCGACGTAGCCGGCCCATCCTTCGCTCAGCGCCTGATTGAAGGAGGAGATGGTCCGCGAGGAATGCGATCGCGAGATGTCCCAGAGGCCAACCAGAGACATCGGAGGGTTCGGCCGGGCGGCGCGAAAGAACACCCAGTGCGTCATCTCGTGGACGACGACGGAATCGTCCCACGCATCGGAGCCACGACCGTGCGGCGAATCCTCCCCCATGTTCACATCGAGGAACTGGTAGCTGTTGTCGCCCGAAATCAGGTCGACGTTCAGCGTGCGACTGTTCGCCTCGGTTCCCCACCGCGCCTCCGGGGGCGCCTCCCGCGTATGGTGATGATACCACCGCTGCGCCCCGCGGATGACCTTCATCACATTGATCGCAGCGTTGGTGCTGTTGCTCTTCGTCAGGATCTGGCGGTGCTCGTACGAATCGAGCGAGAAGTCGTCCTCCGGCTCGCCGATGAAGTCGTGTGACTCATCGAAGATGCTCACATCGCCCACGTTGAGCTCCAACCCGAGATCGCCGGAGAATCTGTTCTTCGTGACGGCGCGGAAGGAGATGTCAGGAAGGCGTTCTCCGAGCTCGAAGAGGTTCGCTCGCACCTCGCTGAAGACGCGGACGAGACGCACTCTGTCGTGCCCCGTATCCGCGACGGCCATGACGCCCCGATTGTCGAACACCGCCCGGGTCGGCTCGAAGAAGGTCACGAGCCGCGCGAGATCAGGCTCATAGAGCATCGAGGTGGCGTGATCCTGCCGCAGAAGCGCACGCAGATCCCACCACGCGAGCAGATCGCCATCGGCTTCGAGCAGGAAAACGATGCTCTGCGCGCTGTCGGTGACGAGCAGGTTGTCCCGGTCATCGATGGAGATGCCGGATGGACGTGGCGAGACGCCCCTCACCTTCACCGGCAGAGGGATCGCTCGCTCGAAGATGTGCGTTCCATCTTCCTTCACGGCGAAGCGGACGATGCGACCATTTCCTGTGTCCGCCACACAGATCGCTCCGGTCGAGTCGACGGCGACATCTTCCGGGGCCCTGAAGGCGAGGGTTCCATCCGTGGTCAGCCTACCCTCGAAGGTGCCATCCCTTCGGAGGTACTGGACGCGGTCGTTCCCCCGGTCCGCCACGTACAGGATCGGCTCGACCCTCTGGGCAACCGCGATCCCGCGGGGGTCGTCGAACTCGTCATCTCCGGAGCCGCTCGAGCCGAGCGCGGGCTGCGCGACCATTGCGCCATCGAAGGGCACGACGCGGTCATTCCCCGAATCCACGATGAAGATGTTCCCTGCGCCGTCGCGTGCGATCCCGACTGGCGCATCGAAGCCGGCGGAGGGCGGGGTCACTCCCGCCGCCGGTGCCCACTTGCCGGCAGCGTCCCGCTCGAAGATCTGAATCCGATCATTCCCGGTATCGCTGACCCACAGCCTTCCGTCGGGATCGAAGAAGAGGTACCCGGGCCGTCGCATGTGGGACGGGTCATCGATCGGCGTCCAGGGATCGCCTATGGCGCGCGGCTCGTCACCATCCGCGAGTGAAGTGCCGCTGTCACCGAACACGGTCGCGCGGAGCACCCGGTCGTTGGCGGCATCGGCGGCGTAGAGCTCGGCCCGGGGGTCCACCGCCACGCTGATCGGGGTGAAGTCGCTGCCGAGTGCGGGCGCATACTCGTGAACCCAGTGCGCGAGGTGGTCACCGGTATCAGCGTCGAGCCGCTGGATCCTATGGTTACCCTCCTCTGCAACGTAGACATATCCATTCACCCAGTCCGCTGCGATCGCGGTCGGCCGATCGAACTCGCGATCTCCGCTTCCGCTTCCACCGCCGGATCGCTCCCAGTCCGCCTCGTGGACGTATGCGGTCCCGGCAGCATCCGGGGCCCACCTCGAGATACGATGCAACGCGCGGTCGCACACAAAGATGCGACCCTGCCGATCCGCGGCGACTCCGATCGGTTCATCGAACTGTCCGGGCCCGCTTCCCGAGGCGCCGAAATCGGCGAGGTGAGTCAGCTGCAGAAAGCCGCTGAGATCCCAGACGGTGCGGTGGGCGCCCGTAAAGCCGGGATAGTGGATGCGGAATACACGCGCCCTGTCATTCCCGGTATCGGCGACGACGAGCAGCTCGTCTCCATCGACCGCACGGTTCGGGACGACGGCAAGCCCGGACGGCCCGCTGAAAGAGCCGCTGAAGGCAGCTGTGAAGGGGGAGTTGCGCACATGCTGGTAAGCTCCGGCCCCGCCATCACCCCAGCTCAGCGCGAGAACGCAGACCCGGTCATTCCCCGTGTCCGCGACGTACAGGTGGCGGTGCTGGTCGAGCGCCAGCCCCGCCGGCGCACTGAAGCCGGCCCCCGGCCCGACGATCGTCTCGCAGTGGGTTCCGTCCGGATAGAAGCGCTGCACCCGGTCCCCGTCGACCATGAACACGAAGCCGTGCGCATCGACGGCGAGAGGACCCGTCTGCTCGAAGCTTCCCCCACCGAGCCAGCCGACCGGCGAGCCCGGCGGGTCGATCCACGCGCGCGGCGCAGGGTCCGGGTCACCATCGAGTGCACTTGGCGCGGTGGGCTCGAGGTCAACATACGGATACCTCTCCTCCTCACCCGCCTTCACGATCCGGTTCGCCCGCGCATCGAATCCGGCCCCGGTCATGACATCGTCGGGGTTGAGGAAGTCGATCCAGAGGAACTCGTCATAGTCGGCGAGATGGATCCTTGCCGTATCCTCCGGAATGGCGAATGGATTCCGTACTCCCGACTCGTGAAAGTCCGAATACGCCACCCGAAGCTGCGCATCGAGACCGACGTAGATGTCGAGAGGTCGTGCGGGTGTTGTGTGCTCGGAAATTCGGGGGATGCGACGGCGGACGTAGTGTCGCGTCACCCACTCCCCGGGAAGCTCGATCTGGCGATCCGCTGTCGCTCCGGAAGGGATCCGGCGGTTCGCCTCCGGGATGGTGATGGTGAAGAAGGGATTGAGCGAATTCTCCTTTTCCTCCTCGAAGGTAACATCCACCACGGTGCGACCTTCGGCGTCCGTGACGAAGGAGCCATCGGAAAGATCCGGATCCCAGAGCCAGCCGCTATCCTCGACGAGCAGCGAGGCACTCGGCACAGGAATCATGACGCCCTGGCCGGGGTCGTAGCTCATCACGCGCACATGGATCGACCGGGTCACCTCGGCCATCAGCGCAGCTCCTTGCTCATAGAGAGATCCCCCCGGCCGCGCCGGACCCACTTCCCCGCATGGCATTCCCCGCCGCCGACAACATCCCGTCGAACGCGGTTTCGGTCTCACGCAGCGCCTGCTCGAGCGAGACCTTCAGCTCGTCGAGTTTGTCGAGGATCGGCTGAAGAATGACGCGTAGATCGACCTCACCGAGAACTCCATCGACGGCTTCCCAGGCGGCGTCGAGGGGTGGGCCGAGGGTCTGCCGGGGATCGACGGCGGCTACGAGCGCGGTCGCGGCATCGAAGGTGTTCTGCAGCTCTGCCAGCACGATCGAGGGACGGGTCTGCTGAACGACTTCCTCCACACTCCGGTGAAGTTCGTCGAGCTCCACGAAAAGCCGCCGGATGTCGAGCGCTTCCGCAATCCCCCGGATGTCCTCCAGCGCATCATCGATATCGGCGGCGAGGAAATCGACGCGGATCCCCGTCGCGACGTCGCGCACCTGGTCGAGCATCGCAGCGACCTGCTGAAGGTCACCGCTGATATCGACGCCCTCCACGAGGGTGAGCACGCTCTCGTACGTCTCGTCGAGCTCGGCTGCGATGTCCTGCGGTCGGATGGGGATCAGCCGGTCCTTCACCGCCTGGAAGCGGATGTCCAGCTCCTCCAGGAAGCGCGTTGGATCGGCCAGTCGCATCACTCGCTTGAACTCCTCCGGGTCGAGCAGCGCCCGCGCGTACGGCGGGAGCATCGACAGGACGCGCTCGAGCATCTCATCGTAAAGCGGCTCGAGGTCCGGCATCTCGAGGTTCTCCCTTAGCCCTTCCAGCGCGCTGAGCAGCGCTTCGTACGTCTCGATGAACTCGCCGAGCTGCCTCTGCGGATCGAGAAACTCGATCAGGGCTACACGCGCCGGCTCCCCCGACTCCGCCACGGTGTTCCTCAGGTCGAAGTACGCTCCCTTCAACTGGGTGAAGCGCACGGAGAGCTGGAGGGAGCGCGCGGCACCGAGGATCTGGTCGATTTCCTGCTGCAGCTCAGCCGTGAAGCGGGTCGGATGGAGCCGATCGAGCAGCGCGAGCGGAGCCTGGAAGGCTTCGAAGAGGGTGTCGATCGTCTCTTCCTGGATGTTCTCGAGGAAGCCCAGCAGCGGCGCCGAAAGCTCGGCCGCAGGCGCGAAAAGAACCGTCGGACTGAAGCGGTCCAGTTCGGTCTCCAGCCGGGCGAACTCCGTGGCCAGCGGTTCGAGGAATCCGGAGGGGCGGATATCCGCGAGCCGCGTCTTCACCTCTTCAATGGCGGCCGTGATCTCATCGGTCCACCCGGTCAGATCGAGCTCGTTCAGCGCACCCTTGAAGGTGTCGAGCTGCGCGTTCAGCGGGGCGAGGACCTCGGACCCCTGAAGCTGGTCGAAGGCGCCGAGAAGCTCCTGCTGTGCGTTTGCGACGGGCTGGAGCAACGTCGAAGGCTTGAGCTCGGCGAGCGGTTCGACGAGATGCTCCGCGTGCAGCTCGTCGAGAGGGCCGAGGAGGGTCGCCACATCGAGCTGTCCCATCGCGGCATGGATCGTGTCGAAGGCGGCGAAGAGCGCCTCCAGCAGCTGCGATGGCGAGAGCTGATCGATGAGCCCGAGGGCGTCTGTGTAGCGGCGCTGAAGCTCGGCGATCCCCTCCTCGGGGACTTTGCGGATTTCGACGAAGGCGTCTTCGAGCGGCTTCGCAATCTCACTCGTGAAGTCGATCGCTACGATCACCTCGAGTGCGGTAGCCAGCGCCTCCCGCAGAAGGTCGTTGAGCGAACTCGGGTCGATGCCGCGCAGCTTCTCAGCATTCGCGTTCAACTCCTCGACGACCGGATCCACCAGCGCCGAAAAATCGACGGGAACCAGTGCGTCGAGGATGCCTCGCACCTGGTTCTGGAGCTGCTCCACGAGCGACGGGACGTCCAGACCCTCGAGGAACGCGGTGAACTCCTCGATCGCGTCCACCGCGGTTCCGGTCACCTCGGTGAGCTGCCCCTCAACGGTGCCAAGCAGGCCATTGACCTGACCGAGGAAGCCGTCGATCGCGCTCTGGAAGTCGGCCAGGGATCCGGCGACGCTGGGCGCGTCGGGGTTTGCAGGGTCTCCGCCGATCGCGAAGGTCGCGGAGTTCAGAACAGCCCGGATATCCGCTTCGACATGAAAGTTGAAGCTTCCATCGTCCTGAAACTCCCCGACACCCCCGGCCACATCCCGGAAGCGCGCGGCAAGATCATCGAAGAAGGCCTGGATCTGTGCGAGCAGCCCGGCAACCCCGGCCTGCAGATCGTTCACCAGACCCTGAACCATCTCGAGCTGCTCGCGCAGCGGGCCGGCTACGCCGTTCAGATCGACCCCGTCGATCGCACCCCGGAGACTCTCGAAGAAGCCGAGTATCTCCGTACGCACCACGCTCAGGTCGATCCCCTCGATGGTAGCGTCCAGCCTGTCGAAGAGCGCGTTGAAGGGGTCGTCGATGCGCTGTGATTCTGTGACCTGTACAGCGAGGGCGGTCTCGAGCTGCTCGCGAAGATACCGCTCGAGCGCGCCGGGCTGAAAGACAGGCGCTCTGGTCACTCTTCGGATCGCTCCGAGAACCGGGCGCAGCTCCTTCTTGAGCTCCTGCATGGTGTCGGCGGCGGCAACGGCGGCGTCGCGCAACTCGGCATACGTACCATTCGCCGCGGTCTGGACATCGCCATATGCTGCACGCGCTGCAGCGATCGCGCTCTCAGTGGCGACGATCCTGTCGTTGGACACCGCGCCATCCATGAGCCCATCGACTGCCCCGATCATCCTCTGAACGCCCGGGAAGCCGAAAACCTCGAGCACGCTCTCCAGTGCCTTCCGAATGACTTCCACGAGAATCGACGCGGGGTCCGGCGCGTCCTGAGCCTCCTCGATCAGCGGCAGCAGAACGTCCCGCATCTCGACGAGCGACTGTGCCCACGCACGGATCTGGGCAGCCTCCGGCCCCTCGATGCTGCCGAGGATCTCGAGGATCTGATCGAGGAGCGTTGCAGCGATGGCTGTCGGATCGGGGGGAACGCCTTCCGTGACGCTTCGGATCGTCGCGATCGTCGCTGGAAGCTGCTGCAGAAGATCGCCGCCAAACCCGCTCTGGGCCTCGCCGAGTCGCTGAACGAAGCTGTCGAGCGCGGCCGTCGGCGAGGCCTGGATCTCCCCTGTGAGCTGAGCGAAGGCGCCGGTGATGGAGGTTATCGATCCGGCGGTATCCATCCGGAGGATGCCTTCCATCTGACCCCGGAGTGCGGCCTCGAAGTCCTGAACACGCTGAACGGGCGAGTCGCCGGCGAGTGAAGAGGCACCCGCCAACCCGCTGCCGACGGCGCCGTCGACACCGGGCTCGCCCAGAATCCCGCCGACGCCGGCGAGCGCCGACTCGAGGGTCTTCAGATTCAGCTGGAGTGTTCCGTCGGGCATTGTCTCAGGCGCTCACGGTTCGTCGCTGCCGAGAAGGGTGCGCAGTGGGCCGAGCGCGCTCTCGAGCTCGGAGATCGTGCCGGCGACACCATCGAGCGCACTGCTCAGTTCAGCGGTGGGATCCCCGATGTCGGGAACGCTGCCCAGCGCGGAGATCGCCCCCAGCGCCCCGGTTACCGTATCCAGGAAGTCCCCCGCCTGGTCGAGCAGCCCCGCGTCGAGCCCGCCGAGCGGATCAGGGGGCGGCGGCGGCGGCGGGCTCTCCCGCACGACGATGTGATAGGCAAGCTCGTCAGGCCGCTCGGCGCTCTCCTCGAAGTTGAGCTGCTCGATGACGACGTACTGCACTTCGGTGGCGGTCAGGATGTCCGCCACGAAGGTGACGGGCTCCCCGGCCCTGAACTGCTCGCGGACGCTCTCCAGAAAGTCGCTCCGGACTTCGTCACCCTGCAGACTGCCATGGATCGACAGCCGCATCGGGGCCGCATTGAGATCCTGGAAGATCGACCCGACGCGGCCGGGCACGGCGAACTCGACGAAGCTCCGCTCCTCGTGGGCAACGATCCCTGAAATGCGGGGAATCTCCCAGCCGCCTAGCATCGGCTTGACGATCATGTGAGATCGACCCCGTGCCGGCGCGCCTGCTCCATCAGCACATCATTGACGAGGGTCGCGATGGTCGAGGCGTCGGGAAGGGGCGCAGCCGCTGCGGAGGAGGACGCCCGGGCGGCCGGGTGGGGCTTTGCGGTCGAAGCCGCTGAACCCGAGCCCTCGGAGATTCTGCCGGTTGCCGGCGCGACCTCAGCAGC
>CAYRLB010000002.1:30613-60278 GCA_964424945.1 uncultured Gemmatimonas sp.
GGGCCCGCGGCTCCGTCGCCTCCCGATGCGCGCTGCAGCCCCTCCAGCGCAGCGGACGCAGCCGCGCCGAGGGTGCTCGCGGCAGCAGGCAGACTTCCGGTGCCGGAGGAAGAGGTCTGCTGGAATGCGCCTCTCCGGCGGGCCGGGTCGAGCGGAAGGGGAACCGCTGCATCGCCCGCAAGCGCCGCCGCCCCCTTCCCGAGCGATGACGCATCTCTGCCCATCTCCTTCCGGGATCGACCGCCGTCCGAACTCCCCTCCCCCAGCGCGCGGATCGCCCTGCCTCGCTGAAGCGCGGCTCCGATCAGATCCGAGCCCGTCGCAAACCGATTCGTCTTCGCGGTCGCCGCACTGCTTCCGCCCTGCATCTGCCCGGCTGCAGGGCGTGCGCGCTTCGTCCGAGTCCCGTCCTCGCTCGCCTCGGCGGGACGAGCCGCCCTTTCCGCCGCACCCGCAAGCCCGCTGAGCGGGGCGGCATCGAGCATGGAAACGTCCGGGGCAATCCGCTCCAGAATCGTCTCTGCCGCGAGGGCGTTAGTAAACGCGCCCGGCCGCGCACGCAGCGCCCGCTCCATGGCGCGCAGGGCGAGCACCGGTGCCCGCCACGCCTCAGCCTCGTTCGCGGCCCGGCTCACGCCGCCCCCTTCCGGGAGAGCATCTGGAGGTGAAGCAGGACCTGACCGAGCGTCAGTTCACTGACCTGCTGGGGTGTCCACCCGTACTCCTCGGCGAGAACGAATGCCGCCTTCGCGAGCGGCGCCTCCATCGCCGCCCCGACCTCTTCCTCCGTCAGCGAGATCCCGCTTACCCGGTTCACCTCTTCGAGAAGGAAGTGGAGCAGCCCCACATGCATCCCGGCAACCTGAGGGACCGTCATCTCCGGATCGACGAGCGCGCGCTGCACCATGAAGGCGGCCATCAGGCCGTCGCTCTCCTTGGCCGCGCGCGTGATGAGCTGCAGGTCATGCACAGTGAGCGGGCGGAGCCGGACGACCCGGTCACCCTCGGCCTCCTGCTGCCGGCCCGGCAGCAGGACGCCAGGCGGAACGACTACCTCATAGGTCAGATCGCTCCCTGCGAGGAGCTCTTCAGCCGTCAGCATCACGCCTCGTCGGTGACGGTCATGTAGAGCGCCTGGAAGTTGATCTGCTCCAGAAGGAAGTCGTCTTCGGGCAGGGCGTACGACCAGTTCTCCAGCTTGACGTCATAGAGCGTGATCGTGTTCCGGACGCCGGGGAGAACGGGGTCCTGCACGAGCAGCGTGATGTTGAAGGCGGGCTGAACCCAGCTCGTGGCCGGGCGACCATTCGCCGCCTCGCCGAGCAGGAGCCGCAGCATCGCGCCATTGACGAGCGCACGTCCGATCGTTCCCCGGATGTGGATGTTGCCCGGCCGCAGCTCGGTCGCATACCGCTGCCCGATCTCGTGGAACGCCTTCACATCAGCACGCACCTCAACCCGGACGTCCTGAACCCGACCGACACTCACCATCTCATACTCGGAGATGACGGCCTGCGCGGCCTCCCCCTCACCTCCCGTCGGGGTGGACAGCGTGATCGAGCCGTCCGCTCCCGTGAACACATTCGAGTTCGCCATTGTATCGCTCCCTTATGAGCCCGCTTGTGTCGGGCGTTCAGTTGAAGGTCGATGGTAGAGACCGTGCGCTTCGAACATCCGCAGGCTCGCGACGGGTGACGTCCGGACGACGACAACCGGACCGGCTGCTACAGGAATCCGTCCACGCCCGCCCTCGCCAGCCCGCGCTGAGATCCGGCCACCTGGGCGCGGCAGTCCGCCACTGCAGTCGCCCGCCATCGTCGTCAGGCCAGGACCATGGTGACCGCCACGAAGTCGATGCTGAAGGTCGGCTGCAGGACGCAGTTGACCATCGCCCGGCCCGCGATCTCGTCCTGGCGCGTGGCCGTGACCTCGACGGTGTAGCTGGTGAGCTGTTCGTCGAGCACCATCGTCGTGAGGAAGCCCTCCATCGCACCCTGGAGCGCCTTGCGGACGCGCTGGTTGTTGAGCTTCCCGACGAACTGGTCCCCGATGCCGCGAAGCCCCGCCTTGGCGAAGTCGGTGATCCGACGGGTCGTGATCTGCCGGAAGGCTCCATCTTCGGTGGTGATCCCCCGGACGACGCGCACGCCCTGACGCTGCTCCAGTACGCACACCCCGGCGTTCAGCAGCTGTACGGTCTGTCCATAGGAGAAGCGCTGCGAAAGCCGGGTGACGCCGGGCAGGATCTTGTTCGTGGGGCTGGTCTGCGGCGAAAGGGTGCTCAGCAGCCCCGCCACAGCCGCTGCGGCGTAGGTACCCGGAAGGTCGACGGGCTCGCCGGCCGCTGCGTCGAACGTCTGGATCCCCGGCGCGACGAGGATCATCCGGTCATTCGCGACGACCTGTTCGATGATGTCCGCAGGGGTGTCGGCATCGGTTCCGATTACGGCCATCACGTCGCGGCCGGAGTTCTCTGCGGTCTCAAGGACGCTCCCGAGCGACGTCAGCGCGTCATCGGTCGAAAGCTCGGGCGCGATGAGAATATTGACGTCGTCCTTGATCAGCTCCTCGAACGCGGTGGTGTAATCCGCGACGGTTGCACTGCCCGGAAGCGCACGCGCGTACACGATGCGCGCGCCATTCCGGTAGGCGAGTTCGGCTCCTCGATTCAGGTTGAGTGTGCCTTCCTCGAAGGCGTCGTACGCCCCGAACTCGGCGCGGGAGGTGGCATAGTCGGAGAGAACGTGTGTCTCATCGTCCAGCCCGGTCGCTGCCGTTCCCACGATGCCGATATTGCCCGTGGAAATCGCCGATGCCCCGATCAACCCTTCCGCTGACACGCGGATGTAGGTGCTCGGGATCACGAGCTCGGAGAGCGTAAAAGTCTCTGCCATCGTCGTGTTCTCCTCTGGAAGGGAAGCGCCCCCCGTCAGCCCGGGCCTCCGCCGGGCGGGGTGCCACGGACCGGCCGTGTCCTAGAGCGCGATCAGCTCGATGTGATGAAATGAGGCCTGCGAATTTGCCCGGCAGTAGAACCCGACCCGCCCGGGCTCCGTAAGCGACGAGTCCCTTCCCTCAAGAACTCTCAACCCGTCCACGAGAACCCGGAACTCCTCCCCTTGCGCCGTCAGCCGAACGGTATGAACGGCCCCGGGTTCGTAGCCACCGGTCAGATCGAGGGCCGGATCATCCAGCGGTGCGAACACACCGCCCACTTTCTTTGACAGCATCCGGTACGACGCACGGGCACTGAGCTGAAGGAGGTAGAAGTCGTCTGGCGACAGATAGCGGAAGACGAGCCCGATCTCGTCCTGCCCCTCTGAGCGCAGCTCGGCGCCGAGCATGAAGTCCCTCACCGCCGGGAGGTCCCCTGCGCTCCGAAGGATCAGATAGGTCCCCGGCTTCTCCGCGCCGACACCATCGACCCCGCCCCTGATCGAGGAGGTCTGCTGTACCAGCGCTTCCGCGGCGTCATGGCTCCATTCGGAAGGACCTCCCTCGCCCGCTCCGACATCGTCGACAACCTCGAAGCGGTCGAGGGGATCCTCACTGAAGTCCGACCGGAAGAGCAGCTGTCCTCCCTCCGCTGTGCTCCCCATCTCCAGGTGGAGGGGCACACTTTCGATGACGCCCTCCGCCTCGGAGGGGAGCCGCAGATATTCGTAGAGGACATCGAACTCCAGCTCTCGCTCCGAGATCTGGCTCTCCCCCTCGCCCCGCACGCCCGCCGCCCCTCGATCGGCGAGAGAAAGCCTCAGGATGCCGCTCCCGCGCAGCTCCGCCTGGCTGGCGCCGAGCAGTGCACCCGCGACCGCCTCCGCCGCCGTCTCGGCCCCGTCGAATTCCGCCGCGCGCGCGCTCACGAAGAGGCGCGCAGCAAGCCGCCGCCCATGTATCTCCCCGGTCGGCGTCGCATGATGACCGACGAAGCCGCCCAGACCGGTTGGGGTGACTCGCCGCGGGATCACCCGCAGCCGAGGGCTCATCCCCGGGTCACCACCAGGCGGGAGCAGCGCCGTCACAGCGCTGGTGAGACCGCTGATCGCTTCCTGCGTTATGGGGTCCACTGTCCGGTCCTCTCAGTTCGCCAGACTGCTCTTCTTCGTCATCGAGGCGAGAATGCCCGCAATGGAGACAAAATCCCCGAAATAGACCCGCTTCCCCGAGGCGACGTGAACCACTTCTCCACGCCATTCATCACTCTGCTTCCCGCTTCCGGTCTCCTCGGACCAGACCCGGACGATGAAGGTGTGGTTGCGGCAGCCATCTTTCGGCATCGAACGCCCTCCGGGCTTCCGCACGCCCCACCCGGCCGAATGGACGAATGAAGAAAGGGCCGCAGCGGATGTCTGCGGCCCATCATAATCGGGGGGCGTCTCAGGAGCGTCTCCACATCGTCACACCTTCTGGCGGGCCGACATTTCCACAGCTTCAAGGGCGCGACGAAGCTCCTCCATCTCCCGCGTCACCACCGCAAGGCTCCGGAAGGCCGAATCCAGAGACGCCCTGCAGGAGGCCAGGTCGTCGAACGGAGAGGGGGCCGGAGAGGGGGTTGGAGCGACTGCCACCGGTGTCAACGATTCCTGCCGGATCTCCTCCCAGAGCTGACGCGTTTCGGCCATCGGCTCGATATCGAGCTCGGACCTCAGGATGGTCGCGCATCGCTCGAACTGACGTAGAGCTTCAGGACGGTTCCCCTGGCGGTAATAGCAACGGATCAGCTCCCGATGGACATGCTCCCGCAGCGGGTCCGTCGCGAGCAGGCGCTGCCCCAGATCGGCGGCGCCCGCCCAATCTTCCCGCGACTGACGGTAATTCATCAGCCGCTCGAGAGATGTGAGGTAGAGGAGCCTCATCCGCTCCCGCTCATAGAGGAACCAGTCGTCGTACATCCCCTCCATCAGATCGCCCCGATAAAGACTCACCGCTGCCTCGAGGCTGCGGACCTCCTCCGGAGTCATCTCGCACGGGTCCACGGAGCGGACCGCACCGATGAGCTTCTCGAATTCCGCAACGTCGATCCAGTGCGGGAAGTCGGCGTTGAAGGCGATCTTGTGGTCCTTCAGCAGAAGAACCTCGTCGGCATCACTGAGAGCATGACGGACCCGCCAGATGTCCGTGCGCAGACACTTCTTCGCGACAGTCTCGGGGCGCTCACCCCAGAACACGCCGACCAGCGAATCACGGCTGTGCGCACGGCTGCGGTTGAGAACGAGGTAGGCGAAGAGGGATCGCGCCTTCTGGGTGGGGAAAGGGGGAAGCCGGTTATCCCCCCGACTCACATCTAGCCCGCCGAACAGATGGATCTGCAGTGTGCTCATGGCGGTGTGCGACGGAGAAGGTCCGCCAGCCGAAAGGTCATCTTCGAAGTCGCGATGGGGTGAATCCGCAAATATCGACGTAAAACGAGCGCATCCGGCAGGCAAACGTCTGTTCGAACCGGGATCTGGCGCTGTCTGTCGAGAAAAGAGCGAGCGGGTCCGGTCGGTCTGCGGGAGCTTTAATCTGCGGAGAAACAGAACATCAATTCTGCATCGCCTCGTCGGAAATGAAATGGGACGAAAGATCCCTTTCGCGGAGGGAGGCGGCCGGGCATTTTACTGGGTTGGTGTCGAGCGAGCCATACATCGGAGCGACTCGCCCGACCCCTGTCTTCAGTCTGTCGACGCCTCCAGTCCCACCAGCCGCACCTCATCACGGTCCAGCCAGGCGAGAGCACCTGTCCTCCCTGCGGCGCTGAGGGAGGGGGCGTGCCCCTCGAACTCTCCGGCGTGGACCCTGAGCCGGCCATCCGCGATCGTGCCGAACCCGACTTTCGGCGTATCCGTGCGGAGGTCGTCCCACGCCACCCAGACCTCATCATCGACCAGAGCTAGCCGTGCCTGCGACGCAGGGACGAAGCTGTCGGTAAGGATGGCGATCGGCTCCGAGAAGCTGTCGCCCCGGTCATCCGATACGGCGTACCAGAGGCCCTGGCGATCGGGGCGTCCCGTGTACCAGGAAACGTGCAGCCGACCATCGTCGCCGACGGCGAGAGATGGCCCCGCATGTGGACATCCCGGGTATTCCCAGTCGTCGTCGTGAACCTTCAGCGGCTCCTCGAAGGTCTGCCCGCCATCGGTCGATCGCGCGACTGCGATGTCGCGGACCTGACCATTGAACACCTTCCGCCATCCGAGATAGATCGCCCCGTCAGGCCCCACCGCCACCGACGTACGGCAGCAGGGGCAGGTATCGCCATCGACGACGAGGCTCTTCGAGAAGCTGGCGCCCCCGTCGTGCGAGATGGCCAGACGAATCTCGGTACCCGGCTCCCCCTCCAGGGAGGGCATCCCGCCGGCGCCGTGGCCGTGGGATATACCCTCGTGGTAGGCGTGCTCGCGGGCGCTGTCACGAACCCGCGCATCGATCCAGGAAACGAGGATCGTTCCGTCGGGCGCACTGGTGATGTCGTGAAAGCTGATGCGAACGGGTGATGTGGAAGCGTTGTCGTTGACGGTCACAGCGGGTAGGAAGCTGCGCCCCCCATCGATCGAGCGTGCGAGGCGAAGGTCCGCGCCGCCGAAGTCGAGCCATGGCGCTTCGACCTTCCGCTGCCAGACGACGAGCACACTGCCATCCGGCGAGATCTCCACCTGCGGCGGCGCCTGCTCGTGCGGATCAGCATCCCCGGGGATGTCATTCACACGAACGGGCTCGGTGGCAGGCTCACCGTCAGGGCGGACGGCCGAGAGATAGACGTCTCCACCTTCCGCGCCGATCTCCACCCACGCGACGTAGTGGGTGCCGTCCTGATGCACTGCAACGGTGGGGTTGCCGACCTCGCCGACGGAGAGCGTCTTCCCCTCACCGATGGCGACCGTGGAGCCTCCGCCGAGGCAGCCGGAGAGCGACACCGCGCCGACCATCAGCAGGCTTGCCTGCAGCAGGTACCTCCGCCGGCGCAAGCCGGCGGAGGGCGCGGTCCGCGACACCTGCCGCAGACCGGTCGGATCCTGAATCATGGCAATCCTCAATTCCGTTGAATCCCGATGTACAGCGTGCGGGGCATCCCGGGCGCGAACTCCTCGCCGCGCGCCACCGTGTACGACGACGATTCCGCATAACGCTCCCCTGTGACGTTCATCAGCCGGCCGAAGACGCTGATCCCCGCGACGATCGGAAGAGCGGCCCGCACATTGACCAGGTCGTGGCCATCGTACTTGTGGGTGTTCTGCGGATCCATCCAGTAGCTTCCGACACGCGTCCACTCCAGACCGATGCGGCCATCCGGCAGGAAGCCGGGGGTGTAGGTGACCGAGGCATTGGCGAGCGACCTGGGCGCCGTTTCGATCTCGCTGCCCGCGAAGTCCGTTCCCGCCCGGGGCTGCCACTCCTCGTAGGTGTGCCTGGCGCGGGAGTAGGCGAGATCAGCCCGAAGGCCCGTGGCGAGGTCGACGCTGAATCCGACCTCGACGCCGCGGTGAAGGGTTTCTCCTGCGTTCACCGTCTCAGTCGAGCCGTCCGGGTTGGTGAAGCTGAGGATGTCATCCCGCTTCGTCATCGTGTACACGGAGAGATCGTAACGAACCCGGTCGAGGAGCAGACCGCGGATCCCCCCCTCGTAGCTGTCGACCTTTACCGGATCCAGACCGATCGTGTTGACCGCCTGGCCCTGCCGGAAAAGCTGCCCCTCGGAAGGCGCCCGGAAGCCGTGCCCGTAGTTGGCGAAGAGGTTCAGCGCCAGTGAGAGGTCGACGGCGGCACCCAGCTTCGGGCTCAGATGTCCATAGTCGACGGAGGTATCGGCCGGCCGTCGATGACGACCTTCATCGAGCGGATCGAGCGCGCTCTCATAGTCGAAGCCCATCCGATCATAGCGGAGCCCGCCCACCAACCGGACCTTCGAAGCAGGCGAAAACTCGGCCTGCACGTAGGGCGAGACGGCGCGGTACGTCACATCATAGTCGTAAATCGTGCCGAGATCGGTGTAGCTGGTGAAGACCCGACCCTCCCGCACCGGCTGTAGAAGCGTCTCCTTCCGGAAGCCGGGCGAGTAATCGACGTCGACCCCGGCGATGACCCGCGAACGGAGCGGCTCGAAGTCGTGACGAAGCTTCGCGAGCAGCCCGAGGGAACGGTGACCCGTTGTGTAGACGGTGGGGTCGTAGGTCAGCGACCAGTTCGCCAGCAGCTCCATCTCATTCCATCTGGCGAATGGGGTGAGGCTTAGAAGTGACCGCCCTGACTCGCGGGCATACTCCGTCGACAGGCGGAACGCCTGCACGGTACGATAGGAGATCGGGGTGTAGTTGATCGTCGGATCTGCCGAGTAGTCCTCCGCGTTGAGCGCCGACGAACCGGCAGTTCCCTGGTCGATATTCGAGAAGGTCGCGACGGTGCGCAGCGCGCCATCCCCCAGAGGACGGTCCCACCGAACCGTGCCGCTCTGACGCTTGTACTCGGTCGCGTCGCGCCAGCCGTCTGTGCGGGTGGCGTTGGCATCGATGCGGACACCATTCTCTCCGAATGTCGTGCTCCCGGTCATCAGGAAGCGCTGCCACCCGAAGGAGCCCCCCTCCGCGGACAGCTCGAGCTCGGGCACCCGGCTCGGCGCTCTCGTTCCGACATCGATGATTCCGCCGATCGCGTCGCTGCCGTACAGCGCGGTGACCGGCCCCTTGATCACCTCGATGCGGTCCGCCTGCGGCAGGTTGATCTCGTACAGGGCGTTGTGATTGAAGAAGCCCGTCGACCTCGTCGGGATACCATCTTCGAGGAAGAGATAGACGGGGGAGGTCGTCAGAGGCTGACGGATCGCCGTCTGATGGCCCTCGCCTCCGGTCACGCTCACCCAGGCGCCCGGCACCTGACGCATGATCTCGCTCGGGTGCGCCGCGCCTGCAGCCCGGATCTCGGCACCACGCACGAGGCTGATGTTGGCAGGGGTTTCGGCAAGCGACTGGACCTCCCGGCTAGCGCTCACCACCAGCCCCGCCAGCTCGAGTGGCTGCTCATCCAGCGTGAAATCGACACCCTGCAGCCCGGCGGTCGGGAGGGTCAGCGCCCGGTTCAGGGTGTTGTAGCCGAGCCGGGAGACATTCAGAACGACCGGGCCGGCGGGAAGGCCGGTCAGCCGGTAGCTCCCCCGGGAATCGGAAATGGTAATCGGGCCGCCCGGATCGACCTGGATCCGTACCCCCGCGAGTGGTGATGAATCGCCAGCGTAGACCGTCCCGGAAATCGTCCCGGGCGATTGGGCGGCGAGCGGTATGACTGTGATCAGAAGTGCCACAAATGCAGCGACGGATACAACGCGTCGCCGAATCGAATCTATATCGAACGGATGCATGCTCTCTCCCTGAAGGGCTGAGTTGGACGTGCGCGGTCGAAGCCCTGTCCCAGCAGCGCGGACCGGCGTCATCGTCATGGAGTTGGGAGTTCCACCGTACCGAACGTGTCGGTACAGCTCAGCCGATCAGGGGCGGTGCGTTGGCGTACGGAAGGAAGAAGGGGAGGAAGCGTTCCCGAGGTGCGATCCTGTCGCGGATTCCGACCGGCTGTACGGCGGCCGGAAAGATCTCGACGATCGAGATCGAGGTAGCTGGCAGAGGAGCGAGCGAAACCGCGGGGCACGACCCGCCGCAGATGCAGGGACCGCCGGAGTGGTCCGCTCCGCCCGCGGGAGTTCCAGCCTCCTCGCCATGGTGAGCCGAATGATGCGCGGTACCGTCGTGCTCAGCCGCCGCCTGCCCATGCCCCGCCGAGGCGTTCTCATGGTGCGGGCAGCTGTGCAACCCGAATACGTCCCCCGCTCCGATGAGCAGGAAGACGACTGCCGTGAAGAGGGCAGAGAGCCGGGACGAACGGTAGCGCATCATAGTCGTGTTCCGCCGATCAGTACCCTCCTGAGGACAGGCAGTTCGTTCCTTCCGGCAGCTCCCGGGTATCTTCCGACCCCGTGCAGGGAAAATTCCTACACCTGAGGTTCCGCCGGGAACTGAGCCGGCTCCATCCGCGGCACGAGCGCATGGATGATCAGCCACGCCACGAGATATGCCGAGCCGCAGAACAGGAAGATGATCTGATAGTCACTTCCGGTCGCGTCGAGTAGAGATCCGGTAGCGCGCTGAGCCATGTATCCGGCGAACGCCCCGGCGAAGCCGCCGATCCCCACCACCGACCCGACCGCCCTGCGCGGGAACATGTCCCCGACCAGGGTGAAGAGATTCGCGGACCACGCCTGGTGTGCCGCCGCGGCCACGCTCACCAGTGCAACGGCCACCCACATGCTTCCAGTGGAGGGGGCGAATGCCGTAGGAACGACGAGACACGCCGCCACCAGCATGGCCGCCTTCCGCCCCCTGTTCACCGACCATCCCCGGCTGATCAGACGGCTCGAGAGCCACCCGCCGCCCACCGATCCGAAATCGCCGACCAGGTAGATCACGATGATCGGAGCCGCCAGCGCAGAGAGCGTCACCCCCCACCCGGCATCCAGAAATTTCGGGAGCCAGAAGAGATAGAAGAACCATACCGGATCTGTCATCCCCTTGCCGACGATGAACGCCCAGGTCTGCCGGTAGGTGATGAGCTTCCTCCACGCCACCTTGCCCGTGGGCTCCAACGGATCGCTGCGGATATAGGCGAGCTCCTCCCGGCTGAGCCGCGGATGGTCTTCAGGCTGCCTGTACATGATGAGCCAGAAGATGAGCCAGATGAAGCCGACCGCACCTGTGACGAGGAAGGCCGATTGCCAACCGAAGGTCCCCGCAAGGAAAATGACCACGAGCGGTGCGAGGAGCGCGCCGACATTCGTCCCCGCATTGAAGATCCCGACCGCCAGCGCCCGCTCCTTCTTCGGGAACCATTCCGCAACCGTCTTTACCGCTCCCGGGAAGTTCCCCGCCTCCCCAAGGCCGAGCAGCGCCCGGGCAAGGGAGAAGCCCCCGACGCTTCGCGCGAAGGCGTGCCCCATCGCCGCCAGGCTCCACACGACGATCGAGATGGCAAAGCCCCGCCGCGTGCCGATCCAGTCCATCACCCGGCCCATCGTCATCAGACCGATGCCGTACGCCAGACTGAACCAGGAGACGATCGTTCCGTAATCGGTTTCGCTCCACCCGAACTCCTCCGTCAGCTGCGGTGCGAGGAGGCCCAGCACCTGGCGATCGATGTAGTTGATCGTCGTCGCGATGAAGAGGAGAGCACAGATCGTCCAGCGATAGCCGAAGCGTGGTGGTGGGGCGCCATCTCCCGGACGGGCTTCGGAAACGTCGCCGGCGAGCGCGGGTTGGGTGGCGTGGTCGCCAGGCAGCCCGGTGGGTTGCATCGGCTCTCCTTGGAGGGAGGGTTGCGGGAGGTCTGGATTGGAAAGCTTGAACGGACTGGCAAGACGGGACGGCCGGGCCGGGCGGGTGGACCCGGCTGAGGGCTGCTTCGGGCGCTGCCGCGCTGCTGGCCGCGCGCATGAAGACCTCGAATCAATGTGATGCAGGAATGCGCTGCGTCAAGCTGATCACAGAGGAGATGGAGCGGGATGAAAGATGTGCGGGATCAGAGCGACCTCCCCGCGCCCTTCGTCTTCCCCGCTCAAGGCGACCCGGCAGGTCACCGGAGGGAACGGCTATGGAAGGGGTCGAAGGGTCATCAGCCTGGGCCCGCTCGCGCAGTGAAAGGCGAACCGGGAGAAGTCAGTCGGGGCCGATTCCCCCTCCCTCCTACCGGCGCCTTCCCGCACGCTTTTCGGTCGAGGGCCGCAGCGACACCGTGAAGGTCGCGCCCTCGCCGGAGCTGTCGAGAGAGAGATCCCCCCCCATCGCTCGCGCGAGGTCCCTGCTGATCGCGAGGCCCAGGCCGGTGCCCTCATGCCCGCTCGTCAGCGAGCGGCCGACCTGGACGAATGGCTCGAAGATGGAGGTCTGGTGCTCCTGCGGCACGCCCGGCCCCGTATCGGCGACGGTGATGACCACCCGCGAGCCACTGCTCCCGCACCCCACCCTGATCGACCCGCCCGGAGGCGTGAACTTCACCGCGTTCACCAGAAGATTCAGCACGATCTGCTCCGCACGCGCCCGGTCCGCCTGCGCTTCGAGGCCGGCGGGACAGGGTCCATGCCGGATCGTGAGCCCCTTCGACAGCGCCTGCGGCTCGATCATCGGGAGGACGGCGTCCACCACATCGTGGACGATCACATTCTCGACGTCGTACTCGACCTGCCCCGCTTCGATGCGGCTGTAGTTCAGCAGATCCGTGATGATCCGCAGCAGATACTGCTGGCTTCCGCGGATGCGGGCGAGATAGTCCTGATGCTGTTCCGACAGGTCGCCCCCGACGCCCATCTCCATGAGGTCGGTGTAGCCCAGCGTCGCATTTATCGGAGTCCGGAGCTCGTGTGACATCGCTGCCAGGAACTCGCTCTTCGTTCGGCTGGCCGACTCCGTCTCGGCGATCCGGCGGGCGTCGGCGATCGACCTTTCCTGAGCTGCCTTCCGCTCGGTCAGGTCGCGGGTCACCTTCGCAAAGCCGACGAGATTGCCCTCCGGACTGCGGATCGCCGTGATGAGCACATTCGCCCAGAAGCAGCTCCCATCCTTGCGGACGCGCCACCCCTCCTCCTCGTACGAGCCGAAACGGGAAGCGTGGTCCAGCTCCATCTTCGTCTTGTTCGCCGCGACGTCGGCGGCAGGATAGAAGGCGTTGATGTGCTGACCGATGATCTCTTCCGCAGTATACCCCTTGATCCGCTCCGCCCCCGCGTTCCAGCTCGCTACACGCCCATTCGGGTCCAGCATGAAGATGGCATAGTCCCGCACCCCCTGTACGAGCAGCCGGAAGCGCTCCTCGCTGATGCGCAGCTCCTCGTCGTGTCGGCGCCGCTCGGTCTGGTCTCGTGTGACCTTCGCGAAGCCGATGAGCTCCCCCTCATCATTGCGCAGAGAGGTAATGACGACATTCGCCCAGAAGCGGCTGCCATCCTTCCGTATCCGCCACCCCTCATCCTCGACGCGGCCGTCCCGGATCGCATCGACGATCTCGCGCTCCGGCTTCCCGGCCGCGATATCTTCGGGCGGATAGAAGGTCGAAAAGTGCTTCCCGATGATCTCATGGGCCGCATAGCCCTTGAGACTCTGCGCGCCTGCGTTCCACGTTACGACCACGCCCTTCGGATCGAGCGCGAAGATCGCGTAATCCTGAACGCTCTCCACCAACCTGCGGAAGAGGGTATCATCATCGGCGGGGGGGATGACAGGGCCGCTCATAGCGGACTCCTTGCCGATCGTCCGTAGTGTACCGAGAGGTGTTTCCCGGCTGGCACCTTTCGACATCTAAACGCTTTCGTCGAAGCGAATCGACCCGGCCGCAATAAATCTGACGGCACAGGAAGCGCGAGTTCGCAGGGTAAACGATGCTTCACGGGGTAAGTTTCGTGCCACTGGGGGGAGTCCTGGATCTTCTGTGTTCAATCGTCAATACGGCCATACCCCGGACAGCGACGAACCCCCGCCCGCGACAGAGTCAGCATTCAGGGACCACAATGTAAGTGATTCTGCACGATTGGATCCCATCTGCATTTCCTGGGGTAGAGGGGTACCTTGACCGCTTCGCGTACGAAGGTCAAACGGCAGTCCTTTGACTCGCGGTGCCCGCCGGCCACGGCCGGACGAAGCGCCAATCGGATTGTAATGTCCGTGTGTCCGTCAACCTGAAGGAGCTTCCAGCCAATGCGCAGTCGATTTCCTCTTCTTTCCGCGCTCTTCCTGGTGGGTGCAGGAGCGTCACAAGCAGTCGCTCAGCCCGGTATGGGTCAGCCGGCGCCGATGTCCTTCGAAAGACTGGATCCTCGCTTCGACGCGCTGATCCCCCAGGATGCCGCCATCGAGGTGCTCGGAGAGGGAATCCAGTGGGCGGAAGGCCCCGTCTGGATCGCGAGCGACAACGCGCTCCTCCTCTCGGACGTCGTCTCCAACGTCGTTTTCCGCTGGAAGGAAGGCGAAGGGCTGACGCGCTACTTCGAGCCGAGCGGCTACACCGGGACCGAGCCTTTCCAGGGCCGCGAGCCGGGCAGCAATGGCCTCGCCCTCGATAGCGAGGGTCGCCTGCTCCTGGCGCAGCATGGCGATCGCCGGATCGCCCGTCGCGAGGCGGACGGATCGTTCACGACCATCGCGGACCGCTACGATGGGAAGCGGCTGAACAGCCCGAACGACCTCGTCTTCGGCCCCAATGGCGACCTGTACTTCACCGATCCGCCCTACGGGCTGCCCGGCACCTTCAACTCCACCGAGAAGGAGCAGGATTTCAACGGGGTCTACCGCGTAACTCCGGACGGCACGGTTCACCTCGTGACGAGTGAGCTGAGCGCGCCGAACGGCATCGGTGTGACACCGGACGGGAAGACGCTTATCGTGGCGAACTCCGATCGCGAGCAGCGCGCCTGGGTGGCGTACCCGATCAACGAGGATGGCTCGGTCGGCGAGGGTAGCGTCTTCCGTGAGGTCACGGAGAGCGGGCCGGGAACGCAGGATGGTTTCGCATTCGACGCGCACGGCAACCTCTGGGCGACCGCGGCCGGTGGCGTTCACGTCATCGCGCCGGACGGCACCCTGCTCGGCCGGATCCTGACGAACCAGCCGACGGCGAATGTGGCGTGGGGCGGCGACGGCAGCGATCTCTTCATCACTTCCAACCGTCAGCTTCTGCGAGTCCGTACCAACTCCGAGGGGATGGTCGGCTTCCAGCACCGCTGAACCGCCGCCTGAATTCGGCTCCCGGCTTCGGGACCAATGACCGGCCGGGTCCGCCGGAGCTTCGGCTCTGCGGACCCGGCCGTTTTCATCACACGATCAGGAAAGGCTCATCCGTTCGGTAGGGCCGACAGCCTAAGCCCCGGATATCCCAAGCCGCGCCTTCCGCATAAGCTCCGTGTAGAGAATCGATCCATACGGACATCCTCAGAAGGGCATCCCTACCCCGACGCTGATCCTCAACCCTTCACCCTGCACCGCCACCAGGTGCGCTGCGTACTTCCGATCGATGGGGCCGAACCACACTCCGCCTCCGAAGCCGTAGTGCCAGTGATTTTCCTCGAAGACTGAGCCCTCCCCGAAAACGCGTCCTGCATCCGCAACGGCGATCGTGCCGAAATCACCACGCGATATCAGCAGGTTGATCCGCCCCAGCCGATTTCTCAGCTCGGCCGAACCATAGAGAGACGCATCGCCCCGGAACCTGTCAGTCTGAAAGCCGCGGACGGTACTGCTCCCTCCCACAGCCGGAGCGTACTGCAGCGGCGGCGTTCCCCAGACGGCCTCGCCTCCCCCACGCAGCGCAAGAACGCTTTCCAGGGGCAGCGGCAGTCGATGGAAGGCCCGGGCTACGACCGTATTCCGCGCAAACGCACCCGGTGCATCGCCCTGCGCGTACGGCATCCATTGAACCGATGCCTCCACATGAGCGCCGTCAGTCGGATACGAATCCGAATCGCGGCCGTCGTACACCCCCGTGGCGGTGATTCCGCCGAGTGTGAAGGGTCGCAGGCCGGGGGCGCTGCCCGCTTCACTGACGAAATCAGGATCCGGATCGACATGCACGATCTCAGGCCCGAAGCGCACTTCCGTACGCGGGGAAAGATACTCGACTACCTCGACACGACCCCAGAACCGATCGGACCAGAAGCGATTGTCCTCCACCACGGCATCGAAGGGTTCGTTGCCGTAGCCGTAGAATCGTGTGACGTCGATCCGTGTGGCGCCGGCCTCCAGGCGCAGCCCCCCATCTCCCCCGGTGCGCACGACATCGTAGATCGCCGATATCCCGAACTTCATTTCGATCGGCGCGACCTCGATCGACACGCTCGTCCTCCGCGCGTAGGGGAAGCGTCGGAAGCCGAAGCGCGTCCACTCGGGCCCCAGGGTGATGACGGGCCCCACTTCCGAAATCCACCGCCCGCCCGGGACGAGAAGGGAGCTCTCGGAGCCCCACTCCCTTTCCGGCGGCTGATTGTTCTGCGTGAGAGTGTCGCGCGTGGGCATTTCGAACTCTCTTCGGTCGACGAGGGTCCCGGCGGCGAGCTCGAACTCCGTGTCGTCGTCCTCGTCGTAGAAGATCACCCGCCCGCCGCCCCGCGGGGTCCGGTCCGTCATCAGATCTGAACCGCCGCCACCGAGGACGCGAATCAGGGGACGCGAAGCTCCCGCCCCACCGACCAGGACTGAATCCGCGCCCCCGCGCATATCGATCCGGATCTCGCGCGTCTCCCCGGCCGGGATGATCCGGCGGAAGTACTCGCCCCCTTCGCCCCCCGAGATCACCACTTCGACCGAGCCATCCGGGGCGCGCTCGACCACGAGACTTTCATCGTCATCCGTCCCGCGGATGTCGATCGCCCCCGTCAGCAGCGCCCGGAACTCCTCAGCCGCCCGCCGAAGGTCGTCCCGGCGCGATCGGAGCTTCTGCTCGAGAAGCGGCCCGCTCAGGGCGTAGTACTCCGGGGGTTGCCTGCGAACCGCATCGGCGATGACATCGTCCGTGAGACGGTCCTGAATGCTGCGCGCTATCGAATCCCAGGCTTCGGCCGGCAGCTCGGCGAGGAACCATCTGTCGAGGCGTCTGCCATTGTAGGTGAGCCCATCGATATTGGTGATCTCATGCTCGAAGGAGAGCACGTAGGGGCGCACTGCCCCCCCGACAACACCGATGAGGCCGTCGACAGAGGAGAAGGCGTTATCTCTGTCGCGCGGAATCGGCAGCCAGTACCGGCGGCCGTCGCGGTCGACCTGCGCCCATCGCCACTGATCCTCATGGCGGTCCCAGTCACCAAGGAGGAGGTCCATGAGCCGCGCTGTGAGATACGCCCGATCGTCGACCCGATCCTCTGAGCTCTCCTCTACCCTTTCCATCAGCCGATCGGTACCGATCAGCCGCTCGTACTCCCCGAAGGGACCAACTCCCTCGGTTTCGGTCGGGCGCTCTTCGATGATCCCGTAGAGGCCGGCGAACTCCTCCCTGAACTCCCCCAGCGAAGGATGGTCCGCCAGCAGGGCGAGGCGCGGCTTTGCGTGAAGGATCCCGACAGCCTCGAGCAGAGGCGCAACCATAACAGCGGCCGCCGGATGCTTGGAGCTCACCTGGTCCTGAACGATGTAGCTGACGAGCGTTCGGTGCAGGTCGGGATGCAGGCCGCGCCCCTGCGCCTTGTCGACCGAACGGAAGACATACTCGCGACCATCTGCATCCCCGAAGCGGACCGAGATCGTCTGACGCCCGCCACCCCGCTCGAGCGGCGTCAACCCGCCCGCGAAGGTATCGGGACTCAGGACAGGAACCCGGACGGGCGTCGCCCAGAGCTCACGATAGTCCCTCCCCAGGACGAGCTGCTTGAGGCCGCCGGCACTGTAGCGCTCGCCGGCCTGTATCGTTACGTACTCCTCCTGGGCGGCGATCCCGATGGGCAGGACCGCACTGGCCAGAAGAACGATACCGCCGGCCAGGATCCCGGCCGACGGCGCGCGCGATCCCACCACCCGTCTCCGCAGCCGGCCCTCCGTCTTCATGGCGTGGTACCTCACGCAGGGAAGGTACACTGGATGCGCGAGAGCAGCGGCTCCACGTCGTCGTTCTCCGCTTCGCTGGTCAACCAGACTGTCCCGTCGGCATCGATCGCCAACGCCTCACCCTGAGGCTCCCCGAGCGGTCGAAGGTCGATGACGGTGGGTTCGACCGGCGTGTCCGGATCGAGCAGATCCTGGGTCGGGTAGAAATAGAGTGAGCTTTTCGATCGGATTCCCACCCACAGGCCGTCCGGGCTGATCCCTCCACCCGTGATGCGATCTTCATTCGCCGGGGTCGCGGGAAAGAGCTCGCGGATACGCTCCAGCGTCGCGACGGAGTCGGGCCCGGCCGAAGCCGGCACGCGATACAGAACGACCGCGCCCTCCCGCCCCTTCGTCACGAGATGGATGTCTCCGTCAGGAACTACGAAGATCGCTTCGGCATCCCACTTCCCGTCAGGATATCGGAGGTGCATCGCAATGGCGTTGACGGTTTCGATGCCCTCGACCGGCTCGTCGACGCGGTAGATGGCGATCTGCTCGCGCTCGCCGTCGTTGTCACCCGTATCGGCGATGAAGAGGCAGTGGCCATCCGAGCACGGACCTGACCCGAGATCCTCCCAGTCATCCAGCGTCACGCCTGTGATCATGACCTGGCCGAGCACCTGACCATCCCTGTCGAGTGCGTAGAGTTCGGCGCCGCCGCCATCGTTGTGCGTCCAGAGGACGTTCGGTCGGGCCCGCCCCAGCGCCAGACCACTCGTCTCCTCGACCTCATCCGGGAGCCCTATGCTGTTTGGCGTCACCTCGCATACCGGGCCTTCGACGGCCACTGCGACCGTCCGGGCGACCATCTGCGAGTGGCCATGGATCGCCGCTCCCGAGCCGACGCCCGCTACCACCACCGTCGCTAGCAGCAAATTCCTGCGTTTCATACCTTCCTCCCATCCGCTTCTGTTTCATTCGATCCGAGGCTTCCCAACCCGCCGTCGAAGAACCCCGCTTCCGGCTACCTCTTCATTACGACGCGCTGCCGTGCTAAAGTGTTGGGCCCCATCGGACAACGATCTTCTTCCCTGTGATCGATCGGACTGCATTGGACATTCCGCGTATGCGACTACTGCGCCAACGCATCTCCGGACCCGCGTCGACCCCGCTCGACGCGGTGCGGTCGCTCGGTGCGGTTCAGGGTCAGGCTCATTCGCCTTCCCTCTGGGCGGTCGGGCTGCGTTCCATCAACAGCACCCTAAGCACGGTAGAGGCCGCGATCGCGGAGGGCTCGATCGTTCGCACCTGGCCGATGCGGGGAACACTTCACCTCGTCGCCGCGGCCGACGCACGCTGGATGCTGGAGCTCCTGGGGCCCGATATGGCGGCCTCTTTCGGACGTCATTCTCGTCAGCGGGGAATCACCGATCCGATGGTCGCGCGCAGTCAGGCGCTGATGGCGGAGTCGCTTGCGAAGGGCCGCAGACTCACCCGACCGGCGCTCTACGAGGTTCTTCATGAAGGGGGGATTCCCGCCGGAGAGTTCGGCTATCACCTGCTCAATCGCGCGGCGCTCGACCGGATCGTCTGCCTCGGGCCTCGCGAAGGCAATCAGCAGACGATTGTGCTGTTCGACGACTGGATCCCGGCCACGCCTTCGCTCGAGCGGGAAGAAGCCCTCGCCCGCCTCGCGCACCGCTACTATTCGGGTCATGGTCCCGCCACGGTCCACGATTTCGCCTGGTGGTCCGGCCTGAAGGTCGTAGATGCGAGGAAAGCGACGGAACTGGCGGAAGGCCTCGTCTTTCAGCAGGTCGGCAATCGCAGCTACTGGTTCGCTCCGGAAGCGCTCGATCTGCCGCAACCCGAGCAGACCTTCGTCCTGCCCGCTTTCGACGAATACCTTGTCGGCTACCGCGACCGGTCGGCGGTGCTCTCGCCCGAATTCACCAGGAGGATCAACGCAGGCGGCGGAATGATCGAGGCCGTTCTGGTGCGCGGCGGGCAGGTGGCAGGAACCTGGAAGCAGCAACGCAAAGGTAAAGACAGCACCATCACAGTGAGGACCTTCGCGAGGCCGAGCGCTGCGCTCAAGAGGGAAGCCGCGGAGGCCTTCCGTCGTTATCTGGACTTCTTCTCACTCACGGCGAAGATCGAATTCTCGCAATGAAACCCGGCCCTCTCTCCGCAGAGGTCGCGACTTACCCGCACGCAAACGGGGGAAGATGAACGAACGTCAGGTTGCTCTTCTTCGGGGGATCAATGTCGGGAAGGCGAAGAGGGTGACGATGGCAGACCTCCGCGCATCACTGGAAGCGCTTGGATTCACCCGTGTGAAGACGCTGCTGAGCAGTGGGAATGTCGTCTATACGAGCGACGGGGTATCCGTAGACGAGGCGCGCGACCGGATCGAGAAGGTTGTGCTCGAGGAGCTCGGCGTTTCTTCCCGCACGACCGTGCTGACCGAGGGCGAGATCGACGGGATCGTGGCCGCGAACCCTCTCAAGGATGTAGCGGTGAATCCATCCCGCTATCAGGTCGTTTTCTTCGCAAGCACGAGTGTGGCACCCCGCCTTGCACCGCTGCTCGACCGAAGCTGGGAACCGGAGGCGCTCGCAGTCGGTCCGCGCGCGGCGTATCTGTGGTGTCCGGAGGGGATCATCACGAGCCCTCTTTTCGACGCCGCCGCGAGGCTTTTCGGTACGGATGGCACGGTCCGGACCTGGGCCACACTCCTGAAGATCAACGCCGCTCTCAAGAACGCCGGATGACGCCCTTCGTCGGTCAAACGCGTACTCACCGCCCTTCACATCCCATGAAAGAAGCCCGCTGATGGCCCGCCGCACCCCTGCCCCCGAACTGCCCATCCTTCATGTGGAGGATCTCGAAAGCTGGGAGCGCTGGCTCTCGGAGAACGCCGATTCGAGCCCGGGCGTCTGGCTGCGGCTCGGCCGGAAGAATTCAGGCCTCGCCTCGGTCTCGTACACGGATGCGCTGGAAGCCGGGCTTTGCTACGGCTGGATCGACAGCCAGAAGAAGTCCTACGACGACCGATCGTCGCTCCAGCGCTTTACACCGCGCGGCCCGCGCAGCATCTGGTCGAAGATCAACCGCGAAAAGGCGCTGCGGCTGATCGACGAAGGCCGCATGAAGGAGGGGGGACGGAAGGCTATCGAAGCAGCCAGGGCCGATGGCCGCTGGGATGCCGCCTACGACTCGCCGAAGAATGCGACTGTCCCGGAAGACCTCGCCCTCGCCCTGGAGATGAATCCGGCGGCGCGGGCCACCTTCGAGTCCCTGAACTCCGCCAACCGTTACGCAGTCCTCTTTCGCATCCAGACCGCCCGGAAGCCGGAGACGCGCGCCCGCTGGGTGGAGAAGCTGGTCGGGATGCTCTCCCGTGGCGAAGTGATTCACCCCTGACTCGAAGTACAGCAGCAGACACACGACCGATCCGTGCGCCGGATAGTGCCACTTACGCGCCCCAGCGGTGTATGAGCGGCGTCATCCGTCGTACCCCTTCCAGCTGCAGATGAACAGCTCATTAAGCGATCTTCGGAAACCGCGCTACGCAGCCCTGGCGCTGACGGCCGCGGTCGTCCTGCTCCTTCTCTTCTTCTACCACGTCGTAGAAACGCTGGCCCTGCTGCTGATCGCGATCCTATTTGCGATCTATCTGGGTGGCCTGACCGACTTCTTTCAGAAGCGCTTCAGGATTGGAAGGCATATCGGCCTTCTGCTCGCCATCTTCCTGACGGGGCTGGGTATTTCGGCGATCGTCTACCTCATCCTGCCGGCACTGATCCAGCAGGTCCGCGATCTGGCGGGCACCCTCCCGACATCGGTGGCAGGATGGACGACCTATCTCCTCGAGCTCGGGGAGACCTATCCGGTGGTCCGAGGGGTGCTCCCCGATGCAGCCACCATCGAACAGCAGATCCACGAGGCGCAGAGGAGCCTGACCGGTAGTGTCCGGGAGCTCATTCCGGTCCTCTTCGACGGGGTCGGGGTGCTGATCCACTTCGTGAGCGTGATCGTCATGTCGATCTATCTCACGCTGCATCCGACGTTGTATACGGATGGCCTGGTTCGGCTCATCCCCGTCCGGCGGCGCGCGCTGGCCAGAAGCATCCTTCAGGAGCTGGGCGTCACCCTACGGGCCTGGATCGGCGCGCAGCTCGTGGCGATGGTGATCCTCGCCGTCCTGACCTGGGTCGGCCTGGTCATCCTCGGGGTGCCCTTCGCACTCGCCTTCGGGGTCTTCACGGGCGTGGCGGTGGTGGTCCCCTTCTTCGGAACGCTCGTCTCGACAGTTCTACCCGCACTCTTCGTTCTGGGGCTGGACGGGCCTCTCCAGGCGCTCCTCGTCCTCCTGCTGGGGGTGGTCGTCCACCTCGTGGAGGCGAATGTCGTCCACCCGCTGATCATGCAGCGGCAGATACGGCTTCCGCCGGTTCTGTCGATCGTTTCGGTCCTGGTGATGGCGGACCTCTTCGGCGGGGTGGGTCTGGTGCTGGCGGTGCCCGTGCTCGCGGTGGTCATGGTGATCACCCGGCGCGTCTATGTCGAGGAGATCCTCGAGAAGAAGCGCCGCAGGAGGAGGCGTCGCTCAAGGAGCGCGGGGGAGACCGAGTCGGCGCCCCTCGTCCAAGTGCAGACGATGCCCTCCATCCGGTCGGGTCGGGAGAGTGGAGACGGACCGGCCGTTGAAGCTGCAGGATCCTGAGTCGGCGGGGCCGGGAGTTCTCCTCTTCGGGCCCACGCCTTCGTTCAGGCGGGATTCTGCCGCAGAAGATAGATGACACCCCCGGCACCGAGCGCGATCACCCCCGCTACGAGATTGGCGGTGGTGGCGCTGGCCATGAAGAGGAGGCAGAGGACAAGTGCTCCGACGGGGATGATGGGTCCGCCGGGAAGGCGGAATGCGCCGGGCTTCGCCTCGCGCTTTCGCCGCAGGATGGGGATCGCCGCCGCCGTCCCGATGTACGTCGCGAGCCGGGCGACGATGGAGAGCATCGCCAACTCTACGAAGCTCCCGGTTAGCGCCAGGATCAGCGCGATGGACGACTGCAGAATGATTGCAGCGGCAGGCGTCCTGAACCGCGGATGCACCCTCCCGAACAGAGAGGGACCGAACCCGTCACGGCTGATCGCGAAAAGATAACGGGGCCCCACCAGCGTCGTGTTTCCGATGTTCCCCGTGATCGAAACCATCGCACCGACGGTCATCAGCAGACCGGCGCCCGCCCCCAGGAAGAGCGTCGCCGACTCCGCCAGCGGTGACGCGGACTCCGCCAGCCCGGGCAAAGTTCCGACGGCAACCATCTGGACGAGGGTGTACAGCAGCGTGACCAGTGCGATCATCGTCAGCAGCGCAAAGGGCACGTCACGCTGCGGATTCCGATATTCTCCGGCCGCGGCAG
Source organism: uncultured Gemmatimonas sp. (assembly GCA_964424945.1). Taxonomy (GTDB): domain Bacteria; phylum Gemmatimonadota; class Gemmatimonadetes; order Longimicrobiales; family Longimicrobiaceae; genus WHSP01. The sequence continues at coordinate 53,556 of CAYRLB010000002.1, forward strand.
GAGTGTTCTCGAAGCCGGCGTAGGCGAAGAGCAGGAGCAACGACGCCTCGCCGAAGGTCTCGAACGCCGGCATCTGCATCCCGCCGAGGCGCGACCAGTCAATCGCGAAGATGCCTACCGCGACGAAAATGAGCAGCGGCAAAGACTTGGCGATAGCGAACCCGACCGCCACACCCGCCCCGGGTCGGACCCCCACCACGTTGATGAGCGTCAGGATCACCAGAGGGATCGTGATGACGGCAATTCTCAGCAGGCCGCTGTCCGCACCCGGGAGAAGGTAGCTCGTCGCGACTGCGAGGCCGGCGGATAGCGACGCGACCGACGCGATCCGCGCGAGCCAGGTCATCCACCCGACCTCGAACCCCACGAAGTCGCCGAACGCTTCACGGGTATAGAGATAGGCACCACCCGGCTCATCGAAGTACCCCGCAGCTTCAGCGAAACAGAGAACCAGAAGCCCCACGGCGCACCCCGCGAGCACCACCGCGAAGATGCTCGCGCCCCCGAGCAGCGCGGCGGCTGCGGCCGGCAGCAGGAACACGCCGCTACCGATAACATCATTGACGGCCAGGCCGACGATCTGCCAGCGGGAGACCGCGCGGATCAGCCCCGGCCCCCCATCTCCTGTGTCTCGAAAACCAGCAGCACGATCCGCCATGAGGCCTGCCCGTCAGGGAGCCTGCGGCGATTCCCTCCGATGCCGCACGACCTCGACGACCATCGGCATGACCGAAAGAAGAATGATGGCGATGATGACCAGCCCGAAGTTCTCCTGTACGATCGGAATCGTGCCGAACAGGTACCCGCCGAGGACGAACAGGAAAACCCACACCAGACCGCCCACCACATTGTAGAAGATGAACTGACCGTACGGCATCTTCCCAGCGCCCGCAACGAAGGGTGCATACGTCCTGACGATGGGAGCAAAACGCGCCAGGATGATCGTCTTGCCACCATGCTTGGCATAGAACGACTCGGTTTTGGCGAGATACTCCGGCTTCAGGATGCGATTCCCCGGGCGGAAGGCCTTGAGACCGAAATAGGACCCGATCGAATAGTTGACGCTGTCGCCAATAATCGCGGCGAGACTCAGAAGGCCAAGCAGAGGGATCGGATGGAGCGCATCCCCCGCGGCAAGGGTCCCGGCTGCGAAAAGCAGGGAATCACCAGGAAGGAAGGGTGTCACCACCAGCCCTGTTTCACAGAAGACGATCAGGAAGAGAATCGCGTACGTCCATCCTCCATACTCCGTGACGATCTCCGTCAGATGAGTGTCGATGTGCAGGATGAATTCGAACAGGTAGGTGACCAGATCCATAACTTCGCCAGATTCCTGTTGGGGCCTTCTGAAGGATTTCGCCCTTCTGCCGTTTTCGCCGAAGCGTTTTTCATACCGTGCGCATCTTCAGCGCTCCGGTTACTCGTGCAAAGAGCCTGCACAGCCCGAACCTGCCCTATCTACGCGACCACCTGCGACCCCGGCAGGACGCCGATCGGGGCGGAAGGCGTGTCAGCGTAGCACCTTCTTCTCGTATACGGAACTTATCCGCCGTCCATCCCAGACGTAGGCGAGATGCTGCGCCTGCTGACAGCGCACGATCGCACGCGGTCGATAGATCGCAACACACTCTCCACCCTCCCGGCGAACGCTGTCATACACGATACCGGACCCCGCCGCCTCACGGACCGCGCGCCCGAAGTGCTGCGACGCGGAGTAGTTGTCGCGGTCGTAGATCTCGGGATATCGATCCCCGAGCGAACGGACATCGTACACCTCGGCGCTGAGCCGGACGCGCAGGACGCGCATCTCCACCTCCATCGGGGCTTCCTCCGTCGCTGCAAGGAAACGCTCACGGTGGTAAACCGTTTCATCGATGGCGGTGTCCAGATCGCGACCGGCATAGAAGGCCCCGAAGGTCCCATCCGTAAAACGGGTGCCGGCCGGAGCGATATGCGTAAAGGGCGCCATGACAAATGCCATGCCGGCGATGCGGGAACGATCTTCCGGCGCGACCAGCCGGATCTCTCCCCGCTCGTCCCGAAGCCGGTCGTTCGTGATCGATTCGATCGCGAACACCGCCTCCAGATCGGCCTCATCCGCGACACGTGCGAAGAGATTCCGGGGAGGATAACGACTCGGAATGATACGGAAACAGGGTGACCACTCGATCCCCCTGACGGGCACATCCGCAGGATCGATCACGCTACCCCCGCTCGGCGTCCAGATAGCGGCGGACCTCGTACAGATCGGCCACATGACCCGACAGAAGCCGATCGAGCGCCGAACGCCCGCCGAACAGTGGCGCCGAGTTCGGCCGACGGATCCAGGCATCGGCCGCCTCTTCGTCCGGCAGAAGAAGCTGCAGCGCCTTGTAGATCCCGAAAATATACGAGAACCGCTCGAGAAGGTCCGGCTGCAGCTTCCGGGGGGGATCGGTCCTCCACTTGTAGTAGGTCGACCGGGCTGCCACCCCGAGCAGCGTCATCTGCTCCTCCACGGAAAGCTTCCACAACTCCGCAATCCGGAAGAAGGTGCGGAACGCCGCCCCGCCCTCGTCCGGTGTCTTCTCCGGAGAAACCCTGACCGCGTTCGATGCCGACATGCCACCCTCCGCGTATTCCACAACAGAATAGTCTAGCGATATATGTCTATATATGTACAGCACACAGCTTGCGGGTGCAAGGGTCCTGTATCATCAGAATGCGTTCGTACCTGGACCGCGCGGATTCTGCAAACGCGAGTACACCGCAGGAAGAAGCGCCGGCCTGGCCCTCCCGGCCGACCGGCGCACCTTATCGCGACGAAAGCGGAAGTTTCATGAGCCCGAAATTTCGGGCCTCGCTCTGGCTGATTGCTCCTATTCGAGCGTGACGATCGGCCAGCCCTCCGCATCCCATGTCATCGGCCGGATCAGCAGCTTGGAGTCCCCATTGTCGCGAAGATCGTAGGCGTGCGACACGAAATAGTCCTGCCCATCGAAGGAAACTGCCGCGTTGTGGCCGATCCCTGCATAATTTTCGTTGCCGCGCATGATGACCGTGCCGCCGCCATGGGCGAGATCAACGCCATCTCTGTCGAGATAGGGACCGGTGATGGAATCCGCGCGCCCGACCGCGACATGGTAGGTGCTTTCCGCACCGCGGCAGCATCGGCCCAGTGAGACGAAGAGGTAGTATTCGCCATTCCTCCTGAAGATGAAGGGGGCTTCGATGACCCCGCTTCCGGCGCTGGTATCATCAGTCGGGAAGGTGCGTTCCTGGGCCGCGACGGTTCGCCACTCCTGCGGCTCGGCGATGCGCGTCATGCTCGGGTCGAGCTTCACGAGCTTCATACCCGTCCAGAAGGATCCGAACACCATCCAGGGATGGCCATCTTCGTCGTAGCTGATGTTCGGATCGATGGCGTTCCACAGGTCACGTCCGGGGATCGACTGCAGGACCATCCCCTGGTCGACCCACTGGAAGCGGGGATCTTCGGGGTTCAGCGTGGTGGTGGTGGCGACGCCGATGGCGGAAGTGTTCCGACCGAATGCCGAAACGGAATAGAAGAGGTACCAGGTGTCGTTGTACCGGGTGATATCGGGGGCCCACATATGGAATCGCCCGGTGAAGCCAGGAACCACCGACTCCGTCCATTCCGGGCCCTCCCGGTGTACAGCGGGCCCCCGCTCCCAGTTGACCAGGTCCTTCGACTGCCAGGAGGAGATACCCCGCCCGGTCGTAAACAGGTAATAGGTGTCTCCCTCCCTGGCCATCACGGGGTCGTGCACCCCCACTTCCAGATGCTGGGCCCGAGCAGGCGGGACCCGGGCGGCAAGGAGAAGAAGCATCGTGAGGAGGGCAGTGCGGATGGCGGACCAACCGGATCGAATCAGCGCAATCTTATCCATAGCTCCATCCAGGCAGAGGGTTTCGCTCAGACGACCGCGCCGATTCTTCGACCTGCCGGGACCGACTCGGCGCCATCCCGATCTGTCATCGGTAGCCTAACCGAAGGTCTTGCGGGTAGCCAGTAGATACCACCGCAGCAGGGGCCCCGGGATGGAACATCCTTGACCGGAATCGGTAAAGACATTCCCTTGCCGCATCGTGCGATGCGTTCCAACGCAGCTGGTGTCCGCCGGCTGGTCCTGCTTCCCGAATACGTCAGTCAGGAGATCATTCATGAACCCAGGCGCCTCGATCCGGCTCGGGAGTTTGTCCCTGAGTGTGGTGGCTGCCGCCCTCGTATCCGCCTCGACGCTGTTCGCTCAGGGTGGTCCACCGCCGCAGGCAGGTCCGACTCTGGAGCCGCCGCTCGTTGGTGAGCTGCCGCCGGCTCCCGAAGATGTTTATGTTCTCGAGCCGGAGGGCATTGCGGTGACGCCGTACGCGACCGGCCTGAAGGTCATCTGGTCGCTGGACTTCGCGCCGGATGGGCGGCTCTTCGTCGCCGAGCGGGAAGGACGGATCCGTGTGGTGAGCGCCGATGGTGAGCTCGACCCCGCGCCCTGGCACACCTTCGAGGGGATGGAAGTCCGCCTCGAGGATGGCCTTCTCGGCATGACGCTGCACCCGGAGTTCGAGACGGAGCCCTGGGTCTACGCCTTTCATACGGTCCAGAAGGGCGATCAGCACGTCAACCGTGTGAGCCGGTTCAGGGAAGTGAACGGTCGCGCGGGTGAAGAGCAGATCCTGATCGACGACCTGCCCTCCTTCCGGATTCACAATGGCGGCCGGCTCCGCTTCGGGCCTGACGACATGCTTTACATCACCGTAGGCGAGGTTTCCGAGCCCCGGCGCTCGCAGGATCTTGAGGACATGGCGGGCAAGATTCTCCGCGTCACTCCGGAAGGTGAGATCCCGGCGGACAATCCCTTCCCCGGGAGCATGGTCTGGGCGTACGGCCTTCGCAACACGCACGGCCTGACCTTCCGTCCGAGCGATGGCGCACTCTTCGCCGCCGACAATGGCCCGACGGGTGAGTGGGGACAGCTTCAGATCCGTGCGCGCGACGAGGTGAATATCATCGAAAAGGGTGGAAACCTCGGCTGGCCGTTGGCGGTGGGCGCCCCGGGCGATCCTCGCTACATCGATCCGATCCTTGCCTGGGTCCCTGCGAATCCTCCGGGCGATCTGATCTTCTACACGGACGACCTGATGCCTGAGCTGAAGGGCGACCTCTTCTATTCCGGACTCAGCTCGCAGACGCTCCTGCGCTTCAGATTCCAGGATGCCAATGACCCGAACCGGGTGACGGCCGTCGAGCGCTGGTTCAGCGGGCCGACCCCGCGGACGGATTCGGTTTACGGCCGACTGCGCGGCATGGCGATCGGCCCTGACGGCGCGCTGTACGTCGGAACCGGCAACCATGACGGCCGCAGCGCCCTGCGCGACGGCGATGACCGGGTCCTTCGTATCGCCCCTTCGAACTGATCGCATGCGCAGCGCTCCGGCGCTGTGCAACTCTCTTCCTTTCCCGCGGTGCACCCTCTTCAGTCGGGGCTCCGCGGGATTGGACGTTTCAGGAACCTCGAACCGGCCGTCGTGCTTCTCGAAGCAACCCGCGAGGCTGTCTCGAGCCGGCTGGCGGGTACTTCAGGCGGGCGTAGTGCTCTCGGGCCGGGATCCCCCTGATCGGGGAGCGGCCGGCGCGCCTTGCGGGCACCTTCTCCTACAAAATTCGCATGAGCCTGATTCGTGAACTCTGGGCCTTCATGAAGCACCGGAAGAAGTGGGTCCTTCTTCCGGTTATTCTGGCGATGCTTCTGGTGGGGTCGCTGCTCGTCTTCGCTGAAACATCTGCTCTGGCGCCCTTCATCTACACGATCTTCTGACGCCTTCGGCCGCATGCGGCTAAGGGCAGAAGGGCTGCGTCAGCCCTCCCCGCCCGCGCCAATGTGGCTGTCGAGCAGCGCCCGCATCCGCCGGATCTGCTCAGGCGACAGATTCCGATCCGACACGAGTTGCGTCAGAAGTTGCTCGGGCGATCCCTGGAACAGCTTGCTGACGACGCGCGAAAGGGCGCTCCGACCTGCCTGCTCGCGCTGCACCAGCGGCTCGTAACGGTGCGCCCGACCTTCTTCGCGATGCGTGACATGCCCCTTCCCCTCCAGCACCCGAAGCACCGTCAGGACGGTCGTGTAGGCGAGGTCGTCGCTGAGCGCGTCACGAACTTCGGCAACCGTGGAAGGGCCTCGTTCCCAGAGCACCCCCATCACATCCAGCTCGCGATCTGTAAAAACCACCTCCATCATCAACTCCGTTCGGGTCCGTATCACGATAGGTCCGACCCGTACCCCCGTCAACTATTCACATAGTCGCACGCCCGCCTGCAGCACCTTGCGCCCTGCGCCGCGACCGGCTTTAGTTGCGATGAACCCGTTACCTGGAGGAGCCATTTGCGTGATGTCGTGACGATCGGCGAATCGATGGTCCTGTTCGTTCCACAGAAGTCCGGGCTGCTGCGGAACTCTTCGGTCTTCGACCGATCGATCGCGGGTGCGGAGTCGAATCTGGCGGTCGGGCTCGCGCGCCTCGGCCATCGGGTGGGCTGGATGAGTCGGCTGGGGAATGATGAGTTCGGGGAGGCGGTTCTGAACTTCCTGCGGGCGGAGGGTGTGGATGTGTCCGCCGTTCACCGCGACGACCGTGCTCCGACAGCCGTCTTTTTCAAGGAGCGGCGCCGCGCCGGTTCGAGCCGGGTGTTCTATTACCGGTCCGGGTCTGCGGCGAGCCGGATGG
>CAYRLB010000002.1:60378-65288 GCA_964424945.1 uncultured Gemmatimonas sp.
GAACGGGGAGCGGCCGCCCTTCTCGAGATGGGTCCTACGACCGCAGTCGTGAAGCTTGGGGAGGCAGGGGCGGTCGCCATGACTGGATCCGAAAGCGTCAGCCTGCCTGCTTTCCCGGTAGAGGTCGTCGACACGATCGGGGCGGGAGACGCTTTCAATGCGGGCTTCATCTCAGGACGCCTGCGCGGATGGCCCCTCGGGGAGGCGGTCCGACTCGGCACGATCCTGGGAGCGCTGGCCACGACGGTACCCGACGATGTCGAAGGCGCCCCAACCTGGGCGGAAATCCAGAAATACTTCGGAGGCGAGGAGCTGACGCAGCGATGAAGGAACTCGAATCTCAGATCCAGGAGTCTGGAATCATCGTCGTCCTGCGGGGCGACTTTCCGCCGGAGCGGCTTTCGGCGATCGCAGGCGCAATCATCGATGCCGGAATCACGGTGCTCGAGCTGACCCTGAACAGCACGGACGCCACGGCAGGCATCCGGATGCTGCTGGAGCAGTTCGGTGACCGGGCGATCATCGGAGCGGGGACGGCGCGGAACGTTGCGGATGTGGAGGCTGCGCTCGGAACGGGTGCCCGCTTCATCGTCTCGCCGAACTTCGACGCGGCGAGCGTGGCGCGTTCGCACGCGGCGGGGGTCCCTCACCTGCCCGGTGTCTTCACCCCGAGCGAGGTCCAGGATGCACATGCGGCGGGGTGCGGCCTCGTGAAGCTCTTCCCCATCGATGCAGTGGGGCCGCGCTACCTCAAGGCACTTCGCGCCCCTCTGAACGACGTGGGATTTGTAGCGGTAGGCGGGGTCGACGAAACCAACCTGGGAGACTACATCCGTGCCGGGGCGGTAGCTGTCGGCGTCGGCAGCTCCCTCGTGAAGCCGGAGGACACACCGGAAAGGATCCGCGAGAAGGCGGGTCGCCTGGTATCCGCGCTCTATACGGCACGAAAAGGCTGATCCCGAGCCTCATTACGCATCCGGCGGAGAAGCCCGCCGGCTCAACCAACGCCCACTGTTCAACCGTCTCTCCAACCGCCTGCCTCGAACCGCCGCGCCGTTACCGCCGAAAAAAAAGGGCCTCCACGCGGGAGGCCCTTTTCTCGTCATGCCATCTTCTCGGTCGCGCGCCGGTACCGCACCTTTCCGGTTCGCGCCTCCCGGAGCGCCTGAAGAAACCCATTCGACAATGTATCGAAAGCGCCCATCTCCCGAAGCTTCCCGGGGCTGATGTCGACGGTCGAGCGGAATGCATTGCGCAAGCCTCCGTCCGACGAGTAGCCGCAGGAAAGCGCCACATCGGAGATCGAGCGCCCCGGATCGTCCAGCATCTCGGCGGCGAGCAGCAGCCGGACCCAGAGGAGCAGCCTTCGCGGCGCCGGCAGCCCCGCACGCCTACACCAGCGCAGAAGCGTACGCGTCGTGATGAAGAGATTCCGCGCGAGCTGCTCGCTCCCCCCGCCATCCAGCACCACCTCCACCGTCGTATTCAGAATCGCCCGCGCTGCGCCCGACGTCGAAGGGTCGAGCGAACCACCGATCAGCGTCTTGAGCGGTCGCCCACGCGCCGCTTCGATGCGTCGCCGGATCGAGATGGGCGCCGTGTCCTCATCCGTACAGATGATCTGCACCGCGCCTGCCGCGCCCAACCGTCGCACCACCTCGAACGCCCCCGGCCCCGCTTCCAGCGCCGGAATGACCGTCACCGACGGATAAAGCTGCAGCATAGCGAGCAGCTCAGCCGATACCTGTGGATTCGAGGCCGTTGCCTCCAGCGGATCCACCACCGCCACCGCAGACGCCGGAGCCGATCGGATGAGCTCCATCAGCTCATTCCAGCCGTCGACCTGCCTGAACCGGAAGGTCGGACGTGCCGCACTCCTGACCCGCTCGGCGAAGAGTCGATCAGGATGGAGAAGGAAGAGCGCGCGCTCGGGAGTTTTCATTATTTGTCGTAAACAATGCGCAGATGCGGTCCGGACGGGTGGGAGTCTGCTGGTCGACTCTTCCACCTTTCAGAAGCGTTCGGCGGGCGCCGAGCGAAAACCACTTCGCCCCGGAGTTTTCTCATGCGAATCGTCCGCCTTCTGCTTGTTGCCTGCACCATCATGGCCGTGTCCGCCTGCTCCGATGCCGACATCACGGCGCCCAACCTCCCCTGCCCTCCAGGAACGTACGCCGGGTCCGGCTGCTGAAAAAACGCGGGAGGTGGCTTGGCCGCCTCCCGGTGTCTGGAGCAGAACTCAGACGACTTCTGCTCATCGACACCTACGCTGCAGCCGTCACCAGATTCCGGACGAGTTCATCGGCAAATTCGAGCACCCTGCGGGGTGCTCGCTTTGCTTCAGCCGTTCGCGCCGCATCGGACGCGCGGATCTCCTCCATCAGGGCATCCGCATCGAGCCGGATCTCTCCCTCACCCCTGCTTTCGGCGAGCGCCGAGGCGCGGATCGCGATCTCACGAGCACTTTCAAGAAGCCCGAGAGATACCGCCCCCCGGGCGGTATCGAGCAGCGCACTCGAGGCGCGCGATGCAGTCGCCGGCTCCAGAAGCAGGCGGTCGAGCTCCGCCGCCGATTCGGAAAAGAGGTTGAGGTCCCCCGTCGCTCCCGCTGCCCTGGCGATCCCGGCCAGCCTTGCCGCGTGGTCCGAACTGGTGCCGGTCTCAGAAGGAATCGCCCTGAGGACGTCTAGTGCGGCGCGAAAAAATCCACGACCCATCCAGAAGACGGCGATATCGTGAGCGAGCCAGGGTACACGGGGATGGTCCGGCCCGTAGATCCGTAGCGCGGCACGTCCGTTCGTGACAGCCTGCGGCAGGTTGTCCACCTTCATGGCGAGGACAGCCAGCTCGTGATAGGCCATCGCCTCCTGTTGCGTCAGCCCCTGCCTGCGCGCTCGGCGGAGGCCCCTTTCGAGGCTTCGGCGGGCCCCCGGGAAGTTGCCCTTCATATAGCCGGTGATCCCCAGGCCGAGGGTGCTGAGGACATACGCCTGCCAGTCCCCCGCCTTCCTGGCCCGCACGATCGCTTCCCAGTACCAGCTTTCGGCGCGGGCGTATTCCGCGAGATCCCGCAGGCGGCGCCCCGCCCGGGCCGCGGCTGACGCGTCGGCGGGTATCGCCAGCGCCGCGAGCTGCGCGAACTCCACCGCGGTGCGTGGCGCGTTGCCCGAATCCGCCCACTCCTCGATCGTGGAACAGCGCGCCGCTACCACTGGAGCCTGGAGCGTCCTCCTGAACAGCTCGGCCAACGCCTCGACCGCATCCGTTGCCTCGCCCAGGCCGCGGGCGGCAGCGATCAGTGCCAGCCGCGACTGATACGCTTCGGAGGAGAACAGCTCCCTGCGCTGCCGAGGACGCATCTGACTCCACAGAGCGACGGCCCGGTACGTCTTCCAGAGGACCAGCGCCTCGTCCCCACTGAATTCCTCGAGGATAACCTGCCCCTCGATTCGCTCATTCCCGCTGAGCAGCGGAGGCGGTACGCGCTGTGGCTGCCTTCTCGTACTGTTCAAGATGCAGATCCAGGGAGGTGGATGCCGATCACATGGCTTTCGCCATCAGATGTCGGCACAAGATGTCTCAAGTGTAACTACAGGACGGATTTCTAACAATGATCTTCAGCGCAGCGGAGGGCGGGGGGCCGACCCGTTCACGCAGGCCCGGGGAGGCTGCTCTATAGCGCGACCCGCCGGCTCCGAGGCGCCGCCATCCGCAGGGTCCTGAGGAAGACCCCCGCCGCCCGGTCCGATCGAGAGGCGGGCAGTTGCGCGGACCCTTTACGGCAGCCCCTCCGCTAGGCTTCTTCCTCGTCGGGGGGAGGCAGCTGGGTAACCAAAACCTTGTCGACACGGTTCCCATCCATGTCGACGACCTCAAAGCGGAGGCCGAAGGCGGTGAACGCCTGCCCGGAGGTCGGAATCGTCCCCAGCTCCCCGACGATGAAGCCGCCGAGGGTATTGTAGGGGCCGCGCGGCTCCCGACGCCGATCATCGAGGTCCAACTCGTCCCACACCTCGTCCATGGTAAGGGTGCCATCGATGAGCAGCGAACCGTCCTCACGCCGCACCACGGAGGGCTCCGTGGGCAGGGTCAGATCGCCCGAGATCTCCTCGAGGAGGTCGTTGAGCGTGACCAGGCCTTCCGTACCGCCATACTCATCAACGACGATGGCCAGGTGCACCCCGCTGGTACGGAAGAGTTCGAGGAGCCGCAGGGCGCGGAGTGTCGCCGGAACGAAGAGCGGCTTCCGCTGGTGATCCATCCAGTTGTCCAGAGGATCACCTGCAAGCACCGCTGCCCACAGTTCTGTGACCTGGACCATCCCGACGAGGCGGTCGAGGCTCTTGTCCCCGACTGGGAAGCGGGCGAACCGATTGTCGATCATCTTCTGGCGTACCTGTTCCACGCTCTCGTGGATGTCGAGCCAGACGATCCGGTTGCGCGGCGTCATCAGGGCACCGATTCGCTGGTCGCCCAGCCAGAACACGCGCTCGACGAGCTCCTGCTCCTCCTCCTCGAATACACCGGCGTCGGTGCCCGCCTGGATGAGCGCGGAGATCTCATCTTCCGTCACCGGGGGCTCATTGCCGCCCCGGACACCGAGAAGGCGCAGCAGCATCTCCGTGGAGCCGCTCAGCAGGCTGACCACGGGGGAGGCGATGCGGGAGAGGGCGTTCATCGGCCCCGCGATCCGCATCGCAATCCCCTCCGGGTGGGTCAGCGCGATACGCTTCGGAACGAGCTCACCGAGAATCAGGGACAGGTAGGTGATGGCCAGGACGACGATTCCGAGGGCAATCTGTTCGGAATATCTGGCGAAAACCGGGAAGGTGGCGAGCCACGTCTGAAGCCCGCCGGCGATCGTGGCGCCACCGAACGCACCGGCGAAGATGCCGATGAGGGTGATGCCG
>CAYRLB010000003.1:0-9440 GCA_964424945.1 uncultured Gemmatimonas sp.
GCCGAGCGTGGGGTACCCGACCCGCGGGACCGGTATCGGTCATGGCTCAGGGAGCTGAAGCAGGCGGACCCGTCGGCCTATCGCAAAGCTGTCGAATATTATGAAGTCAGCCTGATCCCGGCAGTCGCCGCGTCCGGGAGCGATCCGTGGGCCGAGTGGCTGGAGTATGGCCGTCTCGTCCTCTCGATGATGGTGCCCGGCAGAACCGTGACCGTCGACGGAACAGGGCTTGCGAGCCCCTATGAGCGGCCAGTTCCGGACAATTCGCTGGTGCTCCACATCCCGACATCCGCGCGCCAGAATGTCGAGGTGGTCGCCCTGCCGCAGCACCCTTCACCGTCGCAGATAGCGACGCATGACCTGCTCGTGCTGCGCAGAGCCGGCTGATGCTTCCTGAAGCATCCGGCCGCGGCGGATCTCTGTCCGGGAGAGGTATTGTGATTCCGGGAAGCAGACGCTATCCTGCGATAGTTTGCTTCGGCATGTCGTGCCCTTCAACCAGCTCCAGAATTCTCCCATGACGTACGTGATCGCGGAACCCTGCGTTGCCGTGAAAGACGCAAGCTGCGTCGAGGTATGCCCGGTCGACTGCATCTACGAGGCGGAAGACCAGTTCTATATCAACCCCGACGAGTGTATCGATTGCGGCGCGTGCGAACCGGAGTGTCCCGTACAGGCCATCTTCCCGGACACGGATATTCCGCCCGAGTGGACGGATTACATCGAGAAGAACCGGGTGTTGTCCGGCGCGTGAGGGACCCGGCCTGAAGGTCTGCTGGTCGAAAAAAAGGGGCGCTCCTCGAATGGGAGCGCCCCTTTTGCACTTCTATCAGCCGTCGCGTTGCGTTCGAACCTGACCAGGCCGATCAGCGCGTGAAGAGCTTGTGGCCGTGATTCGACTTCCCGTAAACGAAGTCGGCGTACCCGTTATCGGGGTCCCGCCCGCGTTTCAGCGCGTTGTCGACCGTTCCCGGCCCCCGGTTGTAGGCAAGCAGCGCCAGCTTCTCATCTCCCTCGTACTTATCCAGAAGATAGCGGAGATACTTGAAGCCGATCCGCAGATTCGTCTCCGGATCACGGAGCTGCGACCCGGTGACTCCAGGCTCCATCCAGCGAGCCGTCCGCGGCATGAGCTGCGTCAATCCGACTGCACCGACGCGGCTCGTCGCCTGGTTTCTGAATGAACTTTCCGCACTGACCAGCCCGAAGGCGACTTCGGGTGCAATCCCGTACTCATCTGCCACCCTCGCGATCTGCTCCGCGAGCGCCGGCGTCACGCCGAACCCACGTTTCCGATAGTCCTCGCCGAGGCGAGAAGCGCTCTCCATGAGCCGCTTGGAACGCTCTGCGGCAATCATTGCCGAGTCCGGCGTCACCAGTGTGGGCGCCAGATGGACCGTGGGAGCCTTGATCCGGAATACAGCGCTCTCGGATTGTACTCCCTGCACGTTCACCGTCACTACCTGAGCCAGCGCCGTGCCGGCAAGAAGCAGTTGAACCAGCGGTCTTCGCAGCAGGGATCGCAGGGTCTCCTGACCTGCGCTGCTCGACCGCACCTGCTGTATGTCAAAGCTGTCCAAGAATCGTCCTTCATCTGGTTTCGACGTGCCTCTCCCCCGCGTCATACAAGAGGCTGCGGGGCATTGCGGCACCGCAGTGGCGCGGCGAGGCATTCCTGAAAACCGGGTCGGAATATACCCTGTTATTCGTTTTACAACAACACCTTAGAGCATTACAGAAAGATTAAATTCGCGACCAATCCGATACATCTTCCGTGCCGTATCCGTTGGTGGTGACGCGTTCCAGCACAAAAAAAGCCCCTCTCGGGGAGGGGCGGGGTCTGGTAGCTCGGAGACTTTCCGGCCTGGCGCCTTGAGTTTTTCCGCGCCGATGGCACCGGCGGGAAGTGAACATTAGAGACCAGCGCTGCGAATCGCTTCGAGTCGCTTCTGAACGGATGGAAGGACGATTGCGTCGTCCGCGGGGGAGCGAGGTGCTACGGGAGGGCGATGCTCTCCACGCTGCCTGGCGAGCGAGAGGCTGGCCGCGATGGCGGCCATCGCAATGAGGCTGACACCCAGAATGCGTATGGCGTACCTCCGGGAAGGGGGGTGGGCAGGAAGGGCTTCGGTGCTAAGTTTCGGCAGGAACTATGCCCTGGGTTGGCCCTGTTCTCTGCATTTGTTGCGGCGGTGTATCCGCCGGATCCGTCATTTTTCCCGGAGGGAAGCCAATTCCATGGCCAGTGTTCGATATTCCGACGACGAAGGTACATTTTCTGTCACGGCACCCCCGGGTTGGGAGAACCAGAAAGATCCCGAGGGTGGCCTTCTTCTTCATCCCGCCGACGGGAACGGCCTTCTCCATCTGATACCTTTTTCCAGGGATCCCGATGAAGATGTCGACCCGGGCGAAGAGCTGTATGCCTTCCTTGCCGATCAGGAGATCGAGCTCGAGGAGCAGGAGGTGGAGGACATCTTTCTGGCAGATGGATCGCTGCTCGCTCTCTGTGAGTACGCGACCGAAGATGAGGAAGAGGGCGAGGTCTACTGGATCATCGGGGTCGCAGCCGCGCCCGGGCTGCTCGTTTTCGCCAACTACTCCAGTACAGAGGGTGAAGAGGCGGATGGGGATCTTGTGCGGGAGATCCTGAACAGTCTGGTGCTTGGAGATGGCGGAGGGACGGTGACAGGCTGAAACAGCTCACTCCCTGCCCCGCGCGCGAGGGCCGCCCGGATGGAGCCGCCGCGGCCGGTCAGCGGTGGGCGACCGGCGCCTAGTGCCCGACCCTGCTGACCGCGCGAGGGGAGGCGCCGATGAGAGCGGTTACAACGCCTCCTGGAGGATCTCAGCCATGTCCTCCCGCGAGAAGTGGTATGCCTCGTTGCAGAAGTGGCACACCAATTCGGTGACGTCGTTCTCCTCCTCCTCGATGATGCGCGTCATCTCCTCGTGGCCGAGCGTCACCAGCGCCGCCTGGAAGCGCTCCCTCGAGCACGGGCATCCGAAGCGGACCGGGTAGCGGTCCAGGATGGCAACATCGCCACCGAAGACGCGGGAGAGGACCTCTTCCGGCGAGACCCCGTCTCGTATCAGGCGCGTCGGGTGGGGAAGCGAAGCAACCTGCGTCTCGATTTCTCTGATCGACGCCTCGTCGAGGCCCGGGAGCAGCTGGATCAGATAGCCTCCTGCGGCGACCACCGACCCATCGGCGGCAACAAAAACCCCGAGCGCCACCGCGGATGGGATCTGCTCGCTCCGACCGAGATAGAAGGCGATGTCCTCGGCGATCTCACCCGATATGAGCTCGACCGTCCCCTGGTAGACATCCCGCATGCCGAGGTCGCGGGAGACGGACAGGTAGCCCTGCGTTCCCACGACACCCGCGACGTTGAGCTTTCCTTCCGCTATGCTCTCCGCGTGAACCCTCGGGTTGGTTGCGAGGCCGCGCACCTCGCCCGCCCCGTTGGCCGTGCAGAGGATTCGCCCGATCGGTCCGTCCCCGCGGATCTCGATCGTGAGCAGCTGCTCCTTCTCCTTGAGCGCCGCACCGGCAAGAAGAAGGGCACCCATGGCCGTGCGGCCGACGGCGGCGGCGGGCACTGGAAAGAGGCCGTGACGTTCCTGAAGCTCCCGCACGACCGCGGTCGCGTCGATGGCGAAAGCGCGGACCCGTTCATCGAGAGCGGTGGCGCGGACGATATAGTTGGAATCCATAAATCCTTCGTGCGAAACTTGCTGGACGCATTCCGGGTGAGGGAACGGTCAAGGGTGATGAACGACCTGTCCGAATCCATGAGCCCGCCCGGTGCAGCGGCCGAAGATTGGCCTTGCACCCCGTGGACGCGGCCTTTAGCCTTCTGCGTTCCGGGAGTATGGCGACTGCCCGTACCCCGCCACGGATGTAACCGTTTCGATTGACTGAGCCAGGACCTGATTATGGACCCACAACTGGATGCCGTTACGGCGCAGCTGCACGACTGGATGGAAGCCGCGCTCGCCCTCGATGAGGGCCATTTTCCGAGAGAGATGCTCAATGAACTCGAAGACATTGTCGGCGAGCTCAAGTCGCTGCTCGATGACAACCCCTCGGAGTTCGATCGCCGCACCGTCACGGATCAGTTCGTGAACCCGGAGATGGCGGAGGTAGTGGAACGATTCCCGCGAGTTCGCCGTCTGCTGGAACGGGCCCTTGGCGGTGAATTCATGGAGCAACTCCAGGAGGAAGGTGAGAGCTTCAGCCCGATCGAGGACGACGACGACTGATTCCGCTCCGGCTTCGCACCGGCGCGCTCCTTCCTCCTGCGCATCGCTGTGAAATCGATTCTTATCGCGGATGACCAGGACGACGAGAGAGCCATTCAGCGGGCGCTGCTCGAACACCTCGGCTACACGGTACGCGAAGCTGTGGATGGTGTCGACGCGCTCGAACAGGTCGGCAGCAGCGTCCCCGATCTCGTCCTCCTGGACATCGCGATGCCTCGGCTGGACGGCCTCGGGGTGTGCCGGGCGCTCAGAAGCGACCCGACCACCGCCAACATTCCGGTCCTCTTCTATACCGCCTCGGTCGCCGAGGAGTGGGAGGAGGAGGTCGCCCGCCTTGGAGGTTGCAAGGTTCTCGTAAAACCGGTGGATCCGCACGACGTCGCGCAGGAGGTGAACAGCCTCATAGGACCGGCCTCTGCATAGACCCGCCCGCGGCCCGCGCCGCGCATCGCTTCAGCTTCTCCCTACCTCCACCGTCGTCCCTATGAAGGCTCAGTATGATTGTGTCGTGGTGGGAGGTGGACCCGCCGGCCTCGCCGCGGCTCTCTGGCTCGGCCGATACCGTGTGGATACCTGTCTCATCGATGCGGACAGGCCGCGAAACGCACCCACGTGGGCGATCCACGGATACCTCGGCCTTCCCGATCCTCCACCGGAGGAGCTGAGACGTATCGGACGAGCACAGGCCCGCGCGGCCGGAACCGCTTGCGAGACAGGGATCGTCGAGGATGTGACGGGAGAGAAGGACAACTTCGAGGTTCGCCTCGCCGACGGGCAGACCGCAAAGGCGCGACGGGTCCTCTTTGCGACCGGTCTCCGGGACATGATCCCCGAGATCCCCGGCCTGGCCGACTTCTATGGCACGAGCATCTGGCACTGCCCCGACTGCGACGGTCCTCCCGTGGAAGGATTGCGCGTGGGGGTGATCGGCTGGGGACGAGCCGTCGCCGCCTTCTGTATGCAGATGCTCACCTGGACCGATCAGCTCACCGTTCTGACGCACGGGCAGCCTGCCCGCCTGCCCCCGAAAAGTCGGGACGCCCTTGCCCGCTTCAACATCCCTGTCCGCCTCGATGCCATCGCGCGCGTCGAGGGAAGGGATGGAGCCGTCGAGCGTGTCGTCTTTGCGGAGGGCCCTGCTGCGCCCTTCGATGCCCTCTTCTTCAACATCCCGCACGGGCCCGGCTGCAGTATCCCTGCGGAACTCGGGTGCCGAGCCAACTCGGAGGGAATCCTTCGGGTGAACAAGGAGTTCGAAACTACTGTCCCGGGCATCTATGCGGCGGGTGATATCACCCCCGGATCGAAGCTGGCGATCCGGTCCGCCGCGGATGGTGTTCGTGCGGCGGTAGGGATCTACCGAAGTCTGATGCCCGACGATCGGCGCGTGTAGCGCTTGCCCCCTCTGCCGGGCTTTCCGCGGTCACCTCGACTGCGTATCGGCCCGCCGCTCGATGGGTGCCGCCTTCGGCCAGAGACGGTGCTGCCCCTTGAGATGAGGAGCGAGCGCGGCTAGCAACCCGGAGACCGTCTGGAAGCGGGCCGATGCATCTGGATTCAGACAGCGCAGGATGATGCGCTCGATCTCCGCATTGATGCGGACCTTGTGCTCGCGGGGAGGCACGGGTGGCGAGGTGAGCTGCGGATAGCGCCGGCGAAGCGACGCTTCATCCGATGGACCGCCATCGGTGGCCCGTTCCCGATCGAGGACTTCGTCGTCGTCATCGTCCCAGTCATTCCATTCGTCCTCGTCCGACGGTTCTTCCGTGGGCCAGTGACCGGTCAGCATCTCGTAGAGGAGCGCGCCGAGCCCATAGACATCCGTGGCGGGAGAGAGGGGCTCACGGAGGATCTGCTCGGGTGCCATATAGGGCGCGGTCCCGAGCCTGTCGGCCGGCCGCTTGCCATCGATCTTCCGGACGACGTCGAAGTCGACGAGGATCGGAATTCCTTCGCGGAGGAGCACATTCCCGGGCTTCAGGTCGCGGTAGAGGTACCCCTGCCGATGCAGATAGTGGACAGCCGCGCCGACATGCATGATCGCCCGGATGGCATCAGGGATGTACAGGCGGCGGCGGGGCATCGATTCGAGGAGTTCGAAGAGGGAGGGACCGGCAAAGTATTCAAGAAGCAGGTAGGATCTGCCGCCTGCCTCCCCGCTTCCATAGAAGTGGACGATGTTGGGATGTTTCAGCTTCCCAAGGACTTCGGCCTCGCGCCGGAAGGATGAGGGAATCGTCGTATCGCCCTCTGCGGCAGGGGCAACGATCTTGCCCGTCAGGGCGCACCAGTGATCGGTGCTCCAGACCTGATACAGCTCTGCGGCGCGGCCGCGGGCGAGATGGCCGATGATGGTGAGTTCGCCGAGCCGATCGCCGGCCGAGAGGGAGAAGTCGTCCCGCGGGCGTGTCGGGGTGTGGGTCCATCGTCGGGCCGCGGCGAGGCCCTGATAGAGCGGTCGCGATATTCCTGAGTCGGGCATCGGGTCTTATCGATTGGAGAAGGGGAAGTGCCAGGCGCGCCCCGTGCAACGGTCGTACCCCGCGCCGCACGCCGGTCGCGGCAGATCACGGAACCCGATAGCTGCCAACAGGGTAGCTTACCGGGTCCGGCACCCATGCGAAGGAGAACCATGGTCCGTCATCTCTTTGCACTGCTCCTCCTGGTCGGCGCTGGCATGGTGGCGACGCCGAACAGTGTGGCTGCTCAGGACTGGCAGCCACCGTCGCGGACGATGCCTCCGATGCCCCAGACGTCGGAGGTCGGCCCGGCGTGGATGTCGAGCAACAACGCCTGGTTCGGCGCGGCTGCGCGAGCCGTTGGCGTCGATGCTGCGTCCCTTCGCATCAGCAGCGAGGGACGGCAGCGCGGCGGGCAGGCACAGGTCGTACGTGCCTCATCCGGCCCCCTTCCGGTGGTAGTCTGGCAGGATCGCAATGGCGATGCGCGTGCCGACCTGATTGAGATCTTCCGCAGCGGTGGGGTGGTGATTCAGCTCATCGATGCGGATTACGATGGTGCAGCCAATGTGCTGCGTATCTATGACGCTTCAGGAAAGCTGGTCAGGGAAGATCGTCTGTAGAGGTCGACCGGAGGCGGTCTCCCCGACCGCCTCGCACTCCTCGCCGGCTCCCCACTCTCCCCCCTCCGAGGAAGGAATTCATGCTCGTTCGTGACTGCATGCAACGGGAGGTCATTACCGTTTCGCCCGACGACACCCTTTCCACCGCAGTTCTGGAAACGAGGCGCAACCGGCTTCGCCATCTTCCGGTCGTTCTGTCGAACGGCGACCTGGCCGGGATCATATCTGACCGGGATATCCGGCTCGCCATGCCGTCCCCGCTCCTGACCGCGGATACGGACGCCTCGGACTTCCTCGCCCGGACGGCGATCGCTGCGATCATGACACGCGAGGTCATCACGGTCGAGTCTGACGCGCCGATCGAGGATGCGGCCAAGCTGATCTACCGACACCGGATCAGCGCGCTTCCCGTACTCGACGAGGGGATGCGCCTTCAGGGCATCCTTACCGAGACAGATATCCTTCGCGCGTTCCTCCAGATTCTGGGCGTTTCGGAGCCTTCGACGCGCATCGAGCTGACGATCCCTGACCGGCCCGGTGAGCTGGGGAGGGCGCTCTCCGTGATCGGCGAGCGGGCCGGGGTGAACATCGTGAGCGTTCTGGTGCCGCCGCGAGCGGTAGGTGGTAAGCGTGATGCGGTGCTGCGTCTCGCGACGATCGATCCGCGCGGGCCGCTGAGGGAGCTCTCCGCGGCTGGCTTCGCAGTCACCTGGGCGGGCCTTGACCAGCTCAACTCCGAATCGATGCCCTTCCCCGAATGAAAGCCGCAATCGTCTGGGATCCCGCCTTCGCGAACTATCGCTTCAAAGCGGATCATCCCTTCAATCCGAGGCGCCTCGAGCTGACCTTCTCGCTCATCGAGGATCTCGAACTGCTGGATGGGAAGGATTTTCAGGTCGTAGCGCCGCGGCTCGCGACGGATGAGGAGCTGCTTCGGGTGCACTCCCCCGAATACATCGAGGCGATCAAGAGGCTGAGTCTCAAGGGGGCACCGTGCGACGGGGCCGTCGATTGGGGGTTGGCGACGGAGGATAACCCGGTCTTTCCAGGGATGCACGAGATCACGGCCACCATCGTCGGTGGGACGCTCCGGGCGGCGGAGCTGGTGATGTCGGGTGAGGCGAACCGTGCCTTTGCGATCGCCGGTGGCCTGCACCACGCGCACCGTGATCGTGCGTCGGGCTTCTGCGTGTACAGCGATCTGGGAGCGGCAATCGCCTGGTTGAGGGAGAGTGGGGCGCGCGTCCTCTACATCGACATCGATGCACATCATGGGGACGGGGTGCAGGGGCTGTTCTATTCCGATCCCGGCGTTCTGACGCTCTCACTTCACGAGTCCGGGCGCTACCTCTTTCCGGGAACGGGCTTTGTGGATGAGCTCGGGGTGGGAGATGGCCATGGCTATTCGTGGAACATCCCGCTGGAACCGCGTACCCGGGACGACTCGTGGCTCGAGATCTACGAAGCGGTCCTTCAAGAGGCGACGAACGCGTTTCGACCCGACATAATCGTTCTTCAATGCGGGTGTGATGCACATGCATTGGACCCTCTGACCCATTTGAGCTGTACGACCCGGCTGTACGAAGAGGCTGTCCGCATGACGTGTGATGCCGCCGATGCGTGCTGCGGCGGGAAGATCGTCGCTACCGGGGGCGGTGGTTACGCCGTCTGGAGAGCAGTTCCAAGGGCCTGGACGCTGGTCTGGGCCGCCCTCAGCGGGCAGAAGGCCTCGAACAGAATCCCGAGGGTGTGGACGGAGCGATGGCAGGGCGAAAGCCCCTTTCTTCTGACTGATCTCCTGCGAGACCCTGTTCTTCCCGAGACATCTTCACCGCCCGGACGGGACATCGCCGCCATCAATCGGCGCGGGCTCGACGCGCTGCGCCGCCTCGCTTTACCCCTGATCCGCGGAGGAAACAATGGCTAGCAATCTCGCCTTCGCGACTACAAGCTCATCGATGCCGCTCGCCCCGAAAACCTACTTCGACCGGGATGGCGCAGCCTTCATCATCCGTCCGCTGCGTGACACGGATGGTGCCGAGCTACGCCGGTTCTACGATGAATTCGAACCGAAACGCCGCGCGCACGGGCT
>CAYRLB010000003.1:9540-31405 GCA_964424945.1 uncultured Gemmatimonas sp.
ATCGAACCGGAGATGGAGCTTCCGCTCGAGGAATAGCCTTCGGGCAGCCTCCCGAACTTCCCGGCATTGAGACACCGGAGGCGGCAACAGCAGCCCTGAAGCCACCTCGCGCAGCCCCCTGAAAGCGGCTCGCTCCTTGCCCTTCCGTATTCAGACGAAGCAGATCCGGCCCCTACTACATCTTACGATCATGTCGCCCTGGTATCGCGTCCCTCGGGCCTTCTTCCCGCTCGCCCTTGCCGCATTTGCCGCGTGCAGCGGTGGCGACGTTCCGGAAGAGATGGCGTCCCTCCCCCCTGACAGCGTCGCCGAGGTCGTGGAAGCGGAGCCGCTGGTGGTTACCGCCCCCTCGCCGCGTGACAGCGCGCCGGCTCAGATCCGGGGGCTCTATCTGAACGCCTACGCCGCAGGGTCCCGGACGAGGCTCCCGCGATTGATCGCCGTCGCCGACACAACGGAGATCAATGCGTTCGTCATCGATGTGAAGGATGAACGGGGCATCCGATACCCTTCGTCCATCGAGCTCGCGGCTGAACTGGCGCAGGAGGGCGAGGTCATGATCCGCAATCTTTCAGCGCTGGCGGATACCCTGCGTGCTCATGATATCTACTCCATCGCCAGAATCGTTGTCTTCAACGATCCAATTCTGTCGCAGGCGAAGCCAGACTGGTCGATTCAGAAGGATGACGGGAGCTTATGGCTCGACCGGAGCGGCCACACCTGGGTCAGCCCCTGGGACGAACGGGTCTGGGATCACAACATTTCGATCGCAGAGGAGGCTGCCCGGGCCGGCTTCGACGAAATCCAGTTCGATTACATCCGCTTTCCTGAGCAGTTCCAGAGCCTTCCCCCGCAGGTACACCCACAGGCGAAGGGCGACCGCACCGATGCCATCGCGGCTTTCCTGAACGAGGCGAAGCGGCGACTTCACCCACTCGGCGTCACTGTCACCGCGGATGTCTTCGGCCTGTCTCCGAATACGCATGAGGATGTGGGCATCGGGCAGCAGTGGGAGACGCTGTCGGCCATCGCCGACCACATCCTTCCGATGATGTATCCTTCGCACTATCTCTCGACGCACCTGCCGGGCGTACCGCGGCCGAATGCGATGCCGTACGAGACCATCTTCAAGTCAGCGGGGATGGCGCGGCTGCGGAACGACCGCCTGCAGGAGGTGGGGGTGTCGCCGGCGCGCGTCGTCGTCTGGCTGCAGGCGTTCCAGGCGACATGGCTGCGGGATGGGGTCGAGTATGGGCCGGAGGAGATCCGGCTCCAGAAGCAGGCCGTCTACGATGTGGGCTTCGACGACTGGATCCTCTGGCACCCGGGCTCGCAGTACGAGCCATTCCTTGCCGGGCTGGATGCGACCGCGGAGCCACGAGCGAAGGCAGAGTACGATCCCCCGGCCGATGTGCTCGCCGTCGTGGACCGCTTCGAGGCAGCGGGGGTGCGGGCGGCGCGCGATGAGGCCTTGAGCCAGTTCAGCCAGGCCAACTGATCCTGCTCCGCGTCTGAGCCGGCGCTTCGGCGCCGGTGTCTGCGCCTGATCCGCGCGAAGAAGCGGCGTCTATGCGGATCCTTCGCTAGACCGAAAGCTTCGCCATTCGGGCGACGAGCTTCTCGTTGAGCGCTCTGGTGATCGGGCCGACCTTCCCATCTCCGACGGCCTCCCCGTCGAGGCGGACGACCCCCTGCACATCGGTGGTGGTACCCGTCAGGAACAGTTCGTCGACCGTGTGCAGCTCTTCTGCGAAGATCGGCGTCTCGATGGCGGGGATGCCGAGTTCCCCCGCCAACTCCAGCACGATTTCACGGGTGATCCCCGGAAGGATGTAGTTGGATTTCGGATGGGTGCGCACTTCACCCCCGATGACCGCGAACGCGTTCGTCAGCGCGCCCTCGGTAAGAACGCCGTCCCGGATCAGAAGGGCTTCCCATGCCCCCGATTCCACCGCACGCTGCTTGGCCATGGCGTTCGGCAGCAGATTCACACTCTTGATGTCGCAGCGTGCCCACCGGATATCCGGCGTCGTGATCGCGGCAACACCTTCGGCCCGCTGATTCGTGGGAATCGTGAAGGGATTCGAGTAGGCGTAGATGGTAGGCTCGACGGACGGCTTCGGGAAGGCGTGCGAACGCGGGGCGGCGCCCCGGGTCACCTGAAGGTAGACCGTCGCTTCGCCCTTCAGTAGGTCGTTCTCGTGAAGGAGCCGGTTTGCGATATCGCGGAAGCGCGCGGCGTCGAGAAACTCACTACGCAGAGAGATGCCTCGCATGCTCGACTGCAGGCGCCGCCAATGTCTTTCCTCCTCGAACAGCTTCCCGTTGATCGCGCGTGTGACCTCATAGACCCCGTCCCCGAAGAGAAAGCCTCGGTCATCGACGGAAATTCCTGCCTCTGATTTGGGAATCACCCTTCCGTCGAGGAATACCAGCATTCTGCGATTCGGTTGACGTGACCAGGGAATGGCGCACCTTCAGACGGGCGTCGGCACGCAATTCGGGCGAGACCGACTCCGATTCTGCTGTGCGGCAATGACCATTGCCTGCAGACGATGCGTCTCTTCGCACGAAGGGGCGCCGACTTCCGCCGGAACCCCTTCATGAGTCAAAAGCCGTACCCGTGTCGGGCTCTTAGTCGCCGGGCACGTCGACCGCGATAGCCACGCTGTCATTCAGGGCGCGGCGAAGCGCCTGCATCCGGTTCGGGCCGGAGAGGTAGGTGCGATTGGAGAGAAGGACGACCCACGTCCCCCGCTGGGGATCGACCCAGAGGGAGGTCCCGGTGAAGCCCGTATGTCCGAACGCCGTCGAAGAGATGTGCAGGCCTCCCGCCCCGGTACCCGCCGGCCCGGGCGTCTCCCAGCCCAGTGCCCTGACTTCGGCACCTGGCTGGCGGGTCGTGAAGATATCGATCGTCTCCGGCCGGAAGATCCTCACACCATTCAGCTCCCCCCGGTTCGCGAGCATCGCCGCGAAGATCGACATGTCGTGCACCGTCGAGAAAAGGCCTGCGTGGCCGGCGATCCCTCCG
Source organism: uncultured Gemmatimonas sp. (assembly GCA_964424945.1). Lineage (GTDB taxonomy): Bacteria > Gemmatimonadota > Gemmatimonadetes > Longimicrobiales > Longimicrobiaceae > WHSP01. Next base: position 12,575 of record CAYRLB010000003.1, read on the forward strand.
AGCCTGCGGGCGATGGGGTCGTGAACGACCCCTCGGAAACCCGGCTGCTCTGCCGTCGGCGCGCATCGGACGCACGCTTCACCTGGCCGGAAGCTCGTCATCCGCATGTCCAGAGGCTCGAACACCCGCTCGTGGAGAAGGTCCACGAGTGGAGCTCCATGGGCCGATTCCGCTGCCGCCCAGAGAGTGATGAAGCCGATGTCCGAATACTCGACCCGTTCCCCGGGGCGTGCCCTGAGCGGTGTCGAAATCGCCTTCCACAGCGACGCGTCGACGGTCGGGCCGGAGGTGTCCCCACCGGCAGGGAGCCCCGAGGTATGGGTCAGCAGATGGCGGATGGTCACCCCCTCCTTCCCCGGTCCGGTGAAGCCCGGAAGGTACTGCACTACAGGGGCATCGAGATCGATCCGCCCATCTTCATGGAGGAGCATGACCGCCGTCGTCGTCGCGATGACTTTCGTCAGCGAGGCGAGGTCGTAGATGGCGTAGTCCGGGTCGACAGCTGGCGACCCCGGATTGCGGTCGAGCGTGCCGAACCCCTTCTCTATGACCGTGTGCCCCCACCGCCCGATCGCGAGAGCTGCACCAGGGAACTGGCCCTGATTCATCTCATCGAGAATCGCCCGCTCGGCCCGCTCGAGCTCCGAACGCGTGAACCCGATGTCCGAGGGGTTGTCGACGAGGTGAACAGGCAGACCGGGCAGACCCTCGCCCGGGAAGGGCAGTGATGCGTCAGCGCTGAAAGAGGGTCGCGACGGATATGCGGGTTCGAGCGCGGTGGGAGTGTAGGTGGCACGGTCGACCGACTCACCGAGGAGGACCAGACTGCTGTACGCCGCACCTTCCGAAGATGACTCCGCCACGGAAGTCGCGAACGAAGAGCGATCCACGGATTCGCCCAGAATCGCCGTTACCGCTACCGGGATGGTATCGGCGAGCAGCATTGGAGCGGCGGTGAGAAGCAGCGGAATCAGCATGAGCCCTTGATCTGGCCGGGGGTTCAGCGAGGCGGACCGGGAGCGTGCAGACTTTTTCTAGCCGGAAGGTCCAAAACCATACGTAGATACCCTACTTACGTCAAGCACCACTGCTACGATGGGGCGGTCTGAATTTCCTCCAGCTCGGCCCAGCGTGCGTAGAGCGAGGTCACACGTGACTCGGCGGCATCGAATTCGGCGCGAAGGGCGGCGACGTTCTGGGGAGTGTCGGCATAGAGCGCAGGATCCGAGAGCAGCTCGGCGAGACGATCCCGCTCTGCCTCTGCGGTGAGAATGGCATCCTCCATCCCCTCCATCTCCTGTTTCTCCCGGAACGTGAGGCGGCGGCGCTTCTGCTGATTCTCCGTGGCCGGGGTTCGCTTCGCGCGGGGCTTGGTGTCTGCTGCTTCCTTTGACTCCCGCTCCTTCGCCTCACGCTCCTCCTTGAGGCGCCGATACAGGTCGTATCCGCCCTCATGGCGGTGGATCTGTCCGCCCGGCTCGAAGATGAGGAGCCCGGTCGCCACCTTATCGAGAAAGAACCTGTCGTGCGAGACGACGAGGAGGCATCCGGCAAAGTCGGCGAGCGCCGATTCCAGCACCTGCAGGGTCGGGAGATCGAGGTCGTTCGTGGGCTCGTCCAGGATGAGGAGGTTCGCATCCGTGAGAAGCAGCCTCGCCAGGAGAAGCCGGTTCCGCTCGCCGCCCGAAAGGCTGCCGACACGGAGCTGATGCATGCGCGTCGGGAAGAGAAAGCTCTCGAGATAGCTGCGGGAATGGACGCGCCTTCCATTCACGGTGACCCATTCCTCAGGCCCTATCGCTTCATACACCGAAATACCCGGATCGAGATCCGTCCGCTGCTGATCGAAGTAGGTGAGTCGTGTATTCGCTCCCAGCTGAATGGTGCCGCTGTCCGGACTTTCGAGCCCAAGAATAATGCGCAGGAGGGTCGTCTTGCCTGCTCCATTCGGCCCGATAATGCCGATCCGCTCACCAGCACGCAGTCTGGTGCTGAATGGCTGGATCAGCGTTCTTTCATCGAAGGCCTTCGAGATACTCTCAATTTCCAGAACTGTGCGACCGAGCCTGGGCGGATCGCCGAACCGGATTTCGAGCGACGATGGGGCGCCCGGATCCGCCAGCGCCTCCGCCTGCATCGTCGTCAGCCGTTTGATGCGCGCCTTCTGCTTGCCCGTCCGGGCGGCAGGCGACCGCTTCACCCATGCGAGTTCCTGCTCCATGAGGCGATCCCGCCGGTCGGCTTCGGCAGAGAGGAGCGCCAGCCGAGTCGCGCGCGATTCGAGATATTCGGTGTAACCACCATCATGCGAGACGAATTCGGATTCCCCGATCTCGATCATCCTGGTCACGACCCGATCGAGGAAGTAGCGGTCGTGCGTGATCAGGAGGACGGCACCGGGGTAGTCCAGCAGCGCGTTCTCGAGCCAGAGGGTGGTATCGGCATCGAGGTGGTTGGTGGGCTCGTCGAGGAGCAGGAGGTCAGGCTTCTCGAGAAGCACACGCGCGAGAGCGACCCGCTTGCGTTCGCCGCCGCTCAGGCCGTCGACCGGGCGGTGCCAATCATCGATGCCGAGGCGGGTCAGCACCGTCTCGACCTCGTGTTCCCACCCCCAGCCGCCGAGGTCGTCGATCCGCGCCATCAGTTCGCCCTGGCGCGCGAGGATGCGGCCGGGGTCTCCGCCGGTGCCCTCCTCGAGGTCGGTGGCGAGTTTGTGATACTCGTCGAGCGCAGCCGTCATCTCCGCCCTGCCCCCCGATACAGCGCGGAGGATGGAGTCGCCGGGCGTGAACTCGGGCTCCTGCGCGAGGTACCCTGCGGTCGCCCCGCGACGGATCGCGATGGAGCCGGCGTCGGCGGCTTCCATCTTGCCGAGAATCCGGAACAGGGTCGATTTCCCCGAACCATTCGCTCCGACGAAGCCGAGCTTCTCGCCCTCCTCTACGGAGAAGGAGACGCCGGAAAAGATCGTTCTGGTTCCAAACGACTTGTGAAGTGTATCGACTGTAAGCAGCGGCATCTGATCTATTCGTTGTCTGCTGGCCGGGGGAGCGGGAACCGGCCCTGCCTTCCGGACGTATTCGAGAGAGCGCCTTCGACCGCGCATCCTACGAGGCGGATCGCCATCAGCTCAAAATGTTGTTCAACTGGCTGCTCTTCATATGCGTCGCATTCGTCTCGAAGGTAGTTCTCGCCTTCGTGATGATCTACATTCTCCTGCCGAACGAGCGCTGCTGCGCCCAATGCGATGAAGAGACGCTGCTGATGCGCGGCGGCCCCATCTCGCGATTCGGCACCACTCTGAGCCTCGGAAGAATCCGATGGCGATGGTGCCCCCGGTGCGGCTGGGAGGGGCTTTCGCGTCAGATCAGTTCCGAGTCGCGGTCGGCGGGAGAGATGGCTCCGCAGAAGCCGAAGACAAGCAACTGGAGGTAACGAGCTTCATCATGCCCGGTGTTCCCTTTGTCACACTGCCCGACAGCTCGCGGATCTGGGTGTTCGCCTCACCCGTGCCGGTTCTCGGATCCGAGGCGGAAGCGCTGGTTTCTACCGCCGAGGAGTTCATTCGGGTCTGGGCCGCGCATGGCGCGGAAGTCGTCGGCGGCCTCGACTGGCGATACGACCACTTCCTGCTGATTGCGGCTGACGAGGAGGCGACCGGCGTCTCGGGCTGCTCGATCGACTCGCTCTTCCACTCGCTAAAGGCGCTCGAGCGTTCCCTTGGCATCACCCTGCTCGACAACTCTCCCGTCTGGTACCGCGCCGAGGGAGCACAGGTCCGTGCGGTCACACGAGCCGAGTTCCGCGAGCTCGTCGCTGCCGGGGTAGTCACCGATGACACGATCGTCTTCGACAACACCGTCGGAACGCTCCGCCAGGTGCGAGGCGGCGAGTGGGAGCGGCCATTCTGCGACTCCTGGCACCGGCGCGCCTTCCCTGGCGCGGGCGGCGTGAAGCGGTAGCCCACCCGATTCACGATCTACGAAGGCCGGCCACCCCCCTACGGGTAGAAGCACCCTGCCGATTATCGGTGCCGGATGTCCAGAACGATGCGGGTGGGGTCGGTCAGCTCCAGGACGCGGAATGAAGATGGCTCCGCGACCCCGAACGCCCACTCGAGCTGGCCCTCAAAATCGCAGATCAAGCGGGCTTCCAGAAGCGACATCAGCCCGGGTTGAAGGTCGCGGATGGGCAGCGTGCCGGAACCGGCGTCGTCATGGGCGCGCGCGGACTCGAGTCGCAGCGTCAGAACGCCATTGCCCGGCAGTTCGACAGGCTCCCCCGATCCGCACTGGATGGCCGGGCCATTCGAGATTTCGGCGAGGTAGGCGGGGAATTCGTCCCCGGCGAACGTTACAACGAAGCGATCGAAGCCCGGGTGCGAGGCGGCCCGGATATCGATCGCTGTGACATTCCCCGACGGCTGGTATTCGCGTCGAATCTCTCCGCTCACCCATCGGTCGTCCTCGGGGAGGTTGTCCACTTCGGAGGGGTGGGCAGTGTCGACAGCAGAAGTCGACGTGAGCGGCTGATCCCGCCCCGCCTCCCCCGCCCCACCGCCTTCCGGCGAGCCATCCGCGCAGGCGCCCAGCAGAAGAAGAAGAAGAACGGCGACACCGTGCAGCGACGGACGCGCCCCTGCTGCGCAATCGAACAACTTCGACTTCGGCGGCCACTTCACCCTATCTCTCCCGCTCCGCGATCAACTCGATTTCCTGGGATTCGACTGTGCCCCCTGTTCCGTTCTGCGCCGCGAGCGCGACCATCGCCCTCGCGACAGCGCGCGCAGGCACGGGCCGGTACCGGCGCATCGGACCGACCAGGAGGGGCGATAGTGGCCGCAGAACGAGCTCGGCGACCTGCTCACCGAGTCGACTTTCCTCCCGGTCGCCGATGAGAAGGGCCGGCCGTAGCACCCAGATCGCCTGCAGGGGCAGCCGCCGCACGCCGACCTCCATCTCCCCCTTCATGCGGTTGTAGAAGATGCGCGAGTCCGGGTCCGCGCCGAGCGCAGAGACGACGAGAAACTGGTTCGCCCCCCTTTCGACAGCCAGCGCCGCGGCGTTGATGGGGTACTCGACATCGACCTTGCGGAACGCCTCGGGAGACCCGGCTTTGCGGATTGTCGTGCCCAGGCAGCAGAAGACGTCATCGACCGCGAAGCTCGCTGCGACCGACGCCATATCGTCCAGCTCGAGGGTGACCTGCTCGAGCCGCTCATCTTCGATCGGGAGGGGGCGGCGGCCGACAGTACGTATGGTCCTATAGCGTTTCCCCGCAAGGAGATAGTCTACGCAGTGCCGGCCGACCAGCCCTGTCGCTCCGAGGACCAGCGCGGAGGGGCCGGCCGAACTTCGATCATCGGTCATGGACGTCTTCGGCGACGCCCCGGGCGTCTTTTCAAGGGTCTCTTCATCTGGCGAGCGGTTCGAGCTCTTTCTCCTTTCGGGCAGAGTCGATGACGTTCCTGACGGCGCTGTCGGGCACCTCTTCGTAGGAGCTGAACCGGCGGGTGTGAGCACCCCTCCCCTGCGTCAGCGACCGGAGAGTAGTTGCATACCGATACAGTTCCGATTGGGGTACCAGCGCCCGGATCAGCTGCGTGCGACCCGCGGGCTCGATCCCCTGGATCCGGCCGCGCCGCTGGTTCAGGTCACCGATGACATCACCCAGATATTCTTCCGGCGTATTCACTTCGACCTGCATCACCGGCTCGAGCAGAACGGCACCTGCCCGCTCCGCCGCATCCCTGAACGCCATCGACCCGGCGACTTTGAAGGCGACCTCGGATGAGTCGACAGAATGATAACTTCCGAAGAAGCATTCTGCTTCGAAGTCGACCACGGGATAGCCCGCGATGATGCCACGCTGGGCCGCCTCCTGGATCCCCTTGTCGACGGCGGGAACGAACTTACCCGGGATGACCCCGCCGACGATCGCGTCCACGAACCGGTATCCCTCGCCACGTGGGAGGGGCCGCAACCGAACGTGACAGTCGCCGAACTGTCCCCGGCCGCCCGTCTGTTTACGGTATCTTCCGTGTGCCTCGGCCGTGCGCCGGATCGTTTCGCGATAGGCGATTCGGGGCTCCTTCGTCACCACCGCGACGTTGTACTTCCTCTTCATCCGCTCGAGCTGGACCTCCAGGTGCAGCTCACCGCAGCCTCGCGCGATCGTCTGACCGAGTTCCGGGGCGTATTCGGCGATGAAGCAGGGGTCTTCTTCGTGGAGCATATGCAGCGCGTGCGACAGCTTGTCTTCATCGCCCCGGCTTTCCACCTCGACCGCCACTGCGATGTCGGGCGCGGGAAAGTCGATACCCGCGAGTGTTAGCGGATGACCGGGCCCGGAAAGGGTATCGTTCGTGTGCGTATCCTTCAGCTTCGCCACGACCCCGATGTCACCTGCGCGAAGCGCGTCGACTTCCTGCCGCTCCCTCCCATTCGGGATTGAAAGGTGAGAGAGCTTCTCGGTCCTGTCACGCCTTGCGTTGTAGACCTCCTGCCCATTCGACACCGAGCCGCCAAAGATCCGGAAATAGGAGAGCTCGCCGATGTGGGGTTCGCTCGTCGTCTTGAAGATGAGAGCGCCGAAGGGATCGCTGTTGAGGTTACGGAGCTGGATGAGGGAGCTTCCGCGTCCCTGGCAGAGTTCCGGATGGGCTTCCTGAGGCGAGGGCATCAGCTCGACGATCTCCGTCAGCAGCGCCTGGACCCCCGCGACCGCCGTCGAAGTACCGCAGAATACCGGCACGAGCTCCCCCCGCATCATCGCGCTCTTCAGGGCATGAACGGCTTCCTCGCGGCCGATCGTCTCTCCCTCGAGATAGTGCTCGAGAAGGGTGTCGTCGGTGGCGGCGATCGTCTCGATCAGGTCGGCGTAGAACTTCGCTTCGCTGGCGCGATACTCTTCGGGGATGTCGGTGGCGGCAACGGCCTCCGAGGGCACGCCCGGCCGATGGAGAAGTGCGCGCTCGGTGAAGAGGTTGATGATGCCGCGGAAGTCGTCGCCGGAGCCGATGGGGATCTCGACGGGGATCGCGCGGGGCGTCAGGTGCTCGCGGATGTCGTCGAAGACGCGGTCGAAGTCGGCGTTCGGCCGGTCCATCATCGAGACGAAGATGATGGCGGGAAGCTGGCGCTCCTGCACCATCTCCCAGGCGCGTTCGGTGCCGACCTCGACGCCAGCGGGGGCTGCGATGACGAGCAGGGCGGCGTCGGCGACCCGGATGCCCGCGCGTGTTTCGCCGCTGAAGTCCAGGTACCCCGGCGTGTCGATGAGGTTGATCTTGTGGTTCATCCACTCCGCGTGCGCCACGGCGCAGTTCATCGAGATGCCGTGCGCGACCTCTTCGGGGGTGAACATCGTGACCGCGGTGCCCTCGGCGACGGACCCGAGTCGGCGCGAGGGGTCGGCCGCAAAGCAGCAGGCGTCGAGCAGGCTTGTCTTTCCCGAGCCGCCATGACCCAGGAAGACGACGTTGCGGATCCGGTCGGTTGTGAAGGCGGGAGTGGATCCCATGGCAACCTCCGTGGCAGGGGTGGAGGGAACGAACCGGGGGGAGTGCGCCAAGCGCAATAAGTTGCGTGACGGGAGGGGTGTCAATGAAGAAGGCGTCGCCGTGCGGCTGGAGCACCCTGCGGCCGCGCTGGTCAGGCGAAGAAGGTCAGCGGCGCGCTGCATGTGCGCCGGGGGAGGACCTCAGCTCGCGGCAGCGAGCCTACTTCTTGATGACGCTCTGGAAGGGGGAGGGATCTGCGGCGTCGGCCGCCTTGTCTCCCCGGATCTCGTCGAGCGACGATGGGTCCAGAAGGCCGAGGTCCGCAGCGTGCCGAGCTGCGGCGAGGGTGTCCGGGACCAGCACCAGCTCCACCCCCTCTTCACGAAGTCGCGCCGCGATCGCCGCCACCTCCTCATCGCGCTCCCCCGGCGTAACGTCCCGGATGTAGATGGCCAGCACCCTGCCGGGGTAGCGCTGCACGATCTTGGCGTAAATCTCCGGATCGTGCTGACCGCTGTCTCCCACCAGGACGAATTTCAGCGTCGAGTGCGTATCGAAGATGTGGCTGATGGCGGCCAGCTTGTGCCCGACATGGTTCCGCGAGAGCAGAAGATCAGTCGCGAGCCCGTAATCCTTCAGGAAGAAGGGACCGGCGGGAACATCGTGGACCTCGAAAACTTCAGTCAGCAGATCGTAGAAATTCCAGGGACTGCTCGAGACGTAGAAGATCGGGTTTGTCGAAGGGCCTGCGTGGCCGGCATGGAGCGCGCGGTAGAAAGCCGCGACCCCTTCGAAAGGAAGGCGCGTGTGGGCATTGGTGAGGAGGACGAGGCGCAGCATCCGCATCATGTTGGCGACGTCCGTCTTCACCACAGTATCATCGATGTCGCTGATGATACCGAAGCGGGCTTCCCGCGGTGGCACGATGGCGAAGCCGCGCGCGGTAACGGGGCCCGATTCGGAACGGGGATCGATCAGCTCGATGTCGATCTCCCGCCAGACTTCGCCCCCTCCCGATGCGGTACTGGCGGGCAGATGGACTTCGAAAAAGCCTTCGTCGTCGGCAAGAACCACGGACGACCGGCCATCGACCGACGCTCTTATACGTGCGAGCGGGACTTCATCGCTCCCCATCCGCCGTACAGTGCTCCAGAGATTCCGGAAGGCGGCGTCGTGCTTGCGCGCAGGGGGCACCGGGTCGCCGGCGAATACCCGACCGGAGATGTAGAGCTGGTCGGCGGTGCCATGCCCGCGATACGCCTGGATGTGGTACCTCTCGGGCGCATCCCGATTCCGGCGCCGGTGCTTCAGCCAGTCGAGGATCGCTTCGGCCTCACCGACGGTCTTGTTCAGGATCCAGTTACCGCGGGACATCAGCCTTGAGAGCAGGTTGTCTGGAGCGCGTCATGAGCTACCCCGGGCGAACCCATCGTCGAAGGGGTGCACCCGGAATGTTCGCGCGCGGCGTCTCTTATTCACAGGGGACGGCCCACGGGTTCCATATTGATGATCACGCGGCGAGGGCAGCCCGACGAATGAAGGCGCCTACGCCATCCTGGGATCGAAACATTCTGACAGAGCCTGGAGATACAGATGTCCGGCACCCCGACCGCCCCGGCAGCGATACTTTTCGACCTCGACGGGACCCTGATCGACACGCATCGACTCTACCTGGAGGCGTACCGGCTCGCGATCAGGGAATTTACCGGCACGGCGCCGACCGATGAGGAGATCGTGCTGCGGAAACCGACCGCGGAGCGGCGCTTCCTCAGCGATTGGGTAGGACCGGCGGATGCGGCCGCGTGCCACGCCGCCATGTGCGGGCACTATCGCGACCTTCACGCAGCGTACTTCGACGGCATGTACGATGGCGTTCGGGAGATGCTCGCCGGGCTGCGGAGCGCCGGGCTGCCTCTGGGGATCGTCACCGGGAAGGGCCGAAGCGCGTGGGAGACGACCTCATCCCTGGTCGATCTGGGAGAATTCGTCACAGTCATCACGGAAGATGAGATGACGGAACCCAAACCTGATCCTGGCGGCCTGCTCGCCGCTGCTGCGGCGATGGGGAGCCCGGCCTTCGAAACGGTCTACATCGGGGACTCGCTCGCCGATATCGAGGGAGCGCGGCGCGCCGGAATGCTCGCGGGAGCCGTACTCTGGCCGAAGACCGACCCGGACGATCGCGAGTCATTCCTGGAGGCTGTGAAAGAACACCGGCCGGACTGGCTCTTCGAACGGCCGGCCGATCTCGTGAGGGCCTTCGCCGCATGGTGCTGAGGGAGGACTGATCGTTCCAGCTTCTCAGCGGAGCAGCACCACCGCGAACCACTTCCGTTCGTCCATCCAGACCCGCTCGATCGACCAGCCTGCCGGCTTGGCAAGCGCGCTCAGGCTCTCGATGTCGTATTTGTGTGAATATTCGGTGATGATGTAGTCGCCCTCTTCGAAGTGTATCTCCGCCGGCCCGTCCGGATCGACACAGGAAGGGACCGTGACGGTTTGTGAGCGTCTGCTGACGATTCGGGTTTCGATGCGGCTGGGGATATCGTCGAAGAACGCCTGGTGCGCGAAGCCCGAGATATCGAAATCCGCACCGCACTCCCGGTTGATGCGCGTCAGGAGGTTCAGATTGAAGCGCGCGGTCACGCCCTCCGGATCATTGTACGCCAGCTCGATGATGGCCGGATCCTTCCGCAGGTCGACGCCCAGCAGCAGCCCGCCGTCCGGCCCCAGCATCTGACGGGCCCGTTCGAGGAAGCTCGCAGCCTCCCCAGGTTCGAAGTTCCCGATGGTCGACCCGGGAAAGAACCCGACGGACCGGCGCGCCCCTTCCGGCAGCTTCGGGAGCGTCAGCCCGGCCGTATAATCCGCACAGACAGGCATCACGAGCAGCTCCGGCAACGCATCGGCGACACGCCCGGCGAATTCCACGAGCTGCGCCCTCGAGATATCGACGGGCAGATACGCGACAGGCGAAGCGAGATGTCGCAGCAGGATCCACGTCTTGTCGCCGCTGCCACTTCCGAACTCGACGATTGTCGCTTCCGGACCGACCGCATCGGCGATCTCAGCGATGTTGCGCTCGAGGATGGAGATTTCCGTTCTGGTCGGATAGTACGCGTCCAACCGTGTGATCTCCTGGAAGAGGCGCGCCCCGGCGTCGTCGTAGAAGTACTTCGAGGGGAGGCGCCTGGGCGTCGTGCAGAGTCCGCGCGCGACATCTTCGCAGATTCGATCGAGCGTCGGCTCCAGGTCGTAGAGCACAAAATCCGAACGCTCCCGCTTCGACGGAACGACCTTCATACATCCCTCGCGAGGCGCAGGCCGGTGAACTGCCAGGTCGCATCGGGGGGGAAGAAGTTCCGGTAGGTCGCGCGGATGTGGGATTCCGGCGTCGCGCACGAGCCCCCGCGCAGAACGAACTGGTTGCACATGAACTTCCCGTTGTATTCACCCAGCGCGCCAGGCGGAGCTGTGTACCCCGGGTAGGGCGTGTACTGGCTGCGCGTCCACTCCCAGACGTCACCGAAAAGCTGACGGAGACCGCCGGTTGGCGGCCCCGCGGACGCGGGATGAAGGCGACCTGAGTCGGCGAAATTCCCGGCGATCTCGACGGAAGCGGCTGCGACCTCCCACTCGGCCTCCGTCGGGAGACGGGCGCCCGCCCAGCGTGCGAAGGCATCCGCCTCGAAGTAGCTGAGATGAACGACCGGTTCGTGCGGATCGACGCGGCGGCGGCCGCTCAGTGTGTACGACCACCACGCATCTTCCAGCCGTTCCCAGTAGAAGGGCTCGCTCCAGCCATTCTCCTGCACCGTTGCCCATCCCATCGAGAGCCAGAGCTCGGGTCGGCGATATCCGCCATCTTCCATGAAGCGGAGATATTCCGCGTTTGTGACGAGGCGGTCCGCAAGCGCGAAAGGCTGAACGAAGACCTGATGGCGCGGGGATTCGTTGTCGTAAGCGAAGCCCGGCCCCTCGTGGCCCATCCACTCGAGCCCGCCTTCTAGGGCGATCCAGGCGGCTGGACCGGGGTCAGCGGACATCTCCCCGCCACCCGGCCGCAGTGCCGGGCGAAGGGGATTGACCGAGAAGACGTGCTTGATGTCCGTCACGATCAGCTCTTCGTGCTGCTGCTCGTGGTGGATGCCGAGCGTGACGAGGGGTGTCAGCAGCTGCAGGAGCGCATCATCCGCGCGCTCGAGAAGCTGGGCCATCGCAGCATCCACATGCCGCCGGTACTCGAAAACCTCCGCCACCGTAGGACGCGAGATGTAACCGCGCTGCGCCCTGCAATGCCGCTCCCCGGCGTGGACATAGTAGGAGTTGAAGAGGAAGGCGTATTCCTCGTCGATCGGCCGGTAGGTGGGGTCGTGAGGCTTAAGGATGAAGGTCTCGAAGAACCAGCTTGTGTGCGCCAGGTGCCATTTTGTAGGGCTGACGTCCGGCATCGACTGGACGACGTAATCCTCGGTGACCAGCCCCTCGCAAAGCGACTCGGTGAAGCGGCGAACGGCTTCGTATCGTGCGTAGAGGTCCAGGCCAGCCGGTGCTTCGATGGAGAGCGTCATTTGAAGTCGTGTGTTCAGGCCGGAGTCAGTTTTCCGCGGCGGGCGTCCATGGAGGCTGCAGATCGCCATCCTTGGTGCGGTTCCGGAGACCATCTTTCCTTTTACAAACCGCTCCCTTCCTTACTGCAAACATGCTACCTTTCGCTCCAGCGCTGTCCACCAGGGCGGTCGAGCAGACCGGCCGAAGGTGCAGCTGACGGCCTTTCGTCGGCTCCGACGGGCGCAACTCAGGATCGATCGATCACGCAGACCAGCATTCGTACGAATGGGCGCAACGCCTCCGCACCACGATTTTTTCGAGGAGCTCCAGTCCCGGGGCCTCATCCATACGCACAGCGAACGTGTGCGTGACCATCTGCGATCCGGCCGGGTAACGGGCTACATCGGCTTCGACCCGACCGCGAGCAGCCTTCACGTCGGGCATCTTCTCGTCATCATGGCGCTCGCGAGATTGCAGCGATCCGGCCATACCGCCGTTGCGGTGGTCGGAGGGGGCACCGGGATGATCGGTGACCCGAGCGGCAAGACGAAGGAGCGCCAGCTGCTCTCGAGGGAGGACGTCGAGTTCAATGTCGCCAGCATCCGGAAGCAGCTGGAGGCGTTTCTCGACTTCGATGGGGAAAACCCTGCGATCATGGTCGACAACCATGACTGGCTCGGCTCCCTGACCCTGATCGAGTTCATGCGCGATGTCGCGAAGCACTTCACAGTGAACTACATGCTGGCGAAGGACTCGGTTGCGCGACGGCTCGAGCAGGAAGATGGCCTCTCCGTCACGGAGTTCAGCTACTCGCTGCTTCAGGCGTTCGATTTCCTGACGCTGTACGATCGATTCGGCTGCACCCTTCAGATCGGCGGAAGCGATCAGTGGGGCAACATCACCGCGGGCATGGAGCTGATTCGCCGCTCGCGCGGGGGGGAAGCGCATGCGATCGTGCAGCCGCTGGTCACGACTTCGAGCGGGGTGAAGTTCGGGAAGACCGAAGGGGGCGCGGTCTGGCTCGATCCGGCGCGGACGTCACCCTTCCGCTTCTACCAGTTCTGGCTGAACACGGATGATCAGGATGTCGAGGGATACCTCAAGTGGTTCACCTTCATGCCACTCGAGGAGATCGCGACGATCATGGCGGGCCATGAGGAGAACCGGGCGGCCCGCGCGGCACAGCGGCGTCTCGCTGAGGAGGTGACCAGACTCGTCCATGGAGACGGGAGTGTGGAGCGGGCAGAACGGGCGACGGGAGTGCTCTTCGGGAGCATTCCCGCACAGGAACTCGCCGCCGACGACCTGCTGGATGTCTTCTCCGACGTGCCTTCAAGCGTCACCGCGCGGGCAGCGCTGGAGGGCGAAGGACTCGTGGTCGTCGACCTGCTGACGGAGGCCGGGATAGCGAATTCGAAGGGCGAGGCGCGGCGGCTCATCCAGGGCGGCGGCGTCTACCTGAACGGCGCGCGCATCGAAGATGTCGACCTTCGGGTAACCGCAGCGGACCCGATCGATGGTCAGATCCTGCTGCTGCGGAAGGGGAAGAAGCAGAACCACCTCGTCAGGGTGACCGGCTAGGGCGCGGTTTTCATCCTTCGCGGATCGACTCCATCGGCGTGTGGCGGAAAACCTCGCGGCTCGCCGATAGCCCGATCGCGGCACTCAGCAGCGCGATTCCACCGCCGAGCGCGAGCAGCGGAAGCACCTCGACGACGAGCGGCACGCCGAGCACCCATCGCGCGATCCCCCAACCGGCCGCGAGCGCGAGGCCCGCGCCTACCAGCGCAGAGAGTACCCCGAGAAGCGCGTACTCCGTGACAAGGATCCGGCCGATCTGCGCCTTCGTGGCGCCGAGCGTCTTCAGCAGCACACTTTCCCGGATTCTTTGCGGCCTACCCGTCGCCACGGCGCCGAGCAGAACGACGAAGCCCGTCGCCACCGAAAAGCCCGCCAGGAAGCGGATGACGGTCGAGACCCGCCCGATCACATCGTCCAGCGCCCGTTGGATCAGGGTCAGGTCGATCGCGGAGATGTTCGGATGGCGGGTGACCAGATCCCGCTGGACGAGGGCGCGCTCCTGCGCCGAGTCGGCCCTCGCCAGGAAAACCCACATCTGCGGAGCGGCGCGCAGCGCGTCGGGCTCGAAAACGGCGAAGAAGTTCGGCTCCAGCCGTGCCCAGTCGATCGAGCGGAGGGAGGTGATCACTGTTCCGACGCGCACCCCCTGGATATCCCAGTCGATCCGGTCACCTATCGTGACGTTCAGCTCCGAGGCGACGTCCCGATCGAGAGAGAGCTCCCAGGGCTCGGCTGTCTGACCCGCCGCCCCTCCCCGCCATTCGCCGGCAACGATCGTCTCGCCGGCCGTCAGCGTGTCCCTGTAGGTTGAGCGATATTCCCGCCGCGTCGCCCAGCTCGGGGCGTCCTGGTCCGTTTCTGCGAATTCATCGTCGCTCGCCGCTCCGGTCGTCTCGGAAGGTGCTGCCGCTCCCGACGGCAGGGGTGGAGGCGCGACCGACTCACCATTGATCGCCGCGATGCGCATCGGCACGATCGGCGCGCTCTGGATGATTGGCATCCCGCGATCGGCGAGCATTTCCTCCACATCGTCGACCTGGTCGGTCTGGACATCGAAGAGGAGGAGATTGCCGCGCGCGGCATCAACCTGCAACGGCCGGAGGATCGTGGTACGGGTCAGGAGGAGCGTGGAGATCAGGAAGACCCCGAAGCCGAGCGCGAGAACGACCGTGGTGGTCTGGTTGCCCGGGCGATGGAGATTGGCGGCCCCCTGACGCGCCTCGTAGGGCAACGCGCCGAGCGGCACTCTGCGGAGGAGGCGCGTGACCGCGGCGGCCATCATCCAGAGCAATCCGAGGGTGAGCGCGATACCCGCCGCAGTGCCCAGCCCCGTCACCACCTCCCCGACCTGATAGATAACGAGAAGGAGCACGCTGAGGGCGAGGGCCGCCCACGCAGCGATGCGCGGATAGTCGCGCCCCACGGCCTTCATCGGTTCGACGCTCCGCCGCAGCGCCCGCAATGGCGATATGCTGCGAATCCGAAGAAGCGGGAGAAGCGTGAAAGCAACCGCGGCCCACACGCCGACGATCAGGCCCGTGAGCATCGAGGCCGCTTCCGGTCGGATCTGAACATCGACCGGGAGAAGGCCTTCGAAGAGGCCGGGCATGAGCAGCTGAGCCCCGGCACCGATCGCCACACCGGCCACCGCCCCGGCCGCTCCCATGGCGACTGCCTGCAGCAGATACACACCGAGAAGTTGCCCCGCCGTCGCTCCGAGGCAGCGAAGAACGGCTACACTGTCCGCCTTCCGAACCATGTAGGCGCTCATCGCGCTCGCGACCCCGATCCCGCCGAGGAGCAGGGCGAAGACCCCTATAAGTCCGAGGAACTCGGAGAGCTGTCCGAGGGCATCTTCCATCCGTTGCTGCTGATCCTCGATCGTGCGGGCGCGGACCCGGGAGGCGGTGAAGAGCTCCTGCTGCCCCTCGACGAAGGCTGCCGCCGCATCCGGATCCGGGATGCGGAGAAAGGCTTCGTAGTCGACCCGCGCGCCGAAGCCCAGAAGACCCGTCTGGTCCAGCGCCTCGGCGGGGATGAAGACGCGTGGCGCGAAGGAGGAGGCGATTTCCACATCGCCCGGAAGCTTTCGCAGCACACCGGAGATGCGGAAGCGCGTGGCGCCGATCGAGAGCGAATCACCCTCTTCGGCGTCGAGCGCCACGAGAAGCGCCGGATCGACGATGACGTTCCGCCCCTCCGCGAGCGTCCCCCAGCGATCGGCGGGGTCGGTTTCGATCTCACCATAGAAGGGGTAGTCCGGCTCCGAGGCACGGACCTGTACGAGGCGGGTGGCGCCGCTGGACTCGTGGAGCGCCATAGAGGCGAACGAAGTGACCCGCGCGACGGGGGTGCCGGCGCTCGAAAGAGAGTCGAGCAGAAGCTCGATCTCCTCCCCGAAAGGCTGCCTCGACGCGAGGCTGACGTCCGCGCCAAGCATCGCGCGCGCCTGGTTGCCCACCTCGCGCTGCATGTTCGCGCCGAAGCCCTGCACCGCAACGAGCGCCGCAACGCCGAGCGTGATCGACGAGAGGAAGAGGAGGAGCTTGCGGCGGGCAAAGCGGCTCTCGCGCCACGCCAGTGACAGAAGCTGAGCGAATGTCACGAAGCTGCGCTGTCCGCGACGATCGCCCCACCCGCGAGGCGGATCGTTCTTCCCGCACGTTCGCCGAGGGCGGGATCGTGGGTGACGAGGACGAGGGTCGTTCCACGCTCTTCGTTGAGCTCTTCGAGCAACCGGATGATCGACTCTCCGGTCGCGCCATCCAGGTTGCCGGTAGGCTCGTCGGCGAACAGAATCTGCGGATTGTGTACAAAGGCACGGGCAAGCGCTACACGCTGCTGCTCGCCCCCCGAAAGCTGGGAGGGATAGTGATGGAGACGCTCCTTCAAGCCGACCCGCGCCAGCAGATCAGCCGCCTGGCGGGGCGCATCGCGGTTGCCGGCCAGCTCGAGCGGGATCTGCACATTCTCCCTCGCGGAGAGCGATGGGATGAGCTGAAAGGACTGGAAGACAAAGCCGACCTTCTCGCGCCGTAAGCGAGCCCGCCCATCTTCATCGAGCGTGTTGAGGTCGACGCCGGCGATCGATACGGAGCCGGTCGTCGGGGTGTCGAGGCCGGCAAGGAGTCCGAGGAGTGTCGTCTTCCCGCTCCCGGATGGCCCCAGAATAGCCAGAAAATCACCTGCAGCCAGCTCCAGGTTCACCTTCTGCAGCACGGTCAACGGGCGACCGCCGCTCAGATAGCTTTTTTCAAGATCTCTCGCGACCAGCATGAAGAACAGTACAGGTAAAGCATTGGCATTCTTCCTTCTCGTGCCGCTGATGATCGGGTGCGAGGGAGGGGAGCGCAACGGGGGCATGCGCGCGAACACCGTCGAGGAGGGCGGCGCGACGGCGGCGAATTCCTCTGATTCCGCACCGGCGGATGGCCACAGCGCAATTCTGTTCCTGGGAACGAGCCTGACTGCCGGGCTCGGGCTTCCGATCGAGCAGTCGTATCCACATATCGTCGCCGACTCGCTCGAGGCGCGTGGACTTCCATTCCGGGTGATCAACGCCGGTGTGAGCGGCGAGACCTCCGCAGGCGCTCTGCGGCGCATCGACTGGATCCTTTCGCAGCCCTTCGAAGTGCTTCTTCTCGAGACGGGAGCGAACGATATGCTTCAGGGTGGCCGCCCCGGCGCACTCGAAGAGAATCTGCAGGCGATCATCGACCGGGTGCGGGCCGAACGTCCCGAAACGACGATTATTCTGGCCGGCATGCGGGCGATGCCGAACCTCGGAGCGGAGTACGTCGCCGACTTCGAAGCGGTTTTTCCCCGCGTCGCGAGCCGGAATGGACTTCCGCTTATCCCCTTCCTTCTCGAAGGCGTGGCGGGAGAGCCGGAGATGAATCTCGCTGATGGGATTCACCCGAACCGAGAGGGGCAGCGGCGCGTTGCCGCGACCGTTCTCGAAGCGCTGATCCCGCTCCTGGAGGCGGCCGCGCACCCCTGAGCGTCGCTCGTTCACTCCGCGACCGAGGCTTCGGGACCCGTCGAGGGCCCCGGCGCCTGCCGCTCCACCTGCCCTTTCCCGACCTTCCCCCGCCGAGTGTCAGCACCCCGGATTATCTTTCCGCCGGGTCACAAATCAACCATCTGGACTACACGGAAATGGCAGAGAGAACCGCCGTAGAAATCGTCCGTTCCCTCGGTATCACCATGACGTACCAGGAAGTGGACAACAACCCTCGATGGGTCACGGAGTGGAATGAGCCCGTGCGCCACTACCGATGCACGCTGAGGTACAAACGGAGGAAGTTCGAGACATACTGTTCCATGTGGGATGAGGAGTTCAACCGCCTCCCGACGGCGCCCTCGATGCTCGGCATCATCCTGACCGAAGTCGCGATTTTCGAATCGTGCCGGGATGTCTCGGAGTTCGCGTCCATCTACAGCGTCGACATCGATCCAGAGGAGCGGGTGGCCGAACGGACGTACGAGAATCTCCGGCAGATCGCCCAGGAGTTCAGGAAGTTCCTCTCGGCGAGAGTGTATAAGGAGCTGACGGGCTGGGCGATGGCCGCATACCAGAGAAGCCCGATCTGACCGATCTTTCGGTGAATCGTCTGTTTGCGAAACTGTGAAATTGGAGGCCCAAGATGTCGAAAGGGATGACAAATCTGTCCGGCTGGCTCGACCAAGCCGCCCGGGCGTACCAGAAGGCGAAAGAGGAAGCAGCGGCAAGAAGGGAGGAGCGACGGAAGTCCGGGTACCAGTCGGATGATCCGACCGACCCGAGCTACTGGGATCGATATCTGCCATAGTTTGGGTGCATCCTCCTAAATCGTGATGGGAACGGCACTTGAGTTGCATTGAAGGAAGGCTCACAGAAGTTCACCCCCGTCCCGGAGGATCAGATGGCGGATAACGAACGCGACCTTACGAGCCGAGGCATCGAGAACTCGGCGGAAGGCAAGACCAAGGACCTGAAGGGCCGACTCAAGGACGCTGCCGGCGGGCTCACCGGCGACTCTTCTCTGCAAGCCGAGGGAAAGATCGATCGGCTCAAGGGGAAGGTGCAGGACGCCGTTGGTGAAGCCCAGCGCGACATCGACCGTCCGAATCGGTAGAGTACGACGGAGCGGGTGGCCCGCTCCAGTTTCTCTCCTCAGGCGGCACGCCCCGTGGACCTACAGAGTCCTCGGGGCGTT
>CAYRLB010000003.1:31505-56823 GCA_964424945.1 uncultured Gemmatimonas sp.
GTAGAAGCGATCGATAATCGACCACGGAGCCCTAGACGGGCATCCTCAGAACTACCGGAAGCATCGGAATCGAGCGAGCTCGGTGCGCTGATCGAAGTGAGCCGAGCCCTTTCGAACACGCTCGATCTCCCCCTGGCGCTGACGTCTGTACTCGAGGTGCTGAGACGTCATCATGGCATTCTTCGCAGCGTGGTCACACTGCTGGGGCCAGAGCGGGACGAGCTGGCGATCGAAGCGGGGCTTGGTGTGGCGGACGATGCCCTCCGCGCCCGCTTCCGCATCGGGGAGGGGATCACCGGCCGGGTGGTCGAGACGGGCGAGCCGATCGTCGTTCAGCGCATCAGCGAGGAACCTCTCTTCCTGAATCTTTCGGGTCCGCGACCGACGGGGGAGGAGACGAGCTTCCTCTGTACGCCGATACTTGTCGATGGCGAGCCGATCGGCGCACTCGCCGCGGATCTCATCTTCCACGCGGACCGCGACTTCGACTATTCGCTCGACCTTCTGCGCGTCGTCGCTTCGATGGTGGCGCAGGCAATCAAGTTGAAGCGCCTGACCGAGATGGAGCGGCAGCACCTGGTCGAGGAGAACTCACATCTCCGCGACGAACTGCGGGAGCGCTTCGACTTCTCGAGGCTGATCGGCAACAGCAGTGCGATGCGCAGGGTCTATACGCAGATCGGACAGGTTGCCCATACCAGCGCGACGGTTCTGCTTCGCGGGGAATCGGGCACTGGAAAGGAGCTCATCGCGCACGCCATCCACTACAATTCGTCACGCTCGGAT
Organism: uncultured Gemmatimonas sp.; assembly: GCA_964424945.1. GTDB lineage: Bacteria > Gemmatimonadota > Gemmatimonadetes > Longimicrobiales > Longimicrobiaceae > WHSP01. Next base: position 32,292 of record CAYRLB010000003.1, read on the forward strand.
GGCCCGTTCATAACCGTGAACTGCGCTGCGCTCCCGCCAACCCTGATCGAGGCGGAGCTGTTCGGGCATGAGAAGGGCGCCTTCACGGGTGCGACGGTGCGCAAGATCGGTCTGTTCGAACGTGCGCATGGCGGAACCCTCTTCCTCGACGAGATCGGCGACCTCGACACCTCTCTTCAGGTGAAGTTGCTGCGGGTGCTCCAGCAGCGGGAGGTCCAGCGGGTCGGCGCGATCGATGTTGTGAAGGTCGATGTGCGGGTCATCGCGGCGACCCATCAGAATCTCGAAGAGAAGATGGCGGAGGGCTCCTTCCGCGAGGACCTCTACTATCGCCTCAACGTCTTCTCGATCTTCTCGCCTCCCCTGCGGGAGCGGAAGGCGGACGTCCTGCTTCTCGCGGATCACTTCGTCGAGAAGTACGCCGCGGAGTACGGAAAGCAGGTCAAGCGGATCTCGACGCCCGCGATCGACATGCTCGCCAGCTACCACTGGCCGGGGAACATCAGGGAGCTGGAGAACACCATCATCCGGGCGATCCTGGTATCGGAGGAAGCGGTGATCCATCCGCATCATCTGCCTCCCACCTTGCAGACGGCGGAAGCATCGGGAACGTTGCCGCGTGGATCGCTCGCGGATCTGGTCGCGACGTATGAGCGTGGCCTCATCGAAGATGCGCTGAAGACGACGCGGGGGAACCGCGCCAAGGCAGCGCAGCTGTTGCAGACGACGGAGCGCATCTTCGGATACCGGCTGCGTCAGTTCGGGATCGATGCTAACCGGTACCGGGGGTAGGCCGGGCCGGAAAGGGGCTGGAGGGCGGGCGTGTGTCTCGGATCCCGCCGCGCCTGGACGGTCTGTTCGGCAGTCCATGGTCCCGCATCGCAACGTATTCGTAGTCCGTCTTCTCGCCACCGGTCTGCCCTGGCATCGAGAAACCAGCCGGGACAGCGGACTTCCACTAGGGACGCGTCAGACGGGTCAGAGCACGATCGAGGGTTCCGGCGAAGGCCTTCCTGTCCTTTTCACCATACGGACGCGCGCCACCCGTCTCGACGCCCGCCCCGCGCATCGAATCCATGAAGTCCCGCATCGATAGCCGCTCACTTATCGTGTCCGCCGAATACTCCTCGCCGCGCGGGTCGATGACGCAAACCTTCTTCTGGACGAGGTCGGCCGCAAGCGGGATATCGGCGGTGATGGCCAGATCGCCCGGTTCAGCGTGCTCGACGATGTACCGGTCGGCGACATCGGGGCCACCCTCCACCCGGACTGCGCTTGCAGTAGGATAGCCGGGCGGCACCAGAAGACGCTGGTTCGCGACCAGAATGGCTTCGAGACTGAGCCGCTTTGCTGCGCGCAGGACGATCTCCTTCACATCGCGGGGCGCGGCGTCTGCATCGATCCAGATTCTCACATCACATCGAAGGTCGGGGAGAGAAGAGGCCTGTCGGCACAAAAGTGTCGCGGGACGGGACGTCGGCGACTATTCTGCCCAGTGGAGACGATCTCCGACGGCTCGACGGTGACCCATCCCGGCCGCGCGGCCGGGCCTTGAAACCAGATGAATGTCGACATGCGTCTGTTGACCGGTACAAGTGGCTTCGCGTACAAGGAATGGCGGGGCGAATTCTACCCTCTGGATTTATCGGCGGCGGGGATGCTTCGCTACTATGCCGAGCGGTTCTCCTCGGTCGAAATCAACAATACCTTCTACCGGATGCCGAGCGAGTCAGCGCTCAGGCAGTGGGCGGGCGACGTACCGGAGGGGTTCACCTTCGTCCTGAAGGCGCCTCAGCTCATCACTCACCGGAAGCGTTTGAAGGAGGTCGAGGAGCCGGCGGCTTTCTTCTTCGATCGTGCACGGGTGCTCGGCCCGAGGCTGGGTCCCATTCTGGTACAGCTACCGCCGAATCTCAAGAAGGACATCCCGAGGCTGGAAGCCTTTCTCCGACTCGTACCGTCGGATGCGAAGGTCGCCTTCGAGTTCCGCAATCCATCCTGGTTCGACGACGATCTGTACGCGTTGCTGAGGGAACACAGCGCCGCGCTCTGCGTTGCCCATGGCGAGGAGATCGAGACGCCCCTCATCGCCACGGCCGATTGGGGATACGTCCGGCTGAGGCAGGTCAACTACGAAGGACCCGCCCTCCAGGAGTGGGTGGGAGCCATCGCCGCTCAACCCTGGAAGGAGGCGTTCGTCTTCTTCAAGCATGAAGACTCCGGAACCGGCCCGAAACTGGCCCGGCGTTTCGAAGAGCTCTTCACTTCAAGCCAGATCTGAAAACCACCTACCGATCCAGACCCACCATGCTTCACAAGTACAAGCCGGAGGGCTACAACACTGCCGCACCATACCTCATCGTCGATGGAGCCGAGCGCACCATCCAGTTCCTGGAGGAGACCTTCGATGGGGTCGAGCTACGCCGCTTCCCAGGCGAGGATGGCCGCATCATACATGCGGAAGTCCGTCTCGACGACACGATCCTGATGATTGCCGACGGAAATGAGGGGTGGCCAGCGGTTCGCGCCCACGTCCATGTCTACGTCCCCGACGTCGACGACAGCTATCGCCGTGCGCTGGCAGCCGGCGGAACGTCGGTTCAGGAGCCGGTGAAGAAAGAGGACGATGACAAGCGGGGCGGCGTCATCGATCCGGGCGGCACGACGTGGTGGATCGCAACGAAGATCGCCTGATGATGGCGAGGGCGGTTCGCGATCGGCATCGCCCCGCGATGACCGCTCGCGAGGTGGGGGAACCTGTCGCGGGCCGCCCTGGCGAGGCGGGCGGACGGGATCGCTGCGCCGACGAGCACCCCGCCGCATTTCTGGCGCCCGGTGCGATCCCTGGCGTCGAGGACGGAGGATCGCGCTCGCAAACACCCCTCGACCGCCTTCGCCGTCTCTGTCTCTCCCTGCCGGGGACGATCGAGCAGGAGGCGTGGGGAGCGCCGACCTTCCGGGTACCTGAACGGCGGGGGCGGCTCTTCGCGATGTACGCCTCCGCCGGCAACCATCATGGCGCCGGCAGAAGCGCCGTCTGGTGTAACGCTCCCGTTGGCGTTCAGGAGGCGCTCGTTCGCTCTGCCCCGGAACGGTTCTTCGTCCCGCCCTACGTGGGCGTGAAGGGGTGGATCGGCATCGACCTGGAAGAGATCGATGAAGACGAACTCGCCCAGCTCCTTCTCCAGTCCTACTGCATGGTCGCTCCGAAAAGACTCCAGCAGCTCGTCGATGAACTGACCGGAACGAGGAGCCCCCGTGACCGGGTGATCTGAGCTGGAGGGGCCCCTTGCCGCCGGCCTTTCGGCTGACGATTCTGCTGCGGCGCTTGCCCGAAACAATCCACACGCCTTCACGCCTGACCGAGAGCACGCACTCCCCTCGAGGGATCGGCTACTACACCACCCTCCCATGCCCTCGGCGTAGCCCATCCGACCACCCGCGTCCGAACTGGCGACCAACCTACCCGGCTGACAACGATGACCGATAGCGACCTGCGCGCCACCGACACCGAGGGCGCGCGTTACAGGGAGGGCGTCTATATCCGACTGGATGAGGCCGAGCTCCCCGCCGCCCCTGATTCATCCGATTTCCCCATCCGGGGGCATGGTCCGGCGTATAGGGTTCACAACGAGATCCCGAAGGTCCCTCGCGTACGTCACCTGATCGGCCCTTCGGTCATCGCGCTCGGAATGGGCCTGGGCGCTGGGGAGCTTCTGCTCTGGCCGAACCTCATCACGGTCAACGGCTACGAGATCTGGTGGCTCTTCTGGCTCGGGGTGATGACGCAGTTCGTGGTCATCAGCGAGATCGAGCGCTGGACGATCGCAACCGGCGAGTCGATCTTCGGCGGGATGGCGCGGCTCACAAAGATCGCGATCTGGCCCTGGTTCTTCCTGATCGCCACCCTCTTCGCCTTTTTCTGGCCCGGCTGGGCATCCCAATCGGCGGAGTTCATAGGCGGGATCATCCTTGCCGTGACCGGCGAGAGCATCGCCTGGCAGCCGATAGCGCTGCTGATGCTCGCCTTCTGCTGGGTCGCGCTGGCAGCTTCGAAGATCGTCTACAACGCGCTCGAACGTCTCGAGATGACGATGGTCTTCGCCTTCTTCCCCCTCCTCGCGGTTTCACTCTTCGTCGTCGGGGTTGTACCTGACCATGTGCTCGATCTGTTGAAGGGCGCCGTTTCCGTCGGTCAGGCACCGCAGGCTCTGATGACGGGGGCGCAGTTCCCCACACTACTCATCGCTGTCGCATATGCCGGTTCAGGCGGCACGCTGCTGCTCTGCCAATCCCTCTGGATCCGGGATAAGGGGTTCGGGATGGCGGCATACCAGGGCCGGATCGCAGGGATCCGGGGCGAGAATGAGGAGCTGAGCGACTCCGGCTTCGTCTTCGACACGCGGAACGCACCCACCGCGATCGCCCGCTTCCGCGCCTGGATGAGAGTTTCCGAGCAGGAGCTGCTTCTCACCTTCGTCCTGCTCGTCCTCCTCAGCGTCGTTATCACCAGCCTTCTCGTCACCTCGGCGCTGGGGATGGACAATGTGGAGATGGCCGGCGACCTCTCCGGCATGATGCAACGTCAGAGCGACGTCCTGTACGAGGCGGGCGGGGTCTGGCTCCGGACGGCGTTTCTGCTGGGCGGCGCCTTTGTGCTCTTCTCCACGCAGCTCGGGATCGTCGATACTGTCACGCGGATCTGCGGCAGTGTCTTCTACGAGCAGTACGGGCGGCGCACCCGCTTCTGGACCTTGAAGCGCACCTTCCTCTTCTTCCTCTCGGTCTTCGTTCTCGCTTCGATGGCGATCGTCATCTCGTCCTGGAGCGGGGGCGAGACGGTCGACCGCCTGCAGCCGAACTTCCTCGTGCTGGTCGCCGGCCCCGCGACGATCTCCAGCATGTACATCTTTGCAATCGTCGTCGGCTATATGAACGTTCGCCGCCTCCCCGAAGCGTTGCGGATGCCGCTCTGGAAACGCTGGGGGTGCATATGGGCGGCGGTCCTCTGGGGCTGGTTCACGGTAGAGGCGCTGAGCAGACAGCGGCTCACCGCCATCGCGGCGCCGCCGGAGGTCGTGGAATCGATTCTCTGGCATCCGGTACGCGGGGTGCTGTATGGGATCTGGATCGCGTCGATCCTCTGGTTCGCCTGGAGCATCCTGGGACCGGGAGTGCGAGGGGCGCGACGATCCTGATTTCAGCCCGGTCCATCAGCGGAGCGAGCGGACGACTACCCGAACCACATCCGGAACAGTGCCAAGCCGATTTCAGACGGTAACGATCAGTGTACTAAGCCTTTTTCTGAGCGTCGGATGCTCCGACGACGCTCCCACCGAGCCGGTAGAAACTCCCGGCCTGACGATCGTCTCCGGGAATGGCCAGTCGGGCATCGCGGGACAGGAGCTGGACGATCCACTCATCATTCGCGTCACCACGGAATCGGGTGAGCCGGTCGAGGGTGCCTCGGTCGCGTGGACAGTCACAACGGGGGGCGGCAGTGCCGATCCCGGCCCGCTGACGACGGACGCGAATGGCGAGGCGCAGTCCGAATGGAGGCTCGGCAGCGCGCTCGGCGAACAGACGCTTTCCGTCACGGCAGCGGGCAGGACGTCGGTTTTCCTCGCTACGGCAGTGGACACGAGGGCCCCGGAGATGATCGTTCCGGTGAGTGGCGAAAACCAGACGGGAACCCCCGGGGGCCAGCTTCTAAATCCGCTCGTCGTGCGGGTCGAGAATGAATTCGGGCGGCCGGTCCCGGGTGTGGAGGTCGAGTGGAATGTCGAGCAGGGTGGTGGCATGATCAGCCCCACAACCACGACGACGGACGCGGATGGCCGGGCACAGGCGAACTGGAACCTGGGCTTCTCGATCGGGCAGCAGTCGTCTGTCGCCGGCGTCGCAGGACTGTCGACATCGGCGAGATTCCGAGCGACAGCGCGCTGAGCCGGTGTCCTCGGCCAGTAGGCTACGCTCGCTCAACATAGCGGATCATCTGCCGGACCATCCGGTCTGCAGATGATCCGTAATCCTCCTCGTACTTCTTCATAAGTTCCTCCCGGCTCGGCGTCTTCCCCTTCGCCTGGCGTTCCCACAGAACCGAAAGTGTCGCATAGGGGGGAACCAGCACTCCTATGGCGTTGAAGAAGTTGCACAGATTCCCGATGATGTGCTGAGCGCCGTCCGAATCGCCCGTGATGACGATCCCTCCGACCTTCCCGTCCAGCGGCGAGCCCTTCCCCTCCATGATCTGATCGTGAAGCTCATCGAGCCGCTCGATGACCCGCTGGATAAGCGAGGATTGATTGTCCCACCAGATAGGCGTCGCGAGGACGACGATGTCGGAGGCGAGCACCTTCTCGAGAATCGCGGGCCACTCGTCGCCATCACCCATGTCGGAGCAGGTACCCGGAAGGATGTTATGTTCGACGAGCTTCACGACCTCCGCCTCGACGCCTGCCGGCCTGAGACGGTCGACCAGGAAATCGCAGAGTGTCTCCGTGTTGGAGATGCTGGATGTCTTCAGCGTTCCGAGCAGAATCGTTGCTTTCACGCGGATCTCCTGGCTGGGCTGACGGAGGTTTCGGATGGGGTTCGACACTCCATCGAGCGCATGATCGGGGCCCGCGCGATGCCCATTTTCGACCGCGGGCTACGCAGGCGTGACACCCGCGCAGGCCGGTGTACAGAGCGTTCGATGTAAGGACGCCGCGGGCGGTGGAAAAGGAGCCGACCGCAGCCTCTGACCGGGAGCAGTGAAGTGAGAACCCGCAGACCTTCAGGACAGGAGACGACCTACGCTTGCGTCGTCATCCCAGCCTCGTCGTCCGTCATCCAGGCTTCGTCGTCCGTCATCCAGGCTTCGCCCTCCGACATCAAGGCTTCGTCCGTCATCCCGGCTTCGCCCTCCGTCATCCCGGCGAAAGCCGGGATCCAACCGGCCCCGAAACCGCCCGAAGCATCCCCGGCCGTAGCCACGCGGAAGAAGCTTGGTAGCGCGAATGAGGGGATCGCCTTCTCCCGCCGTCATCGAAGCGACTCTTACAGCCCCGTAGCTTCCCACCCCCCTGCGTCTGCCGAGCGCGCGATCGCGTCGAGGATCATCATGTTGCGGATCCCATCTTCGAGCCGGTAGGCAACTGGCTCATCGCCGCGGATGGCGCGGACGAACGCATCGGCCTGCTCGGTATACTGATCCGAGACCCGGATCACCTCTTCGACCGTCGACGCGCCGCCGAGCTCGGTCCCGTCGTCGATGAGGATGCGCGTCTCCTCCATCTGCGGAGCGTTGAACGGAATTATGATCTCGATGCGCCCCTCGGTTCCCACGACTGTCACACGCTGATGCCCCGCAAGCTGCGTGGAGACGGTGAATCCGAGGTGCCGCCCGCCCCCGAAATCGGCGATGACGGAGGTGAGCCGATCGGTACCGAATTCCGGATCCCTGTCGGCGATCGCGACCACACGCGACGGCTCACCCTCGAAGATGAACCGCCCGGATACGACCCCGTAACAACCGATATCCATGATCGCGCCGCCGCCGGCGTCAACCTGGTTCCGGATATCCTGCGCATCCCGGTTCGTGTAGCTGAAGAAGACCTGCACTGCCCGCGCCTCCCCGATTCTACCGCCGCGAACGATCTCCCGAGCGCGCAGCCATTGCGGGTGGAAGCGCACCATGAACGCCTCCATCAGCACCAGATCGGGCCGGACGCCCTCCAGCCGGCGAGCGTCGGCTGCCGTCATGCCGAGCGGCTTCTCGCAGAGCACGTGCTTGCCGGCTTCAAGCGCTGCGATCGACCAATCGACATGCAGATGATTGGGAAGCGGGTTGTAAACCGCATCGATATCCGGATCAGCCAGAAGCGCTTCATAGGATCCGTACGCCTTCGCAATCCCGAGCTGGGCCGCGACTTCATCCGCCCGAACCGGATCGCGCGATGCGATCGCTGCGACTTCCCCGAGCTGAGAGCGCTGGATAGCCGGTATGACCTTCTCCGAACCGATGCGTGCGGTGGATAATACGCCCCAGCGGATCCTGTCTGACATTATTTTTCTTGTAGTCTGGTTGTCGGATAGTACGGCAGGGCCGCACCCAATGTCATCGTCAGGCCGTCATCTGACAACGATGACGATCGGGTGGCACCCTCGGAGATACAAAGGCCGGACGCTGCCCGGTGAGAGCAGCGATAGACAAAGTCTGGACGTGGATCTTGCCGGGACGCGCATCGATGTCTTACATTTCACAGTCACATCTGCAGTCCGTCCGCTCGGCGTCAGTCGCGGCAGTCCAATACGCGATCCCCCTGCTCAATTCGGAAAATTTCAGATGATTTCAACCAAGGTTCGATCCGCCAATCCGTTCAAACGGATTGGGCGAAAGGGCTTCACCCGCCTTGCGATCTTCGGCACCGTCGGTGTTCTGACGGCCTGCGCCGTCGGTCAGCCGGGTTCCGGCCGGAGCGGTGGGGGCGTCGATTCGCAACATCTTGCGTGGGACAACTACGGCGGAGGCCCGGACGCCTCGAAGTTCGTTGCCTTTACGCAGATCACGAAGGAAAACGTCGGGCAGCTCGAGGTCGCGTGGACGTACGAGACGGAGGACAACTCTTCCTACTCGTTCAACCCGATCGTCGTCGATGGCGTGATGTACGTCGTCGCGAAGAACCGCTCCATCGTTGCGCTCGACGCTACGACGGGTGAGGAGCTCTGGATCCACGCGCGGCTCGGCAACATTCCGACGCGTGGCCTGAACTTCTGGCAGAGTCCGGACGGCTCCGAGAAGCGGATTCTGTTCGTCACGAACAACTACCTGCAGGCGATCGACGCAACGACCGGTCAGTCGGTCCTCACTTTCGGCGACAACGGCCTGGTCGACCTCAAGCTTGGCGTGACGGGTCGCGACCCGGAGAGCTTCGGCGGCATTCAGTCGTCGACGCCGGGCGTCGTGTTCGAGGATCTGGTCATCGTCGGTGCCGCACCGGGCGAGAACTTCATCAACGCCCCGGGGCACGTCCGCGCGTACAATGCGCGCACGGGTGAGCACGTCTGGACCTTCCACACCGTTCCGCAGCCGGGTGAATTCGGATACGAGACGTGGCCGCCCGATGCGTACAAGTACATCGGCGGAGTGAATGTCTGGGGCGAGTTCTCCGTCGACGTCGAGCGCGGTATCGTGTATGCGCCGACCGGTTCGCCGAACCAGGACTTCTACGGCGCGGACCGCATTGGCGCGAACCTTTTCGCGAACACCCTTCTGGCGCTCGATGCGCGCACCGGTGAGCGGATCTGGCACTTCCAGGCCACGCCGCACGACCTCCGCGATTACGACCTGAACTCGGCTCCCCAGCTCGTTACGGTCAACCACGGCGGCGAGGAAATTCCGGCCGTAGTGATCGCGACGAAGATGGGGATGATGTTCGCGTTCAACCGGGTGACGGGTGAGCCGCTCTGGCCGATCGAAGATCGTCCGATCCCGCAGAGCAATGTGCCGGGCGAGCAGTCCTGGCCGACGGCGCCCTTCCAGCCGCACCTTCCGCCCTTCTCCCGGCAGTCGATGACGTCGGCAGATGTGTCGCCCTTCCTGCCGGAGGAGCGGCGCAGTGCGCTGATCGCGCGGATCGATTCGCTCGTCGCGAACGACCGGATGGGCCTCTATACGCCGCTCTCACACGAGCAAGCGACTCTGGCGATTCCAGGGACGGTCGGCGGCGCCAACTTCGGGCACACGGCCTCCGATCCGTACCGCGGGCTGGTGTTCGTGATTTCGAATGACGGCTTCTCGCTCTACGAGCCACTGATCCGTCATGAAGCGCCGGACCCGAACGCACCGCCTCCGGCGGCGCCGCAGGGACCGGGCTTTGGCGGCCCGGGTGGTCCTGGCGGCGGTGGCGTGACGGCCACCGAGGTCGCGCAGGGTCAGACGCTCTATGCGCAGCAGTGCCAGATGTGCCACCTGCCGAACCGGATGGGAGCGGGCGCGGCGCCCTCGCTCATCGGTGTCGAGACGCGCATGTCGCAGGCGGACTTCAGCTCCTTCGTCCGGATCGGCCGCGGCGAGATGCCGGGCTTCGGGCACCTGACGGATGCGAACATCCAGGCGCTCTACCGCTTCCTGGGCGGCTCCGCGGATGGCGGTGTGATCCCGCTTCCCGAGGGACCGGTCGTCGCCTCCGGCGGTGCGCCGGGTGGTCTGCTTCCCCGCTCCTCGCCGGGCGGCGGTGGCGGCCGTGGCTTCGGTCTGCCCTACCCCGAGGGTGTCGACGCGCCGGACGTCCGGTACGTGTTCCAGGGCTACGGCATGATGTATAACGCCATCAGCCCGCCCTGGTCCTCGATCACGGCGTACGACATGAACACCGGCACGATCAAGTGGACCCGTCCCCTCGGAACGTATCGGGATGCGGCTGCTGCTGGTGTCTTCAACACGGGTGTGCCGGAGACGCTGCGTAACGGCATGGTCGTCACGGCGACGGGCCTCGTCTTCAGCAACGCCAAGGACGGGACGATCTACGCCTTCGACGCCGATACGGGTGACCAGCTCTGGGCGATGGAGCTTCCGGGCAACATCGGTTCGGAAGGCATCCCGGCGATGTACGAGGTCAACGGCAAGCAGTACCTGGTGGTGACGGTCACGACACCTCACCAGGGGTATCGCGCCGAAACGACGGAGCCGGCACCGCCGCGGCGGTATGTAGCGTTCGCGCTGCCGGACTGATTCGCTGGAGGAAAAAAGAAGAACGGACCCGGGTCATCCCGGGTCCGTTCTTCTTTTTGCGCTCGACCTTTTTCCAGGCAGGTTTGACGCTCTCCCGCGTTCTCTCGATCTGTACGTCCCCCGCCATTCAATCTTCGACGATCAGCTTTCGGGCCCGGCCTCTTCTCCGTCCGCTCTCCGGCCCCTGATGCTCGCGCAGAACGCGGGAAGACGAACCACGTCCCGCGAGGTGCAGGAGCATCAGCTCATGTACCAGCCACCATTGACGTTTATCGTCTGCCCTGTGATGAAGCTGTTGGTGGCCAGCATCAGGACGACCGAGGCGACCTCATCGACCTCGCCGAACCGGCCGACGGGAAGGAGGTCTGCCCGCGCGCGAGGATTTTCACTCACCATCTCCGTCGCGATAAGGGCCGGGGCGATCGTGTTCACGGTGATCCCCTCCTTCGCGAGGAGGGCCGCATACGAATGCGTCAGACCGTGCATCCCCGCTTTGGATGCGGCATAGTGCGGGCCGATGACCCCTCCTAGCTGCGCAGCGACAGACGAGATGTTGATGATCCGGCCCCACCCCGCTGCCCGCATCGCAGGAAGAACCCGCTGACTCACGAGGAACGCGGACTTCAGGTTTACTGCGATCACCTCGTCCCAGTCCTCCTCCGTGATCTCGTCGATAGGCTGAGGACGGATGATCCCGGCGTTGTTCACCAGCAGCGAAGGCGATCCAAGCTGTTCCTCCACCGCCCGGACCGCCTCATCCACCTCGCGCTGTGATGAGACGTCGGCTCGTATTGTGAGGGCGCTCCTGCCATGGCCCCGAATCAGCGCCGCCGTTTCTTCAGCTTCCGCATCGCGCGAGCGATAGATCAGCGCCACATCGGCGCCCGCTCTCGCGAGGGCAGCAGCCGCCGCGCGCCCGATACCGCGGCTCCCGCCAGTCACGAGGGCGACTCGACCGATCAGGGGGAGTTTTTCAGGACTAGTCATCGAAGGTGCCGCTCTGTCGCGGTGCTCGGGCCATCAGTCGTATTCCCACCCCGAAACGCGGGTCGCCTGTTCGATCCATCCACGGATTTCCGGCTGCTGCGCTTCCTCCATCGTCCTGATCTTGATGTAGCGCGACCGCCCGCTTGACCCGAGGGGCGGGGGCGACTGGAAATCTGCGCCAGCGAGGAAGACGATGTTCACCGACACGTCATACGCGACCAACTCGATGATCCATCCACGCTCCGGCAAGCCGTAGTACGCCTTCTTCCACTTGATGGCGAACTGGGCATCCGGCGTCGTCTCCCGGATGAGAGCATCGAGATGGGACACGATGGGGTTCAGATCCGGCATCGTGCGCCGGATCCATTCGTCAATCTCCTCGTGGCTGTCCGATGGAACCGGCGGCTTACGTGACGACCCCGCTTTTGGTGTTTTCGGCATTTCGGCTCTCCTCTGTCGCTGTCGCGACGGTTCGGATGATCCGGGCGTGCGGCCGCCGCTGCTACCTCGTGCCCCTGACCGCGTTACCGGTTCGCGAGAAGGAAGCTTCCGATCCGATCGACCAGCTCAGGAACGACCGGCAGCGCGGGATTCGAGTAGGATGCCTGCTGTTGGGCCGGATCCGCCGGAACGCTCTTGAGGATGTGGTTCATCCCCTCGAAGATGGCGAGCTCGGCATCTGGCTGGGCCGCGTGCAGCGCGTGCGCGTCGCCTACCCCGACCTGGATGTCTGTCGTCCCGTGAACGATCAGGGTCGGGACTGTGACCTCGGCAATTTCGGCAGCCGGGTCCAGCCGCAGCCATGAAATCACGTACGGCTGAACAGTCGGCCGGTAAAGGGCATTCAGCTCGGCTGGTACATCCGCGACGGTCCGCCCCGCAAGAAGCTCCGTCAGGATCCTTTCGCTCTCGCTCCAGAGCGCAGGTGGAAGCTGGGGACGGAGCTGCTCCCGCAGCAGGTCTCCAGCAGGGCGCGCAGTGCCCGCGATCGACACGACCGAGCGGATATCGGCAAGCTGCGCCGCCCTTATGGCGACCAGCGCACCCTCACTATGTCCGATGATGCTGACGCTCGAAAAGCGAGGATCAGCAGCGAGCAGATCGGCCCACGCTGCAGCGTCTTCGACATAAGTGTCGAATCTGAGATCCGCCTCCTCCGGTCCGGCCATCACACTCTCCGCGATTCCCCGCTTGTCATAGCGGACCGTCGCGATGCCCTTTTCGGACAATCCCTCGGCGAGTAGACGCAGGCTATTGTTCTGGCCGGGGATAGCGGGGCTGTTGCCATTCCGGTCTGTCGGGCCGGAGCCGGCAATGATCAGCGCAACCGGGAGCGGGCCTGCTCCCCCGGGGAGACGTAACGTTCCATGGATCACGCCAGTGGCAGTCTCGAGCTGCACGGGAAGCTCGGTGGGCCCCGCCGACGGGTCCATCCGAGCGCCCCCTTCGGGAGTGCTGGCACAGGCCGCCGCGATCGCAAGCGCGGCGATACTCAAGAGTAGAGTCCTCATCTCTGTATTACGGATGCAATTCTCAGGACGCAGTAAGATTGGCTATCGAACGGCTCAGACACACCGCAGTATCTTCTCCATCTTCCTTCCCTTCGCAAGCTCATCGATCAGCTTGTCCAGGTAGCGGATCTTCTGCATCAGCGGGTCCTCGATGTCCTCCACGCGAACGCCACAGACGACACCCTTTATTAGGTTGACATCGGGGTTGAGGAGGGGCGCTTCCGCGAAGAAGGCTTCGAAATCGACCTCGCGGTCGATCTGGCCCTGCAGCTCTTCTGCACTGTAGCCCGTCAGCCAGATGATGATTTCGTCGACTTCCGCCCGGGTTCGGCCCTTCTTCTCGGCTTTCCTGACGTAGAGCGGATAAACCCCGGAAAACTTCATCCTGAAGACGCGATGATTCGTACTCACGGTCGCTCCTGTGGCATGGCCGGGCCCGGTGTTCGGAGACGGCTGATCGAAGCCACCACCGTCACCATGAAGCTGAAAGTGCTGACGAGCGACGGGAGACGCCTCGGAGCCGATCCTGGCGACGCGCGAAGAGCCTGTCAGCGCTCTCCCAGGAAGCGCTTCGCCACGCGGATATAGCGCCGGTTCTGGTCCGGTTCAGGAAGTGCCTGTTCCTCTTCGAGGAGGCGGCGAACGTGTCGATGAAGCCGTGGCTCACCCCATCGATAGCCGGTGGCGGCCTCTGCACTTGGCGTGTTCGCGTCGCGTGCGGCTTCCAGAAGGGCGCGGGCTGCGGCCGCATCGAACGATGGATGGTCGGGTGGGGGCAATCCGAAGCGCCCGGGTGGCGTATGGTCGCCTGCGTCTTCCCGCACGAAGGCTCGAGACATCGTCATCCTCCAGAAAACAACCGTAGGATCTGCTGCTCTCCGACGCCGCGCGGAAGTCGGCCCCGTCACCCCGTCACCCCGTCTGCACCGGCGAATGCGGTCAGGCGGGGATCGGCGTACACTCCTGATAGCTGGTGTCGGGCAGCTCGAAAAGCGCCTTGCCCTGGTGCTCCCAGTAGGTGTTGGCGCCATCACTGAACCTCGCGCCCGATGCAGAAATCGCGATCGGGAGCGTGAACGTCCTTCCTCCTGATGATACTTCGGCCGTGTCACCGCGAAAGGTGACGGTGAGACGGCTCTCTCCACACTCGTACTCCACCCGTCGCTCCTGGGGTCCCCCTCCCGAACATCCTGACGTCAGGGTCAGGAGGGTCGCCGCGAGGATCATCATGGGAAGGCGCATCCGAACTCCGGGTTCGTGGTGGCTCCGTTCCAGCCCTGCTGCATATGGGGGACCGGAAGCTCGCGCAGCGTCCTGTTCCGCCCGGGCTGATCCTCAGAAGGGCTTGTAGATCGCCATGTAGGCTGCCGTCCCGCCAAGCAGCGGAAGCAACAGCAGAAGCGGCATCGCGGCGCGAGGAAATCTGAAGGGCAGGAATGCCGCAGCCACGAGAATCCCCCAGATGATCACCTTCGCCCAGATCCAGCCCTGCCAGCTCGTTCCCCTGACGATGCCGAGTCTGGCAAGCATTCCGAACCCTCCGAGGAGGATCAGGAAGACACCCAACCCGTGGAAGGCTCCGGCAAGGCGCCGCATCCCGCCTGGCCGCGTCTCCGCGCTGCTCATCGCGACCATGCAGCCGAGCCCCGCCATCAGAAGGACGATACCGACGATATGAACAACGTTGTAAAGCTGAAACGAGAACATGGCCGTCGTTGGATTTGAAAGATCGCGCAAAAGTGTGTCCCGCCTGATCGCCCGGGACGAACCTTCGCATGGAAGCTAATCTTTCCCCCGCGTGGGTACCAGCCGACGGGAAGCGACCCCGGGAACTCGCCCTGAGGGGAGGGGTTATCGCTGAGGACGCTACCTCACCCTTCCTCCGACGCCGTGTATACCGCAACCCAGGACCGCCGATGACGAGCCCTCTCTATCCCTATGCGTACCGGGTGGGAATCGCTGCCATAAGCACGATTTCGGGGGCGGTCGCGCTCTATCTGCACCTCTGGAAGCGATCGTACCTCCAGCTGACGGAGGCGGCGCTGGCGGCGGGCGACTTCGCGACACTCCAGTGCGCCATCGGCGGTGGCTGCATGACGGTCCAGATGAGCGCGTACGGATGGTTCATGGGGTTGGATGTCGCTCTTATCGGAGCGCTCGGGTACACGGCAATCCTTCTCGTGGCGCTGCTCGGGCTCGTTCCGCGCTGGCTTCACGCCCGCTGGCCCACCATCGTTCTGATAGGCCTCATCGCCCCGGCGGTGCTCTTCACCGTGCGCCTGAAATACGCCGAGTTCTATCTGATGCGGACGTTCTGCTCGTGGTGCGCCGTATCGGCGATTTCGATAACGGTCTGCGCGGTTCTCGTGTACCTCGATGCGCGGCGGCTGCGGCACAGTAGCGCCAATGTCCGATAGAAAAGCACCACTTTCAGCGGCCTTCAGTCAGTGGCCGCGCCGCTCTGCTTCCGTGTCCAGAGAAGCTGAAACTCGAGCTCTTCCTCATCACCCGACCGCTCGTGCTCGACGTTGAATTCGGCGTCAGCGGGGATACGGAGCCGCTCTCCCGCTACCTGAATCGTGAAAGGCTGCTCCGCCTCGATCGAATCGGCCAGCCGACGAAGCTTGGCAACGAACTGGGAGCGTGAGTACGTCTTCGTAAGGTCGCGATCGGAAGTCGACATGGTTTCTGCGTCGAAGTAGAAGAAGACACGTGTGGACGAGCAGCCTAGGGATCCGCTCGTTCTTAAGCAGCCTCACGGCTGCGCCCGTTACGGCACGATATGCTCTCCGGTCAGGAAGATCGACGGGACGCGCAATCTGATCTTCTTTCAGCCCGCCCGAACCAGACTCGCGAGCGCCCGGAACTTTCCTGACGCCTCCTCGAGCTGCGCGAAATACGGCTCCTTCTGCTGCGCGTCCGTCACATCCTGCAGCCCGATGGCGACCCTCTCCACATTGTACGCGGAGTGCAGGGTTTCACCGAGCTCTGTTGCGCGCTGTTCACCAAGCTCGACGGCGACGAGCTCCGGAAGCGATCGTGCATATTCGGAGAGCTCGCCACACCGACCGTGGGGCACGCCGCCGGCCCGAATCTCTGTCGCAACCGCTTCCAGGCACTCGCTTATCGAGTCGAACAGCTGTGCCATGTCTCCGCGCCGTTCCCGGCTCGCACTGCGAAGCTGGTCCGACATGCCGAGGAGTGACCGGGCGACGTCGAGGATCGTGCCGAAGATATCCAGCATGAGCGTTCGTAGTAGCGAGGGGGAACGATCCGGAGCAGAGGTGGCTGCCGACTGCCAGCTTCCTTGAAGTGAGCAGCGGGAAACGCTCAACCCGGCGGGTGAGAGGCTTCCCGATCGGCAATGTGCTGACGGATGCGGATGAAGCGCCAGAGACCGATGGGAAGCGTCGCGATGCCGAGCGCGAGCAGCGTCCCCCCACCGACCTGCGCCGCTGGTGTGCCGAGGAAGCCGAGGATACCGGCGCCTGTCGCAATGAGCGCCAGCCCCGTACGGATGTAGGCGAGCAGAGTACGCTCGTTCGCCAGTTGAGTGCGGTCCACCGCCAGCCGATCGCGCAGTTCGGCTTCGGGCTCCGCCCTCGCCCCGTCCCCGATCTCCCGAAACGTTTCCGGACCGATCATCTCCCCCATCTCCGCAGCCCGCTCCCGATTGTCCGTCGCAGTAGCCGGTCCGGCCGGCGTGGCCACTCTGCTCTCGCGCGATCCGCCAAGAAGAATCCTCTACTACAGTACGAGGCGGAAATGATGTGATGCAATCGCCATCCGCTTCCTCAGATAGAAGCGGTGAGCATCGAATCGCTGGACGCCTGAATCGAGCTCCAGCGTCTGGCAGCCAGCCGCGCGAGCGCGGTCGACGAGCCAGTCGAAGAGAGTATCGCCGAATCCGCGTGAACGCCCACCGCCATCTGTGACGAGGTCATCGACATACAGGATTCGCCCGCTCGCCAGATTGTCGAGTTCACGATAGCCGGCAACCGCGCGAACGGCACCATCCTCCTCCAGCATCGCGAGATGGAAGCCACCTTCCATCTGCCTCCGCACGGTCGGGACGAACATCGACTCGACGAGGTGGGGCCGAAGCTGGATCATCACCGGAAAACAGCGGGCGATATCCTCGTCGGAAGCGGCATTCCGGATCGCGATCATTCTCCCTTGGGTTGAGTGGATCTGCGTGGCCGTCCGCGGTTTCCCACGCCCGGGTTCCGCGGACGGACATGCCCTCATGCCGGAGAAGATCACCTTCGCGGCGCCATCCCGCTACTGCAGATTCTTGCTCCTGACCGTCCAGGACGCGTCGCCGCACAGCCCGCAGTCCGCCCCGATGAACTGACGCGAGGCAGCGGTATCGCCCTTCAGATGCCAGTTCAGCCAGGCAACCGTTGCGACGCCGAACGCACCGCCATGATCGTGAAGGAAGGTTGCGGGATAGTGTCCGACATTCTGGCTTCCGAAGAAGACCGGAACGTGGTTGATGCGTTCGAAATCGTCCACCGCATTCGTATAGGCGATATCGTCCGGCCCGCCGACCAGGTACGCCACAGGGCTATGGAGCTCGCTCAGACGATCCTTCGTCATCGAGGACATGGGGGACGCGGCCGCTGGACGAGCGCCACCGCCGGGTGCACCCGCCGCAGGCTGAGGCGGGGCAGCGTTCGCCGGCGCACCCGCGGCCCGCCCTGCCGGAAGGACGCCGCTATTCAGGATGATGGACGTCTTCACTCGCGGATCGCCCGACACATCGAGCGCCTGGATCCCGCCACATGAATGTCCGATCACGGCGATGTTCTCGCGGTCGATCTTCTGGAAGTATTCGCTCCCCTGCTGCCCATCCTGCGCGATGGCCCATGCGACGCCGTCGAAAAGCTGACTCGACGTGGTTCCGCTCCCTGTCTCGCCACTCCCCATCACCAGAGAAGACGCCGCCGGCCCGATCGCTACCACGAGATAGCCGTGGGAGGCGAGTTCGGCCAGGAAGTTCCGGTACTCGCCGGAGTTGTTCCGGCATGCGCCATTCCCCCATGCGACGATCGGCAGCCGGTTGTTCGGGCCGAAGGGCGACAGGTCGGCCGGACGATAGATCGTGTGCGTGGCGAGGCCGGGCTCCCCGGCCAGGACCGCCGGATATCGCCCGGTTCCACCATCGCCGACCGTCACCATGATCCGCTGCAGCTGCCCACTCGGTGCCTGGAAGGACACTGTGCCAACGAGGGATGGTGCAGGCTGTTGCGCCGTCAGGATGGCCGGCACGAACGAACCAGCCACCAGGAGGGAGAAGAGTGCTCGCTTGTTCATTATCGACGGGCTCCCGATTGGAATGGAGGAGGGACCGGCAGGAGGTGTGACGACCTTCCCGAGTAGGTTGTGCTTGGATTTCCTGAGTGTCAACCGTGGCTGTCTTCGATGTGGGCCCGTACGCATCCTGCGAGGCGCAGTGAAAGCTATCCGGACGGGCGTTGTGAGGACGCGCTCTAGCTCGACCCGGAGTCGAGGCACTTCACGCACCACAATTCCTGCCCGATGAAGCGCATCCGACCATCGGCCGTCTGCACCCATGGCCGGTTCTGCCAGGGTGGATCATGACGGACATGCTGCGTGTGCCCGCACTCCAGATCTGCCACCCAGTGCAGCTCATCGTCCTGATGAAAGTCTACGATCCGTCGCTTGATGCCCTTCAAGAGGTTCTGCTGTTCGTTGCAGGCGATGGAGTTCTGCCCGTGTGTGGAGCAGAGCGCTACGTCGTCTTCCTCCGGCGGAATCCGAACACAGAGGCCATCAGCCTGCCCCAGTAGTAGCCGGCTGCCAGAGAGAAGATCAGGCCGATCGCCAGCGATGGAAGGAGAAAGAATGCGGCCTCTTCGAACCATGGCGGGCTGAACTGCGGGTGCCGGGCATTCGCCCACTGGAAGGTCTGGAAGAGGGCCATCCCCGGCCAGACCAGCAGGCCGAATCCGAACACTCCGCGGCCGTACACGAACGCGGCGTGGGGGTCAGCCCGATTCTCCATGAGCTGCCCCCGGAATCTCCGCCAGAGCCAAAGGTCCGCGTGGACGACAAGGACGAGAAGCACCAACCCCAGCGCCAGGCTCAGCGGTTCCGCACCTCCGCGTCCGGTGCGCCAGAGCGTGACGACACCGCCGACGAACAACGCCACCATCCACCTTCTTGATGGGACCGCGAGGAAGGCGTCGAGGCGTTGCCAGAAAACAGATGTCGGCTCAAGCACCCGCGGAGTCGGCGCGCGGCTCGAATGTCACCTCGATCCCGCCCGTGAAGGAGGCTATGAGGTTGTAAACTGCCAGCATCAGAGCGGTAGTGAAGAAGCCGATCAGGCCGTAGAACACAGGGAACACTGCCGCCATCCATATCGGCAGACTTGCACTTGGATCGACAAGGCTGGCGATCCAAAAGAATGGAGTCACAACCAGGCCGATGATGGCGTACACCACTGCGAGCACAAACGACGTCTGAAGGACGGACACCCGGCTGATACGCTGTGTCATGGCTCTGGCGAGTGTGGGTTGAGGAGGGCACTGCTGGGGCTGGCGGTCTGCCGGGATCAGCGGGACGCTGATGGAAGGCGTGGGGCGCACCGCTTCGGCAAGCTGGACTGTCCGTCTCCTACTGTCAACCGTGCAAGGCTGAACAGCACTCGCGGGAAGTCACATCCCTGGTATGCGGAGCCGTCGATTGCCCGTCAATTGTTGTCCTCGCGGACCGGAGAGCCTATCCTCCCGCATCCATCGGAGCGTCCATCCTCGTGCGGCTCTCGGGCTGCCAACCGGTCGAGAGGGGTCCGGCGAGGTGACGCATCCAGTACCCCGTGGGCATCTTTCAGGAGAAACAATGAAGAGAATCGGATTAGTCGCTCTGGGTCTGCTGGTCGCCTGTTCGGGTGCAGATGATAGTGCGGATCAGGCGGGCAGTGGCGCCGTGGTCTCGCAGAACGCGGACAGCATGGGGACGGACGAGGGCTGGCGCGAGCTCTTCGACGGGCAGAGCCTCGAAGGGTGGGTCGAGCGCGGCGAGGCGACCTGGACGGTTGACGATGGCAGCATTACGCCCGCATCACCGGGGCCGGGCTTCCTGGCGACGGCGGAGAGCTTCGGCGACTTCCACCTCAGCCTCGAGTTCTGGACGGACACCATCGTCAATGGCGGTGTCTTCCTGCGCCTGCCGGCGGAGGGCGAGCCCACGCAGTTCAACGCCATCGAGGTGAATATCTCCGATGCGTCTCCCGAGTGGCCCACCGGAAGCGTCAACCAGATTCATCGCCACCAGCCGGACAATACCACCGAACAGTGGAACACCTACGAAATCACCGCTGAAGGCGACCAGGTGATCGTGGTGCTCAATGGCGACACCACCGTCAATGCGCAGGTTCCGGATCGGCTGCCGAACGGTCCGATCGCACTCCAGATCCTGGACCAGGGCGAGATCCGCTACCGGAACATCCGGATCCGGCAGCCGTAACGCCGGAAGATGAACACAGGTCGCCGGCAGGATCCGCTCTGCAGCACAACACGGATGCCGTGCCGGCGATCTTCTCGCCGCAACCCCCTGATGCTCGTCACGGGCCCGAAAAGCCGATCGGCACCCCGCCCGGCGCCCGCACGATCGCGACGGTAACTCCTTCCATCATCTGCGTGGGGGGGAGCATCTCCTCGGCCCCCTCCCGAAGCGCTGCGTCGAAAGCGGCGCGCGCATCTGCGACGTGAACATAGGGAATGGTTCCCGGCGGCTCATTCGGGTTGTTCGTACGGATTCCCCCGCCCCCCTTGTCCGAATACGCAAAGAGATGGTACTCGCCGCCCGGCGAGGGGAAGCTCGGCATGAAGGTCCATCCCAGGACGCTCGCGCACCACGCCTTCGTCGCCGCCGGGTCCGTACTGGCGAGCTCGGTATGCGTGATCCAGCCGTAGAGTCCCGGCGTCGGCACATGACCGGTCGGGGATGTTTCCGGAGGGGTTGCCCCCAAGGTCGGATCAGAAGCCTGGCCTGGGTCGATCATAGGTGCCTCCCCGGTCGTGAGTTATGGAAGGGGCCGCGCCTGGGGCCAGCCGCGACATCGATCAATCCGGCTGGCGGTCGAGGCGCAGACGACGAACGCCGGCAAGGCCATCCTCGGCGGCCCCGTCGGCGTCATCACTGATGCAACTCCCTATTCGAAACGACTCTGCTGCGGCTTTTCCTTGAAGTAGACTGCAGGAGTCTACCGAACTGCCGAGCCGTGCAATCCCATCGACAAACTCGCCCCTCCCGGCTATCGGAAGGGGCGAGAAGATGTCACTCAGTTGCCGCCGGGGCCACCAGGACCACCGGGGCCTCCAGGACCACCGCCAGGGCCGCCAGGACCACCGCCGGGGCCGCCAGGACCGCCACCGGGGCCGCCCGGACCGAAGCCGCCGCCGCCGAACCCGCCACCGCCGCCGCCCTGCGTCGGGAGCCTGAGCGCGACCAGGGAGCCCGGGAGCCCCTGACCCGACACCGGAACGACGATGTACTGCTGGTCATTGTGCGAATACGACATAGGCGTTGCGCGGGTCACACCCGGAAGGGTGATCGTCCCGACCCGCTCTCCCGTTGCCTTGTCGACCGCATGAAGCCGCGGCTCGCCGCTGACGCCCTCACCGTAAATCATGAGAGTCTTCGTCAGGAAGGGGTGCGAGTGCGAGTTGCGCCCCGTGTTCGGGATGTCGATCCCTTCGAGTGCAGCGTTCTCCGCGACGTTCGGCGGAGTGTCGCCGACCGGCTCGTACCAGAGGATCTCACCGCTGTTCATGTCGATCGCGGTGATCTTGCCGTACGGAGGCTTGAGGTACGGAAGTCCCTGGATGTTGCCGGGGCCGCTACCGCCACGGACGAAGCCCTCGACGGTGGCGCCCGTCCGACCCGGTGAACCGTCGTCACGCTCGGACGATGGCACCAGGCTCATCACGGCGCACTGACGCACGGAGGAGGCGTAAAGGATGCCCGTCTCCGGATCGAGCGCAGCACCGCCAGTGATGTTGAAACCACCCGTTACGTTCGGGCAGAAAAGGGTTCCTGCGAGTCCCTCTTCATTGTCGCGATGGATCGGACGCGTATAGATCGGTCCGATCTTGTAGTTGCTGATCGCCTCGATGGCCTGTGCGCGAAGCTCAGGGGTGAAGTCGATCAGGTCGTCATGGGTAAGCCCCTGGAGCTCGAACCCGGCCGGCTTCGTCGGGATCGGCTGCGTGGGAGGATAGTATTCCCCCGGGACGTTGCCTGCCGGTGCCGGACGCTCCTCGATCGGGTGGATCGGCTCGCCCGTTTCACGGTTGAAGGCGAAGACGAAGGCCTGCTTCGTCACCTGGATCGCAGCCGGGATCGTCTGACCATCCACCGTCAGATCCGTGAGGATCGGCGCCCAGGGAAGGTCCCAGTCCCAGGTATCGTGATGCGTTACCTGGAAGTGCCAGATTCGCTCACCCGTCTGGATGTCGAGCGCCAGAAGGGTGTTGGCGAAGAGGTTGTCGCCCGGGCGACCGCCGCCGTAATAGTCGTTCGTCGGTGACTCGGTGGGGATGTAGACGATCCCGCGCTCATGGTCGACCGAGAAGGGCGCCCATGCCGAGGCGTTCCCCGCCGTATCCGCCGAGTTGTTGTGCCAGGTATCGTACCCGAACTGGCCCGGCAGCGGAATCGTCTGGAAAGACCACTTGAACTCACCCGTGCGCGCATCGAAGGCGAGAATGTCGCCGGGGATGTTCTCAAGACGCGTCGCAAAGCCGCCATCTTCATGGGCCGACCCGACGACGACCACGCCATTCGAGACGATCGGAGGCGACGTCGTCGTGATGTACCCGAGCGACCGGTCCGGACCCTCGTTCGGGTCGTACGGATGCGCCCGCGGGTTGAACTCGAGCATGTCGACCGTGCCCCACTCGCGGAAGCCCTCTACGGGCACCTGCTTGCCGAAACCTTCGAGCGGAATGCCCGTCTTTGCGTCGAGGGCGTGGAGGAAGTAGCCGGGCGACGTGTAGTAGATAACGCCGCGACCATCGACCTCGCCATAGGCGACGCCGTGGCCCCAATCCTTACGGGTCGAGTCCTGGTAGCGCTGGGTGTGCGGCTCCCGGTACATCCAGAGCGTCTCACCCGTGCCCGGATCGATGGCAACCACCGACCGGCGGGTTCCCGCGATGGTGTACAGGATCCCGTCAACGTAAATGGGAGAAACGTTGAACCGCGCCGTGGTGTTGGGGCCGAAGTTGTCTCCCCGCCACGTCCACGCGACCTGAAGCGTTTCGAAGTTCTCCGCGTTGATCTGATCAAGCGGAGAGTACCCGGTGGATCCCGCATCCCCGCGCCAGTAACGCCACTCCCCTTCCGGGTTTCCTTCGGCGATCTGAGCGGAGGCCGGGACGGAGTTCAAACCGAGCAGGCCAAGAGCCAAGGCCAGCCCCGTTACGGCGCTCCGCCGGATACTCGAAGCTTGCTCCTGAGTCATCCTCATGTGTTCTTCATTCACGTTGAAGGTTCAGATGCCACACCGCCACCGCATTCCTGAGGACGTGCAGAAAGCGGACGGCGGATTGAAGTCGCCCGGGTGATCTTCAGAAGAGGTCTCGCCCGCTACGATCTCCGTCCTGCCTCGCCCTCCCCGTCAGACAGCCGAGAGGAAGGTGCGATAGGTATGTTACTTCGAACGACGCTATAAAGTTCGATTATTCTTCCAGCCAGACGGCATCGGCAGGAGGAATCTTCCCGACTTTCGGCCCTGATCCGACGTGGACACCACGCACAATAGGGAATCTTACCGAGCGCGGCTATCTCGCTCAGTTCATGCCCGTGAAATGTTGTGAGCGCGCCGGGAGAGTCCGGCGCTGATCGCACGGAACCATAAAGGATACCACCGGCCCGTGGCAACCGTTTGCGGTGGGTGACCGGGTCGCGCGTCTAACGATAGCGGTTCCAGAGCGAAGCGGCAGGATCCGAAAGCAGCAGACGCGCTCGATACCCGGCAGACTTCACTTCAGACCGGTCGCGCCCGGGCTGCGCCTCAGGAAGGATTCACATTCGCGACCGTCAACGGCGGGCTCCAATCACTCGCGCCACCCGTGCCTGTATCCACGCGGAAGCGGACGCTGACGGGAACGCCCAGATCCGTCCAGAGCCCCGGCCCCGCTGAATCGCCGGACCCGCCGGAAACATTCGCCCCGACGGCGCTGAAGACGATGCGGGACACGGTTCCGCTGAGCCCGGCGGTCACGGAGGCAATGTACTCGTCAAGCGCGCCCGCCTCCCCTGCCGGAACCCAACCTGTCTCATT
>CAYRLB010000003.1:56923-65109 GCA_964424945.1 uncultured Gemmatimonas sp.
GACGAGACGTAGTTCGGACGGTTGGCGAGCCAGCGGAAGTCGGTGTTGCCGGTCCAGAGTAGCGCTCGCGGCGCGACCATCGCCCCAAGCTGATGATGGTCGTGGGGCAGCTTGTAGACGTTGTTCTGGCTGAACTGCCGCATGCGAGTGGTGCTGAACCATCGGTAGTCGGTGTTCGTGAGCGACTCGACCTCGCGATCTCCCTCGAACTCCTGCGATCCGCGCCACACCGGTGCACCCCCACCCCCACTCTCGATCGGAATCGTCAGGGCGATCCGTTCGTCGAAGGCGCCCGCAAAGAGCGCCATCTTCCCGGCGTAGGAGCAGCCTGTAACGGCAATGCGGGAGCTGTTGATGGGAAGCGGGTTCTGCGGCAGGCGAGTGGCCATCGACAAACCGTCGATAAGGCGGCTGACCCCCCACGACCAAGCGGCATACTGCCCATGATCGTTCGGCTCAGCCCCGCCCGGAGGGGAGAACTCGGGATAAAGCTGGTAGAAGGGGTCGTTCGTCTTGTCGCCGCCCCCGCTCGCTGTCACCTGGTTGTGGACAAAGTCGATTGTGGCGACCGGGCGGGAGGAGAGAACCGAGGCGAGCTGGCCATAGCTCGGCCCTGACACCGAAGCACCGGGCCCGCCGGTCATCGGGATAAGCACGGGAAAGGGCCCCTCACCCTCCGGGAGCCAGACCTTCGAGCTGAGGGTGAGCGTCTTCCCGTTCGAAGGCCTTTCGATGGTAACAATCAGCCGCCCTGCCGTGTCTGCAGCCTGAGGCGGATTATAGACGGCACTGATGCGGAGGTCGGAGGCGTCGGGCCGGGGCCCGATCTCCCATGCCTCGATCGACGATCTCACCTCGTTCCGGCGCCGCTCCCAGGATGCGAACGATGTGCTCCGGGTGCCGTCAAAGAACCGGAAGGGGTCAGGAAGCGCCCGCACGATCGGGAGCCGATCAAATTCGGGGAAATCAGGCGCAGGATAGTGGGCGCCGGTGTTCTCGACATCATAAACCAACGGGATGTCGCGGCCGGCACGTTGAGCAGATGGAGCCAGCGTCGTCAGCCCCCCGGACGACTCCATCGACGAGGCGCGAGGCCC
Source organism: uncultured Gemmatimonas sp. (assembly GCA_964424945.1). Lineage (GTDB taxonomy): Bacteria > Gemmatimonadota > Gemmatimonadetes > Longimicrobiales > Longimicrobiaceae > WHSP01. The sequence continues at coordinate 58,021 of CAYRLB010000003.1, forward strand.
GGAGCTGCAAGCGGCCAGGAAAGGAAGGGCAAGCGCCATCACAGCCAGATGCGGACCACGCACAACCACCTCCGATGTCAGATGTTCCGTCAGGGCCGATCGGCGCATGGAGATGCGCTGCCGCCGTCGTCGTTCAGGCCGTGTGGCGCGGGGAGCACGCGGTGTCGCCGTTGTCATCCTGCGACGTTCACAGGGTGCACACTGCTTTCGCAGGCGTCAATACTCTTGTGGGTTCGCGGCAGCGGACGTCGAGTCCAGAGTGGGCCGAGGCCGTTCTGCGGGACCCACCCTGCCAGAGAATGCAGAAGGGGCGACCCGTACAAGGCGCCGCCCCCATGGAGTCGATCATCCTGGCGCTCAGCTCTTCGCCTCGACGTACCTCGCGAAGTTGTCCAGAATCGCCTGCCAGCCGCTGCGCTGCTGTTCCTCCGAGTTCTCCGTCTCTGCATCAAAGACCGTCTTGACGAGTGTCTCTCCGCCCTGATCGATGAACTCCGTCGTCACCTCCCGGCCGTCGCCCATCCTGTACGCGATGATCTGCTTCGGTACGACCTGCGTGTACGTCCCGCCGAAATCGAAGCCTGCGCTGCCATCTTTCGCCTCCATGCGAGACACGAAGGAACCGCCCTCCCGCAGATCGACGGTGCTGCTGGTGGTGTGCCAGGATTCGTGCGGGGTGTTCCAGTTGACGATGTCGTCCGGGGTGTTCCAGGCATTCCAGGTGCGGTCGAGGTCCGCCTTCACAGTCGCTTCGATGTTGATCTTCATGGTAGTGCTCTCGTGTACAGTGAGTGGAGTGGAGCGGAGGCTATCCGCCTCCGATTGAACGCTGATGACCGGACCGCCACCTGGAGGCCAGCCGACAATATCCCTGGGCCGCTATTGCCCGCTCCTGAAGCCGAGCGCTCGCGCAACCCCGCCGTCGCGCAGGCAGAGCGAAGCCCAGAGGAAGGCCGCGACATAGACGGGGAAGAGGATGTGACTGAAGAGCGGATTCTCGACCCGGACGTGGGTGGCGATCGCACCGCCGAGGTAGCCGGTCCAGAGAATCGCGCCGAGAAGCGCCGTTCGCGGCACCAGATAGATCGCCAGCAGAAGAATCTCGAGAACACCAAGCGGTACGATGACGCTGTCTGGATATCCGAGCTGCACCGTCGTCTCGACCGCATCGGGCAACCTGAAAATCTTCATCGCTGCGTCCATCGCCAGAAAAAGAACGGCGAATCCACCAAGGAGGCGACCGGAACGGACAGCCCACGACGGCTTTGTCGCGGCGCCCTGCGAGGTGCGTGCATCTGCGGTGGCGATCGACTGCCGACGATCGATCGTTTCGAGAGTGCCAGAGTTCATGGGGTGCTCCATGTGGTGGATGTTGACCGTCTTCCACCTATAGACTCCTTCAACCGCGAAAAATCATCGGTCGGCACTGATGCTTGTGGTAAGTTATTGTTCGGCAGGCAGTTCGAGCGGCAGGCCGAAGCGGGGGAAGACGGATTCCGTGTCGAGGAAGGTCGTAATGCGGGCGATCTGAGCGCCTTCCACGTCGAGGACGATCAGTCCCCACGCCCGGTGCGGCTCCCCCTCCCCTCCTGGTCGATACTGAGCGAAGGCGGGCTGACCATTCGCGGAGGTCGGCACCAGACGCGAGCCGCGGCACCCGCTCCCCTTCCCGAGCATCCATGCGCGGATGGAGTCGCGGCCCTGCAGCCAGAGGGTGAGCGGCGGCATCGACAGCTTTGCATCTTCGCGGAGGAGCGAGACGAACCCGTCGACGTCATAACTTTCGAAGGCCTGAAGATATCGATCGAGCAGCTCCGCCTGTTCGGGCGCCAGCGAGGGTGGGACATCATTGTATCCGCGGCTCGCCAGCGTCTCCTTTGCCCGCTGGTTGGCACTGTTGATGGCCGCGACGGATGTATTGAGCGTCTCTGCGACTTCCGCTGCCGACCAGTTCAGCACCTGTGTCAGGAGCAGCGTCGCTCGCTGCTTCGGCGGCAGATGCTGAAGCGCGGAGACGAAGGCCAGTCGGGTGCTCTCCCGCAGAAGCAGCGCCTCTTCCGGATTCGCGGCAGCCAGGGAGGTGACCGCGTCGGGGATGGGCTCGATCCAGTACTCGGAGGGCTCGGTGATGAGGTCGTCGTCGACGGTTCCCGCTGCTCGCTCATCCGTCGGGTGGACGCGGCGGCGCCGATCGCCGAGCATGTCGAGGCAAACGTTGGTCGCGATCCGGGTGAGCCAGGTGCGGAGCGAGGAACGGCCGTCGAACCCCTCCATCTTCCGCCAGGCGCGCAGCATCGTCTCCTGCACGGCGTCCTCCGCATCGTCGAGCGACGCGAGCATTCGGTAGCAGTGGCCGACCAGGGTTGGTCGGTGAAGCTCGAGCTCGGCAGTGGCAGCGCTCATTGTACCGTTTCAGGTAGCTGGGGCGAGGGTGCAGATGGAGGGGGCGGTGGCCTCGACCTCACGCTTATCAGGCGTGCGTTCTGGTCATGGCGCGAGTCGCCGAACCCTGAGACCAGCTCAATCCTGCAGAATCGACTGTTATCCCGGGAACACCAGCCCCTGCTCCCGGCAGATGCGTTCGATGCTGTCATAGTCCACCTGCAGTCCGTAGCGCGCGTCCATTTCCGCCGCCCCCTCCCCCGCCATCAGCTCCGGATCGCCGCCCATCTCGGCGAACATCTCCTCGAACCCTCCCGGCGCGATGATTTCCAGTATCCGGCAGGGCTCGTCGCCGGCGTTCCAGAAGGTGTGCCACTGGCCGCGGGGCTTGAATACCAGCGATCCCGCTTCGGCGATTACAACCTCCGACCCGAGGATAGCGCCCATACGGCCTTCGAGCACATAGCTGTACTCGTCCTCATGGGCGTGCAGATGCAGCGGTGCGGCGAGGGTGCGGGGCGGGATCGGATGCTCGACTATCGACAGGGCGCCCCCTGTGGCCTCGGCCCGGGCGAGGAAACGGACGCCGAAGCTGCCCAGATCCAGGACGGGCGCCTGCGCCGGGGTGACGATCTGTGAAGCGCTCAAGTGACTCGGCTCGGGAGAGGGCGACGGTGAGGACATCCTTGGGAGTGTGATTGCAGTTGGAGTTGAGACATTCAGAGACCTCAGCCGGCGGACAGAGAGCCGTCATGAAGGCCGTCTTCAGGCTTCAGGCTCTCCCCACACCGCGAGCTCGTTTCCGCCCGGCTCGACGAAGTGGAAACGGCGGCCACCCGGGAAGGCGAAGATCGGCTTGACGACCTCGCCGCCCGCCTTTTCGACCTTCTCCTGTGTGGCTTCCAGGTCTTCGCTGTACAGGATGACGAGAGCACTTCCAGCTTCCGTTCGGGCCGTCAGGTCGGACCTGAAGAAGCCGCCGTCCAGGCCCTGGTCAGAGAAGGCGCTGTACTCGGCGCCATACTCCTCGAACGACCAGCCGAACGCTTCCTCGAAGAAGCGCCGGGTCTGCGGGAGATCACGCGACGGGAACTCGACGTAGTTGATCTTTTCGTGTCTGTGCATAGAACAATTCTATGGAGCTGATTGCGTCGGAAGGGTTCAGCTCGGTGCCTTCAGCGGCTGGCGCTCGGATCGCCGGTCGGCGGTGGTGCCGAATCCGTCGCTGCCGGCGGCCCCAGGAGCTCCGTGAAAATCGGCTTGAGCGCATCTGCCCAGATCTGATAGCCCTGCAGCGACAGGTGAAGACCATCAACAGTCATCCCCTCGTAGAGCGTGCCGTCTCTGTCGGCGAGCCTGTCGTTGATGTTGAGATATCGGACCGTCCGCCCATCGGCGATGCGCGAGAGATTCTCGTTGATGGCGCTGATCTCCGCAAACACTTCGATGTTCCGTGGGAAGATGCCCATCAGGACGATCGTCGCATCTGGAGCCTTCTGCCGCGACCGCTCGACGATGGCCTCCAGACCTCGCGTGATATCTGCCACCTTCTCCGGTCCGCCCGGCCTGCCGCCGACATTGTTCGTGCCTCCAGCGATCACGATGATCTTCGGGTTCACACCATCGAGCTCGCCATTGTCGAGGCGCCACAGCATGTGCTCGGTACGATCCGCGCCCCAGCCGAAGTTCGCGGCATTCCATCCGAAGAAGTTCGCGCGCCAGTTTTCGAGGAGCTCTGGATAGTCCGTCGCACCCCAACGCCGGGTGATCGAGTCGCCGATATAGTAGATGTCGATCGTTCCCTGCGTTCGCTTCTCCAGCAGCTGTTCGTGCGCGAGACGTGAGTTGGCGTCGGTGCGGGGGGTGGGTTGGTCGGCCCGGTTCTGTCCGATCGCCTGGCTCGGGAGGGCCGCGGCGAAGACGCCGATCATCAATGAGAGGAGCACGGCACGGCGCCTCATCGATTGTGGCTGGAGAAGATTCATAATCGGGTGGAGAGGGTTGGCGGTGGAGAGGAACTCCGGTTGCGGACGGTTCGCCGTGCCCGTGTACCGGCGGAAAGAATAGTGAACCCCATCGCGTACAGAAAGTGAAAACGGGTGAGCGGGTCATGAGGCTCGCGTATCCCGTTGGCGAACTCACCAGATGACGCTGTTGCGGACGAGGAATCGACCGTTGAAGCGAATAGGCACCCCGGCTTTTCCTTCGCCGGTATAGGGTCCCTGCTCGGCGTGGATGTGCAGATGCGGCTCCGTCGTGTTCCCTGAATTGCCGACGAGGCCGAGTCGCTGGCCCGTCTCCACCCATTCGCCCGCATCGACCCTCACGCTCCCGTTCCGGAGATGCGCGAGATACACGACCACCCCCTGGCACTCGATCGCAACGAAGTTGCCGGCCGGACGGTTCCGGTCCCTCTCCGGCGGCGCGTAGTCTTTGAGTCCATCGACCGACCTCACGACCTCACCCGAACACGGGCTCCGCACGGTATCTTCGAAGATCGCGTACCGCTGCGGGCTGGACGGGTAAACGCCTCGCGCACGCACGCCGAGCGAGTTGAGGCCAACGACATCGATCGCGTACCGCTGCGTCGCGATGACATTGTGGTAGTTCATGAGCGGGTTCGCCCCGCCCTGACCCACGACGTACACCCGATCGCGCATCGGGAAGGAGAGCGAGACGTAGTCCTCGTCCGCCCACAGGCTCGTCAGGGCGTATAGTGCCCCCGCCGAGAAGATGAGCGCCATCGCGACCCGAAGTCCGAGGTCAAGCCTGCCCTTCCACGAGACGGGCGCCCTCCAGGGGAGCGATCGGTTCACCCGATACGATGCGATGAGTACGATGACGAGCAGAGCCATCGTCAGGAGACGGAGCGGATAGCCGACCCAGATCCAGAACCCGGTAAGAAAGAGGTATACGAGGTAGGCCGTGACCAGCAATGCCAGAGCCGCCCACTGAAGCCGGCTGGTGGGCCGACCCCGCCACAGCCAGACCAGGAAAGTGGCCGGCAGAACGATGTGATTGAGAAGTATCAGGATGGCAGTCATGGCGTCGTGGTTCGAGCCGGGGAGGGGGCGGCTGACCGTGCGCGGACGTCGCCGGCGGGAGCGGGCATCGCAAGACGGCGATCGAGTTCACTGCCGGCTCAGCGCCAGGCGGCATGCCAGGAAAACGAACACCGCCCCCGCCAATCGATTGATCGTCGTCTGCGCTCGCTGTGATCTCCGGAGCCATCCGCCGATACGACCTGCCGCCCAGGCAACCCCGCAGAAGATAACAAAGGCGGTAGCCATGAAAGTGGCGCCCAGCGCAACGATCTGAATGGAGAGCGGCCCGCGGGCGGGGTCGGCGAACTGGGGCAGGAACGCGAGGAAGAAGATCGCCACCTTTGGGTTCGTCACATTCATCACAATGCCACGGGCATACAGCGCCGATCCGCGGACACGTGCGCCCCCCTCCCCCCCGATCGTCATTCGCCCCGCGCGGAACGCCTGCCACGCGAGATAGAGCAGATAGGCGGCGCCGACCACTTTGAGCGCATTGAAGGCAACAACCGAGGTTCTGAAGATGGCCGCCACCCCGAACGCAACCGCGGCGATGTGAAAGAGCAGCCCTGTACACAGGCCCAGCGTCACGAGAATCCCGGCCCTCGGACCGTGAACCGCAGACTGCGTCAGGACGAAGATGTTGTCCGGCCCCGGCGCGATCGCCAACGCCGCCGATGCTGTGACGAAGAGAAGGAGAACGTCTGTGGGGATCATCCGCGGCTCGACTCGAAGGTTGCGGCAGCATTTCCCCGCCAGCAGCTCCCCGGCGCGCGGCCACCCGCCGGGCTAGAGCGGGGTACCGGCGATATAGGCGTGCAGGTGCCGGTTCTCGGCTTCCGTGCTCTGCCGAAGCGTACTGATGACGTCGCCGATCGACACGATGCCGCACATCTCTCCCGCGCGGGTGATGGGCAGATGACGGATCCGCCGCTCGGTCATGATGGTCATCACTTCCTGAACAGGCACGTTCTCCGGGGCTGTGATCACCTCGCGCGTCATCAGATCCTCCACCCTCCCCTGCGACAGCCGCTGCGGGTCTTCGGCACCGGCGCGTAGAAGGTCGCGCTCTGTCAGAATCCCGCGGATGGTACCTCCCTGCACAACCACGACTGCCCCGATGTTGTGCTTCACCAGCAACCGCATTGCTTCGGGGACGGTCGCTTCCGGGGCGATTGTGATCACTCCTTCGCTCTTCCTGTGCAACATCTCGCGTACGTTCATCGAGCACCTCCGGCGACAGGATGTACGAGTCGACGATTCATCCCACGATAACAGGCAATCGCAGAGTCGAGAAGGATTGTGAAATCCGGGAGGTAATGACAGCGGCCAGAAGCGACCCCGGAATAGACTTCCTCCGGAATTCAGAGAGCCGCCTCAGCCGCCCGGACTACTACTCGAAGATGTACGCGACCACCTCCGCCGCATGAGCGAGGGTCTCGACAGTCACCGTCGCCATCGCATCCAGCTCCTTCAGCGCGTGGACGAGGTCGGGGGAGCGCACCAGGAGCAGCGGAATTCCGGCGGCGACAGCAAAGCCCGCGTCGGCGGCGGTATTCCACTGTCGATACTTGTCTCCGAAGAATGCGACGACGAGATCGGCCCGGCGGAGCAGCACACGGGTGCGAAGGGTGTTCACGCTGGCCCCTGCAAGGTCCCGGAAACG
>CAYRLB010000004.1:0-2051 GCA_964424945.1 uncultured Gemmatimonas sp.
CGTCGGGATCGGCTGGCTGCTCCTTTTTGCCTTCTTCTTCGCCGATTCACCCCGGGGGCCTCTCCTTTTTGTCCTGCTCGGGCTCATCATCGGAACCGGTCCGTGGGGCAATCGTTTGGTCGGGCGCAGTGTGGGATGGGAGCTTCCAGTCCAGCGTGGTGTGCTCAACCGGCTCCGCATCGTGAGCGGACTGATCGGCGTTGCCGTTGTGGTAGCGCTGTCGACGCCACTGGTGATGTACTTCGGCGGAGGTGCGTGGGCGGCCGGGCCATCGGCCGTTCTAGCAGCAGGCGCCGGAGCGGGGATGATGGGGTTCACGGCCGGGTTCGCTCTTGGACAAGTTGCCGGGAGGCAGCATTCCGCGCCCTTCATCATCGGCATGATGCTCCTTTTTCCGCTCGCTCTTCTGCCTTCCCGATTAATCCTGTGGTTCCTCCCGGAAGCCGCGCATGGAGCCATCACCGGCCGTCACGGACTGGACACTTTCATCGGCAGGTCTCTCGTTGAAGGGCCTACCGCAGGGGCCGCGGCCAACAGCTGGAGCCTGCAGAGCTGGGTCTTGTCCGCGTTGATCTGGGGAACGATCTGCATCGGACTGCTCTTCGTCCTGTCCAACACGCACCAGGAGTAGCGGATTGATTCACCCGCCCCGCCCTCTACCGACTTTCGCACCGATCGCTCGGCAGCAGTTCCGGTTTCTTCTTACGTCGGCGGGACGCACCTGGTGGCTCATGATTCCGCCCGTGGGCACGCTTGTCTTCTTCTTGGCATTCTCCGGAACTCATCCGGATTCGAGATTCTTCGTATCGCTGCTGCTGGCCATGTTCCTGGCCATCCTCGCCTGGCCGCAACAGAAGACGGCCGGCGGCGTCGCCTACTTCCGCAGCCTTCCTCCGCCCCACTGGAAAAACGCGGCGATCCGAACGGGTGTCGTCTGGGCAGCTCTGATGGCACTCTGCTTTGTCTCGTTTCTGCTGATCGAATCGGGCTATCCGGGAGCCGTCACCTTCTGGATTTCGGGACCAGCCCTGGTCGCGGGGACATTCGCTCTTCTGGTCCTCTCTGCGGCCTTCGCGGCAACCCGGTACCCAGGCTTCTGGCTGATCGGCGTTGCCTGGATACCGATTGTCGGGCGGAGGCTCGAAGGCTCCGACGTGGGAGAGGCCCTCGAGCCCCTTCTCACCGGCAGATTCGGCGCCCTGGCAGCGATGACAGGACGTCTGCAGAGCCCGTTGCTCGATGGAAGTGGCAGCGTTCTCATGGTCGACCCAGAGACCTGGCTTATCGCAAGTGCACTCTGGTTGGCTGCAGGTTTGGCCATCTTCCTCTTCGCGACCTCGCGGCGGCGCGAGTACTGAGGCGCTCACCGCTGTTCGCAACGACTACCGCGAGACTTTCGAATAAAGGAGTAGGGCGGTGACGGATCTTCATGGGACTCATCCAATTCAAAGGCGCGACCCGGCGACAGCGGCGCGCGTCGCCAGGGAGCAGCTTTCCTTCGTTGTCACTTCGGCGGGTCGGTCATGGATAGTCCTTCTCCTTTTCGGAGTGCTGCTTACCTGGGCGGCCGCGAGCAGAGGATTTCCCGCACACAGCTTCGCCGTCCTGCTGGCGCTGCTGACTTCATCGATCATCACTGGCGCGGCATGGCCAAGCCGCCCGGGATCCGACGGCCGGACCTACTTCCGCAGCCTTCCGGGCAGCCGTCCACGTAACATCGCGATGCGGACCGCGGGCGCCTGGGCAGTTCTGATGCTGACGGGAGCCTTCCTCTCCACGATATCGCACCGCCTCGGAGCCCCGATCGTCCAGCCTATCTGGTCGTTCGCAGCACCGCTGGTTGGAGCCACGGTGGTGCTTCTCGCCATGTCCGGGCCCATGGCTACGATGAAGCACCCTGCGATATGGGTTTCAGGAATCGTCTGCGTGCCGCTGCTTCTGTCACGACTCGGCGGGACGGCGGTGACTGAGGCGCTGTCACCGATCCTGGAGGGGAAGCTGGGGCTGGTGACGCTGATGAGCGGTCAGGTCCTGACAGATGGCCGACTTCT
>CAYRLB010000004.1:2151-61559 GCA_964424945.1 uncultured Gemmatimonas sp.
AGCTGGGGCTGGTGACGCTGATGAGCGGTCAGGTCCTGACAGATGGCCGACTTCTTGGCCCCGCGGCGGACTCGGCCCCGGCGGAGCTTGCCTTCGCCCTGCCGAGCTGGCTCGCCGCGAGCGCGCTCTGGCTGACCGTGAGCCTGGTGATCTTCGCTGTCGTGATCACACGGCCGGCAGAGAACTGATCGTTGGTCCTGTAGCGACGTCATCCTTCCAGGATCAGGCTTCGTTGGCTGCCGGGTCCAGAGCAGGGCGATGGGGAAACGGCAGCGGCTTGTATGCGACAGAGGGTCCACCCAGCCGGATCAGCGTTCCGGATGCACGGATGGCAGGGGAGGCTGGCTGCCGACATTCGCCTGACTACCGCGGTCATATACCTTCAGCGCCACGATTCTTCGCTCTCCCCCGCTGACGCGGATCGGGAGCGCCAAGGGGGAGGGATTGCTCCCGAAGACATCGGGCATCGCCAGCGCGCCGGGGTCACCGTCGAATCGCGGATGACTTTCCTGGCTCAAGGCTGCTGTCTCTGCAGGCGACGTCTCGGAGTTTGTGGCGTCCCCGGCCTCCACGACATCGACCGCGCCCCACCCAACGGCCACCTCACCCGCAGTCACTCTCCGCCGCACGATCTGGATCTCCGCGGGCAGCAGCGTCCAGCTCCGGGTATCCGCGCGCTCCGTCTCATTCGCGGCAAAGTTCATCAGCCGGCCCGCCAGGAAGCCCATCAGCTCGCCTCCCTGCTTCTCGGCCTTCTTCTCGACCTCCCGCGAAACGAGGAACTTCGTCAGGCTGCGGGTCACCAGCCGGGCCAGCATCGCGGGACGTTCGGCCTCCAGCTCGGCGACTGCGAGCGCCGAAAGATTCCCGACAGACGCGCCACTCGCCTCCAATCCGCCTATGACGAGCCGGGCGGCCGGGAGCGAAGAATTTCCCTCCGAGAGATGTATCGAAGGCCAGGCGAGCCGAAGGATATGAGCTCCGGCGAAGGCCTGACTGATCTGCACGCCGGGGTCGTCGTCCCAGGATCGTCCCCACCGCGCCCGCTCACCTGCATTGTACGCGAGCCGCGCGATCGCATTCGCTGCGACCTCGCTGATCCGAGCGTTGTCATCACTCTCGAGCCCATCGAGATCGTCACCGAAGATGGGTACGTGCAGCGTCTCCTCCGCCCGGTGCGCGACGAAGCCGCGCTCGACGATGACGATCACCTCGCCGCTATCGGAGGCAAGGACCTCGGCCGCGTGGGGGTGGACGATACGGAGCGAATCGGCCAGTTCGTGCAACCCGGCCGCCGCGGCCACCCGGATAAGATCCGAGGGAAGACCCGCATCCGGCGCGACAAGACTCGCCGCAGCGCAGGAGGCGTAATCGTCTTCAGCGCGGCGCAGCGAAACGACGGCATCGTTCCACTCCCCGGCCTGTTCGAAGACGAGCCCCGCGAGCTGGTTCAGCATCGCATCACCACGGCAGCGCCGGAAGTCGCTCCCCCGCGTCCCGGATAGAATCGCGCTGATCCGCCTCGCCTCGACCGCCGCCCCGTCGACATCGCCAAGGTCGAGGTAGTTCATCATCCGGTAATAGGGCACCATCGACCGCTCCGTAACCGTCGGCGTGTACGAGAGCGCCCGCTCACTCACGAGGAAGGAGGCCGCAGTCCGCGAAACACTGCGTACGTACCTTCGCTCCGCCTCCTGATCCGCCCATTCGAGCAGCTCGTTGCTCTTCGCGTACTCCCCGGCCTGCCGCCGGACGACGGCTTCCTGCAGCGACAGAAGAAGAGTATCGGACGTCGGGCGATCGGCGGGCGACCGAAAGATCTCGAGCGCACCGGCCGGGTCGCCTTCTATCAGGTGATAACGGAGCCAGGCGTCGCCGGTCGAAAGGCCGGCGAGTCGGAAGGGTGAATCGTCCGAGAGAATGGTGGGGAGCGGTCGCGTAGGGAACTGCACGGTCCGGGCGCAGCCGGCGGTGCTACCCGCCGTCAGAACCAGTAGAAGAGCTGCGCCGAACCGAATTGCGGACATTGCAGGAGAGTTGAGGTAAGGGTAGACCGCGGCGAACGCGCCGGAGGTCCCGTCGCCTGCACGCTTCTTATCGGCGGTCGAGAACGATGATCCGCTGCTGCGCGAGCGCAATCGCTTCAGCCATCTTCGCGGCGGCATCTCCCCGGGCCGCGATCTTCTCGAGCTCCATCTGGTGGATGAAGAGCTGGTAGCGAAGAACCGCCTCGATCGGACGAAGCTGCTTGTCGAGTGTGGACGCGATGCGCAGGGTGGTCTCCGCGTGGTTCGGCCGGATGACATCGGCGCGATCATATCGATCGAGCGCCATATCGAGTCGACCCGCGGCCGCGAACTCGTCTCCCTGCATCAGGAGTGCATCGGCCTGGGCGGCGCCGCGGCCGGCAAGGGTCGCATCTTCCGGCGAAGTAACCGTCCGGAAGCCCTGCGCCTCCCGATAGGTGTAGCTGCTGACGAGCCCGTTCTGCATTCCGACGTAAGCGATCTCGCCGACCGCGTCACGCGGGGCGAGGCTGCCGACGCGAGCCGTCATAAGCGCGATCGAGCCGCTCGGCCTCACGTCCCACGCTTCCGAGGAGGTGCGGGTCGAGGCGAGCACCTGATCCTGATTCATCCCGATGGCCAACTCGCCGCGAGCGACCGCTTCGCAGATGTCCGGCGCGCACGTCGCCAGAGCGATAGTGCCCGCCTCGGCGCGCTGTTCTGAAAGCCGGTTGCGCTCGATCTCGCCCGATTCACGGGCGGCGGCAACGACGGCGTCGGTGCGATCCGGAACGATGGACCCGTTCTGCATCACCGGCGCGAGCCGGGGGCCGCAGGCGGGAAGGATCACCAGGCCGCAAAGGGCCAGCGCCGAACGGGTCAGAAGGGTGCTCATGGCGGGTTGATTTCGAAGGTACCTGTTTGGCTGCGTCCGGGGGTGATCCGCGTGGACCGAATTCCGCCGGCGCCGCCCATCCTGCATCATCTGCCTGACCTGTGGCGTCGGGCCGGCCCCGTCGACTGCTCCGGGGGCCGGCGCCGACTCCGGATCATGATCCGAGTGGTACTGCCGGGCATCTATGTGAAAAGGAGTGCTGCGACCCCGTCATCTTCTACAGTCGGATTCTCGGATCCTCCACATATTTCTTGATCTTGTGCTGACCCATCCACACGCGGCTGTTGCTCTCGAGGTCGACGAGGCTCAGGTCGACCTGATAGAAGACGACCCGGCGCCGTCCCTCGCGGTCTTCGATCGACTGGATCTCGCCCTGCAGCATGTAGTTCGCACCCTGCTCCATCGCGAGGCGGTTGCGGGTGGCCGCCGAGGCGTTGTCCTGCTGGTCGAGTCGCTCGTCGCGCAGCTCGTCCCGAGCATCTCCGCCGACCACGACACGCACCTGTCCGCTGTTCACATACGCCCGCTCCAGGTCGTTGACGAAGGTGTTGACCGGGATGTGCTCCATGCTGCGGTTGCGGACGCTCCCGACAATGACCGTCGGCTGAACACCTCCCCGTGCGCGGAGATGCTCCGTCAGCCAGGGAGAGGAGAAGCTCTGCTCGGTGAGCGCGTTTGCTACGAGACGGCTGTCGACATCATTCCAGCGGCCGGAGAGGTCGATCGCCTGTTCCGGCGCGATGCGGGTCACCTGCCGGTAGCAGCCGGAGGCGGTCAGCGCTCCGATCGCGAGAAGTATCACACCTGCTTTTCCGGCAACGGACATTCTGCTCATTGCGAGGCTCCCGCGGGCCGTGGGACAGTTGGGTCGATGATAACTACGTGGGAGGAAGGTAGGGCAGACCACGTGCCGGGGAGCACTCACCGCCCAAGTACATGCAGTGCAAGGCTTTACGGCGGACATGGCTGGCTTGTACGTATGCGACCTGTCTACTTCAGGTGACAGCTCGGAGGAAGGGGGATGGGACAGAAAGATGCGCCGGTAGGAGCTACTTCACTCCCATCGCGGCGCTGCGGAGGATGCGGTTTTCTCCAAACAGGTCCTGCGTTGACTGCAGCTTCCTGTTCCCTTCGAACCGGGCCTCTCCGCGGCAGCCGCTTGCTGTTCGCAGGGGGAGGTTAATCCAGGCCGTGTGTCTTCAGCTTCTGCCAGAGCGTTGTCCGGCCCATGCCGAGAAGAGCGGCCGCCCGCGTGCGGTTTCCTTCTGCTTCTTCCAGCGCCTGGAGAATCGCGCTCTTTTCATCTTCCGGGTCAGGTGCCTGGTAGCGTCTGCTTGCTTCTCCGCCCCGTGCCGCAGCGTCTATCGGCGGCTCAGGCTCGTGGTTCCTGACCTCGGGCGGGAGGTTCGAAGGAAGGATACGGTTACCGTCACAGACGATGCACGCGTGCTCGACGGCCGCCATCAGCTCGCGCACATTGCCTGGCCAGTCGTAGGAGCGCATGATTTCGAGAGCCTCTTCAGAGAGCCCCGCAATGCGACGTGTCGGATCGCGCACCGCTTCATTCCAGCGCGCGAGCGCCGCAGCGGCGAGCGCTGTGATGTCGTCCGGACGCTCGCGCAGGTCGGGCATGCGAATCTGGAAGACCTTCAGCCGGAAGTAGAGGTCCGGGCGGAAGCGGCCGGCCTCGACCATCGCTTCGAGGTCTTGGTGCGTCGCCGCAAGGACGCGGACATCGACGGGGATCGTCTTCGTCGTTCCGACCCGTACGACCTCCCGCTCCTGGAGGACCCGCAGCAGCTTTGCCTGCATGCCCTGGCTGATGTCCCCGATCTCGTCGAGGAAGAGCGTCCCTCCGTTTGCCTCCTCGAAGTGACCCTTCCGATCGCTGACGGCGCCGGTGAAGGCGCCCCGGGCGTGACCGAACAGCTCGGATTCGAGCAATCCTTCGGCGAGAGCCGAGCAGTTGACGGCGACGAAGGGGCGCGACCGGCGGCCACTCTCCTCATGGATTGCACGCGCCACCAGCTCCTTGCCGGTGCCGGTAGCGCCCCGGATCAGCACCGTGGATTCCGTCGACGCGACGCGTTCGATTGCCTTAAGCACATCCCGCATCTCGGAGCTGCGAGCCACGATACGACCACTTCCGGATCCTAGCACAGGTGCACGCCGCGCGAGGATGACCCGAATCTTCGAGCGCAGCGCCTGGTTGTCACACGGCTTCGTCAGATAGTCGTCGGCACCCAGCTTCAACGCCTGGACGGCGCTGTCGACACTTCCGTAGCCGGTGAGCATCAGAACCGGAACGGTATTCCCCCCCCGCCGGATCTCCTCCAGAATGGAGAGGCCATCGCGTCCGGCCATCTTGAGATCGAGGAGGACCAGTTCGTACGACTCCGCCGCCAACCTTGCGAGCCCCTCATCACCGCCCGAGGCGGCGTCGACCTGGTAGCCATCGTCTGCCAGGAGCGCCCCCGTGCCGACCCGGAAAGCTCGATCGTCGTCGATAATGAGGATGCGAGGCGAATCGAGTACTTCTGCTGTCATCGAAGATTCGGGATGTTCAGTCAATGCCGGGAGCGCGCATAATCAGAGCGCTCCGGAGCGGCCAGCGCCATGGCGGAGTTCGCGCCGGTTACGGGCCCCGGCGGCTGGCCTTCGAGGGTTTCGCGGGGAAGGCGCATGACGAACCGCGTTCCGATCCCGACCTGGCTCTCCACCCGCAGCTCGCCACGGTGCCCGCGCACGATACCGTCCGACACGAAAAGGCCCAAGCCGACGCCGCTGACGCCTGGCTTGGTGGTGTAGAACGCCTCGAAGATGTGCGGGAGATGCCCATCCTCGATCCCCGGCCCGGAGTCCATCACACTCACCTCCACAAAGGCATCGTCCGCGCGCGTCCGCACGACCAGTTCGCCGCCATCCGCCATGGCATCGTTGGCATTCGCAACCAGATTTGCCAGCACCTGCTGCATCGCATCAGGATGCGCCATGACAGAGGGTAGATCGGGGTCCAGGTCTGTCCTGATGCTTACCCCGTTCTCCTCTATCTCGCTGCTTGCGAGTGTGAGCACCTTCGTTACGACCTGATTGAGGTCGAGCGATCGCGCGGCGTCGGAGAGCGGGCGGCTCTGGTCGAGAAGTTGGCGGGTGAGCGTCGCCATGCGTTCGAGTTCTTCGCGAGCCAGCGAGAGGAACTCACGGTTCGGATCACCGGGGTCACCGCGGCGGTCGAGCACTTCCAGACAGTTCTGGATGTTGTAGATCGGGTTGTTGATCTCGTGGGAAAGCTGCGCGACCAGTCGCCCCATCGCAGCCAGCTTCTCACGGTGGATGAGCTCCGCCTGGGTCGCCCGAAGTCGGCCCTCCCGCTCCGCGATCGCGGACCGCATCTCCCCGAAGGCCGTCGTCAGCTGGCCGACCTCGTCCGCGGCAGCGCGTGGCAGGGGCGCATCGAAGTTGCCATTCGCCAGTTCGGCGGCGGCGGCGGCGAGTGTCTGTGCCGGCCGCGCCACGATGCGCGACACGAAGAAGGCGAGCGCCAGCGCCAGGAGGAGTGTCGCCGCGCCGATCCCCACAACCGACCGAAGGATGCTCTGTGCGAGCGCGAGTTCCTGCGCCACGGGCCGGAGCAGCAGGATCCCGACCGGCACGGGGCCATCGGTGATCGGCCAGGGCGAATAGAGGTATCGGAGCTGCTCGACATGCCGGAGCATCACTCCTCGCTGCTCCCATACCGCTGGGAGGTCGAGGGTTGCGAGCACCTGCACGAGGCTGTCGGGCAGGGTCGTCGCGATGACCGAATCCCCGACGATCAGCGCCATGTCCACCCCGACCTTCATCTCACGAACCCACTGCAGATTCAGCGGGCGAGCAACGCCTACGACGCCGGCGTGGTAGCCGCTATCGGTTGCTACCGTCCAGGTCGCGACGCGGACGGGGACCTCCGCGCCCGGCGGGAATGAGACGGTGGATCGGCCGAGATTGATCGTGGCGGTGTCCACAGGGGGACCGAGCAGGGGCACGCCGGCCGAGTCGAAGGCGAGAACCTCCCACTGCTGAACCGCGCGTCGTAGCGTGCGTCTGAGCCCGATGCTGTCGCTCGCCAGAAGCAGATCGTCCACACCAGGCTCGAGGGAGAGGCTGCGTGCGACCTGCTGGAGAGCCTCGTTCTGCTCCTGCCAGCGGATATTGAGCGCTTCGTATGCGTCCTGAAGATCCGCGCCCGCCTCTGAATAGACCCGATCCTCGGCTTCACTGGCGATGAGGACGAGGGCTGGAACAACCGTCAGCAGGGCCGCTGCGGCGAAGAGGAAGAAGACCTTCGTGCGGATCGAGATTGTGGACATCGATCGTTCACTGAACGGGTAACCGGTGTTCACTGAACAGACTCAGAGCCCGGAACATCATAGCGAACAGAGCCTCCTGATCCCGCAGATGACCCCGAAAGCTAAGGTTTGTTGCGGGTTTTGGCCATTCTGCTGGCGATTGCCCCAAGATGGCACATGCGTTGCCCTTACAGAGGCCACCCGGGATGGTCCCGGATGTGTCGACTCCAGATCAGGAAACGAAATTATGAAGAAGTTCCTTGCCATTTTCGCGCTTGCCGGCGTAGTAGGCGTTTCCGCGTGCGCCGCTGAGGACAACACCGAGACCGAGGTGCTCGGCACGCCCGACGCCACCACGCCTCCGGTCGTTGTCGATCCGGCTCCGATCGTCGTTGACTCGGTTCCGCCGATCATCACCGACTCGGTCGTCACCGACAGCGTCGTCGCGCCGTAATCTCACGGCAGGCAGCAAGAGCGGGCCCGGCTTCGGTCGGGCCCGCTTTTTTTGCTGCTTCGAGGACTTTGTTACGCCCCTAACGTCTCAGCTCCAGCGCGATCCGCCGCAACCCTTCGGCCACGGTGGCATCGTCGCTGACCCACGAGACGCGCAGCCATCCTTCGCCGCTGTCACCGAACGCACGCCCCGGCACTGTCACCACACGCTGGCTCTCGAGGAGGCGCTCACAGAAAGCCACCGAGTCAGAAGCATACGGTTCAGGAAGCCGGATGAACCCGTAGAAGGTGCCCTCCGGAGGAATCAGAGCCAGCCCCTCACCCTTCGCAACCGACACCAGCTCATTGCGGGAGCTGGCATAGTGCGAACGATGTCGACCCAGCTCTCCCGGCGAGCGGAACATCTCCAGAGCAACGCGCTGTGAGAAGGTCGAAGCTGCGGTGTTCACGAACTGATGGACCTTGATAGCCGGGGTGATCACATCTGCGGGTCCGGCGAGCCAGCCGAGCCGAAGGCCCGTGAGAGAACTGCTCTTCGAGAGGGAGCCGGCTATCAGGGTGTGCGGATGGTGGGAGGAGATCGACGCGGGCGGCTCCGATCCGTGGTAGATCTCGCGGTAGACCTCGTCAGCAAGCACGTAAACAACGTCCCCGCCCCGGTCCGCCAGACCATCGGCTAGCCGGGCGAGCTCCTGCTCCGGCCAGATGCGGCCAGTCGGGTTGCACGGCGTGTTGAGAATGACCAGCCGCGTATCCGGCCGCAGCGCGTCGAGGACAACAGATGCTTTCGGCCGATAACCTTCCTCCGCGGAGAGCGCCACCATTCTGTGGCGGATCCCCTCCAGCATGCAAAGCTTCAGGTAGGCGAGATAACACGGCTCTACGATCAGCACTTCGTGGCGGGCCGGGTCCACCACGGTCTTGATGGCGAGGTAGAGCGCTTCTTCGGAGCCGATGGTCACACATACGTTTGCTGCATCGGCAGCTCCGCTCGTCGGGGCGATCGCAGACAATCCGAAAACATACCCTGCGATCGCTTCGCGCAGCTCCGTGAAGCCGGCGTTCGGCGAGTATGGCGAGCCGTTCGTCCGGGTCCATTCGACGGCCGCCTCGAAGGCGCTGACATCCGGCGGAAGCGTCGGCTCGCCAAGGCCGAGGTCGATGTCGCCCGCCCGCTTTTTTGCCGCAATGGACCGAATCAGCGACGGCGGGATACTGGCGATCAGCGGGTTCACTTTCCGGCGTCCGCTTTTTCCGCGGCGTCAGCGACCCCGCCAAAGAAGTCCATCAGCGCGTCGAATGAATGCACCAGCGAGTCGATCGAACACCACTCCCCGGCCTGGTGCGCCTGCGCTGTTTCTCCCGGCCCGAAGTTCACTGCTGGAATACCTCGCTCCGTGAAGCGCGCTACATCCGTCCACGCCTGCTTGGGGGCGGTGGGAAGCCCGAGCCGCTGACGCCATGGCTCGATCAGGGGATGGTCCAGATAGACCCGTCCTGAAGGCGCCCTGTCCGTGACCTCGACCTGGCCGTCTTCGCCGACAAATTCAAGAAGGTCGGCGAGCGCCATTGCCACCGTGCGACCAGGCGCG
This sequence comes from uncultured Gemmatimonas sp., assembly GCA_964424945.1. Taxonomy (GTDB): domain Bacteria; phylum Gemmatimonadota; class Gemmatimonadetes; order Longimicrobiales; family Longimicrobiaceae; genus WHSP01. The sequence goes on from CAYRLB010000004.1 coordinate 11,426, forward strand.
AAGCGCACGTTCACATTCAACTTCACCTGGTCCGGTACAACGTTCGCCGAGTTTTCGGTCCAGACCTTCGTGACGACTATCACTTCGTAGAAGGTCAGCTCCCCGAAGACCACCTCCCGCCTCTGTAGCCCTTCAAAGCGCTTCAGCAGCGTTATCGATCGATAGATCGCATTCTCTCCGTGCCAGGGGCGGGCGCTGTGGGCGCGTTTCCCCTGGACGGTGACAGTGGCGTGCATCGTCCCCATGCATCCCATCTGCAGGGCACGGTCGGTCGGTTCGAGCACGATGGCGAGGTCGAGGGCCGGCAGGACGCCGCTTTCCAGCACCGGCTCGAGCCCGTTCTCCTCGTTCGGGCCTTCCTCCTTGTCGTAGAAGATCCAGATCGGCCGCACGCCGGAGAAGCTTCGCCACCGCTCCAACAGAGCGATCATTGTCGCGACCCCGCCCTTCATGTCGCTGGAGCCGCAGCCATACACCTTCCCCTCGCGGATCTCGACCGGCTGCTCCTCGGCGCACTTCACCGTATCGAGATGGCCGACCAGCGCGATCGTCGGCGTGTTGACGCCGACGATGAGACCCCCGCCGAATCCGCCGACTGGATCGCAGAGGACCGAGTTGCCGATGCGCCGCACCGACGGGCGTCCCGCGATCGCCTGGCAGAGAGCCTCGACCTCATCAGCCAGCTCCTTTTCGAACTTCGTCTCACTCGGAATCGCGCACAGTTCCAGCGTACGGGCCGCCAGTTCATCGGCGATGGAACCCTGCAGATCCGAGACGGTCAGTCGGGTGCTCAAACCTGGACGTCGAAGGTCCGGAGCACGTCGTTGAGGGACGTCTTCCGATCTGTGGACTCCTTCCGCTGCCCGATGATCAGGGCGCACGGCGTGTGGAAGGTGCCTGCATTGAACTGCTTCGGTTGTGAGCCGGGGATGACGACGGAGCGGGCAGGTACACGACCGGTAAAGCTTCGCGGCTGGTCACCCGTCACATCGATGATCGGCGTCGATGAGGTCAGCACGACGTTGGCGCCCAGCACTGCCTCCTCTTCGACGACCACCCCTTCGACCACGATGCATCGCGACCCCACAAAGGCGCCATCTTCGATGATGACCGGAGAGGCACTCGGCGGCTCCAGCACCCCGCCGATTCCCACACCGCCGGAGAGGTGCACATTCTTTCCGATCTGGGCACAGGAGCCCACCGTCGCCCAGGTGTCGACCATCGTTCCGGCGCCGACATACGCGCCGATGTTCACGTAGCCGGGCATCAGTACACATCCCGGCTCGAGGAAGGAGCCATACCGCGCCACGCCCGGCGGAACGACGCGGATCCCCTGCTCCTCGAGCTTCTGCTTCGTAATGATCTTGTCGTAGAAGCGGAGATCCCCCGCCTCACTCGGCTCCAGCGGACGAATCCCGAAATAAAGTAGGATTGCTTCCTTCACCCAGGCATTCACGCGCCATTCGCCGCCGACCTTCTCGGCGACGCGGACCTGCCCCCGATCGAGAAGATCGATGACTGCCTCAACCGATTCACGGACTGAGGGATCCTTGAGCCGCTCGCGGTCTGCAAAGGCCTCGGTAATAATGGTTTCCAACTCTGAAGAATGCATTGTTCTATTTAGATGTAATCTGCTGTTCCTGTCACACCGCGCCCATCTTTTCCGACCCTTCGCACCCCATATCGACCCTTGGAGATCCAAAAGCAAGTGCCCAGCCCCGCGAGCCCTGCCGCGCGCACGCCCGCACCTGGCAATTCCACCGAAAGCCCCCCGGGTTACAGGGTACCCGATGAATCATCGACGAAGGCTTCAGCGGCGCCGGGCTCGCTCGGCACGACGTGGAGCGCTGCCGGAAGGATGAGGCGGAAGGTGCTCCCCTTGTCCGGCTCCGATTCGACCTCGAGTCGTGCACCGAGAAGGTCCGCGAGCCGCCGCGAGATGGCAAGGCCGAGCCCGGTTCCTTCCACATTCGAGCTGCCCAGCTGAACGAAATCCTGGAAAACGTGCCCGAGATTCTCCGGGGCGATCCCTATCCCTTCATCGACGACCTCGACGATGACGCACCCCGAGCCATCCGAGCTCGACCGCGCTCTTATCTCGATCGGCCTGCCCCTGCCATACTTCGCAGCGTTGGAAACAAAGTTCAGAAGAATCTGCCTCACGCGCTGCGGATCGGTGCGGATCACGGGGGGCAGTTCGCTGACAACCAGCCTCAGCGTCGATCCGTTCCGCTCGCTCAGCGGAACCACGGAGGAGTGCAGCTCATCCAGAAGGGTCTGAAGCACGACTTCGGTGGGCTGGAGCGAGACCTTCCCTGCCTCGAGCTTGCTCAGATCGAGCACTTCGCGGACGAGATCGAGCAGATGACGGGTCGCGGTGTGGGATGCATCGAGCGCCTTCGCCTGTTCATCCGTCAGCGGGCCGAGGTTCCCAGCCATCATCAGCTCCTGGTAGAGCAGGATGGCGCTGATCGGCGTTCGCAGCTCGTGGTTCATCGAGGTGTAGAGGCGACTCCGCCCCTTCATCGCCTCCTCGAGTTCCAGGGAGCGCTCGCGCAGCGCGGCATTCACCCTCTCCATCTCGGCTGCCTGCGCCCGAAGCTGCCGCTCTGCCATTACCCGATGCGTAATATCCTCGAGAACGCCCATCCCCCCGATGACCTGGCCATCCTCATCCCGGAAGGGCGCATACTGGATCGAAACGTGGCGCTGCTCCCCCGTCCACGTGCGGAAAGGTCCCTGATACGCAGCGGGCTTGCCGCGCAGCGCCATGCGAAGCCCGGGAATCAGCCGACGATCCCGGAGGCGGAGCAGATGCGCTCCGATCAGACGATGGTAGGGGGCATCGACGATGCGGGTGAGCGCTTCGTTGCAATGGGTGATGCGGAGCCGCTTGTCGCAGAGGAGCACACCGACCGGCGACTGATCGAATAGCGCCCGATAACGCTCTTCGCTCGCCTGGAGCGCCACCTCCTGCAGCTTTCGATGGGTGATGTCCCGGTAGATGCCGAACGCGCCGACCGGCTGACCTCGTACATGGATCTGGGTAGCGAGCAGGGAGACATTCAGCAGCGTCCCATCCTTATGCCGCCGAACGGTTTCCACCATTATCCGCTCTCCTTCGCGGACTTCCCGGTCCAGCCGGACGGCCTCCTGACGCTGAAATGCGGGGACGATGATGTCGTTCAGCGACCGTTCCACGGCTTCCTGTTCCGAATAGCCGAACATCCGGGTGAACTCGCTGTTGATCCGGAGGATCCTGTCGTTCCCGTCGACGATCACGACGCCTTCCGGCGCGCCTTCGAAGAGGCCTTCGAGGAAAGCCTGCTGAACGGAGAATTGACGTCGGAGTTCGGCCAGGCGCCCTTCGTTACCGCGCTCGGTGGAGGGAGGGCGGCGGTACGCACGGGCTGCCGCTTCGATCCATTCGATGCGGCCCTTCAACGCTGAGCGGGTGACCGGTTGCAGGAGGATATCGTTCGCTGCGCCTTCGGCGAGCCGGTCCAGCGCCTGATCGTTGTCCGGCTGAGCGAGGCCGAGGAGGTAGGGAGCACGATATCCTTCGCCTACGCGTCGCAGCGATCCGAAGAGCCAGGCGGTGGAGCCGTCGGGGTTATCGTCCGCTACAACGAGAGAGGCCCGGCGGGAATACTGGATGACGAGCGCTTCGTCGGCGGTCTTTGCGTGCGACACGCTCCATCCGCGTTCCGTCAGAACTTCTTCGACGGCGGATCGATCATCCTCTCGGCCGATGATCAGCAGAGCACGCATGGCGGGGAATCCGACGGGGTGCGAGTCCGGGTGCCCTCGGAAGGTACGGGTCAAGGTAGGCACCCGTTCGGGGCGCTGCAAGCTGCTGGAACTTCACCCTTTGGGACGATCCGCCCAATCTGTCCCGCAGGCGGGCAGCGAGGGGGGGGCAGCTCAGGCGAAAGCGAAGGCCTTAAGGAGAAGCGCCCGCGCCCTCAATACATCGTGTGAGGTCGCAGCATGGATCTCCGCCACCGCATCCCCTTTGGCGACCCTGTCACCGGCACGGACAAGGAGGCGGACACCGGTGCGCGGATCGACCGGATCCTCCTTGCGCGTTCTCCCCGCTCCAAGGCTCAGGGTAGCTTCTGCGACGTTCCGCGCATTGATGTTTGTGACCACACCATCGGCAGGGGCTTCCAGCATCCGAAGAACGGGAGCAGCCGGCAGTCGATCGGGGTCATCGACGACGCGTGGATCGCCATCCTGCGCCTCGATGATCTGCTTCAGCTTGCCGAGCCCGACCCCGCCATCCAGAAGGAGAATCAATGCACGACGAGCATCCCTGACATCCTTCGTGGCGCCGGAAAGAACCATCAGGCGGCTTCCAAGATCGAGTGTCAGGTCGCGCAGATCCTGCGGTCCACCGCCTCGGAGAGTGTCGATCGCCTCGCGCACCTCGAGCGCATTCCCGACCGCAAAGCCCAACGGCTGATCATTCCGCGAAAGAACCGCTTCGATCCGGCGGCCGGCCGCTTTACCGATGCTGACCATCTCCGCCGCGAGCTCGATCGCTTCGCCCTCCTCCTGGATGAAGGCGCCCGCGCCGAATTTCACATCCAGAACGATCGCCCGCGCCCCGGTCGCGATCTTCTTTGCCATCACGCTGCTGGCGATCAGCGGGCGTGAATCGACGGTCGATGTGACGTCCCGGAGCGCGTAAAGGGCGCCATCTGCGGGGACAAGCTCCTCGCTCTGGCCTACCATCGCGGCGCCGATCCGATCCGCCTGGCTGCGAATCTCGTCCAGCGATAGCCGCATACGCATACCAGTGATCGCCTCGAGCTTGTCGACGGTCCCACCGGTGAGCCCGAGGCCACGACCCGACATCTTCACGAAGGTCAGACCCGCCGCCGCGAGGAGAGGAACCAGCACGATGGATGTCTTGTCCCCCACTCCTCCTGTACTGTGCTTGTCGACGGTCGGGCGGTCCGAGGGCCAGACGAGCGATTCGCCGGACGAGACAAGGGCCGCGGTCAGCGCATTCGTCTCGGCGGACGACATCCCCTGAAGCCTGACGGCCATGAGCCAGGCTGCCATCTGGTAGTCGGGGATCCGTCCGGCGGAAAAGCCCGCGCAGAGCCAGCCGATCTCGGGGACGGTCAGTTCGAGCCCGAGCTTCTTCCGCTCGATCAGCGTGACCATCGAATATCTGGCGATCACGGAGCCTCTGGTTGAGGAAGACGCGCTAGCGGATCGCTCTCGCTTGATTGCTGAGCTTCCACGCGGTCCGGACCGAATGCATCGGGAAGGAGGGTATCGAGCGAAGTGGTGCGGAGATGCCCGCCGGGATCGGCAAGGATGATGGTCAGCGTCGGCGCGAACTCGTGAAGTACCTGCCGGCACGCACCACAGGGGTAACAGGGGACATCGTCTTCAGGGCCAGCGATTGCGATCGCCCGGAAGGATCTTCTCCCCATGGCGACCGCCGAGAAGAGGGCTGTACGCTCCGCACAGATCGTCAGCCCGAAGGAGGCGTTCTCGACGTTTACCCCGGTATGAACGCGTCCTTCATTGTCGAGAAGCGCGGCTCCCACGGGAAAGTTGCTGTACCGCGCGTAGGCATTCTGCCGAGCCGTCTGCGCGTGGCGGAACAGCTCAGCGGCGCCCTGCGGAACGCCCCCCCGCTCCATCCGCGGATCGCCCGCTGTGTCTTTCATCAGAAGTGTCGCATCCGATCGGAAACCTCTCGCAGCACACGTTCCACGGGATTTCCCGCATGGGGAAAGAAAAAGGCGTCCGACAGCCCGTTGAGCGCGGAGCGGACATCGGCGAAGCGATCCGCGAAGTGCAGCAGAAGGTCACCGATATTCTCGCTGGCGGCGATGTTCATCGCTGCTGCCGAGCGGAAGCCGCCGGCGCCCATCTCGTCAAAATAGGTGATCGGTGGTGCGCCTCGTCGCTGAACCCGTGTCGTGATGAAGTCCGGGAACACCCCTCCGAGCCAGAGTGCGACATGCCCCAGATGAAGTCGCAGGGCGAATTCACGCGCCCCGCGCGCCTGATCGATCTCCTTGAGGATGTCGGCCAGATAGATCGTGTCCGGGAGGGCGTCGCGCCGGAATGGATCGGTCCGGCCGAGCCTTCCGAACTCCAGAAGGATGGCGGCTGTGTAGTCGGCGAGTTGCCGATCGTGAATCGCCCTCTCCAGAAGCGCGTGTCGCACCAGCAGATAGAAGAGGAGTGGCGCGGGCATGACGTCGATCCCTCGACGCTGAAGAAGCTCCCGCACCAGCATCGCATCATCGAGCAGCGAGTCAAAACCTTCCTGACGGAGCCGCTCCTCCCCTTCCGGCCCGGCGACCGCGAGAACGATCGCCGCTTCACGTCGTCCGAACGATGCCCGCACATTGGGTCGGATCATTGAAGCCTCGCTTGAAGGTGGCTGTCACTGACCTTTGCATCCGCGTCGCGCTCGAAAGGCCGCGGATCGGGGCCGGGCGCCCGAACGCCGCAGATCGGGCCGGTTCGCGACGCGCGACTTCCAATAGGTACTCGATTATTTGCGAGAAAGGTTCCAATTCCTTGCCGATGGACGATTTCGCTCACCCGCTGCCTCGCCGAAGTCCGGTATCTCCCCAGGAAATCGGGTCCTCGATCGGTTCGAGGTGTGTGAAGACGGTGGAATGGGGGACAGCGCCGCGGATCTGCTCCTCGATCTCTTCGAGCAGGTCGTGGCCGCGCTGAACGGTCCACTCGCCTGGCACGAGTACGTGCAAGGAGATGAACGCCCAGGCGCCCGCCTGACGGGTGCGGAGCGCATGGTATCCGACTCCTTCCGGACGAGCCTCTTCGAGCACGCGAACGATCTCCCGCCGGGTCTTCTCGGGAAGGGAGGTGTCGAGCAGTCCGTGAAGGGATCCGCGGATCAGCTGCGCGCCGATGCGGACGATGTTGGCGGCGACCACCAGGGCGAGGATCGGGTCGAGCCATGTCCACCCGAGGCCGGCGCCCATCGCCAACCCCGCGATGACTACAGTGGAGGTCCAGACATCAGCCATGAGGTGGTGCGCACTAGCCTCCAGCGCGATCGAGCCGAAGTTTCGGGCTGCCCTGAAAAGCTGGCGCGCCGCGACGAGATTGACGACGCATGCGAGCCCCGTGACGAGCAGCCCCGTCCAGGGGTCGTCGATCGGCTGGGGGGCGCGAAGTCTCCCCACTGCGGCGAAAGCGATGCCCCCCGCCGTGGCCAGAATGAGGGCGCCTTCGAACCCGCTGGCGAAATATTCCGCTTTGGTGTGGCCGTACGCGTGCTCCTCGTCCGCCGGCCGCGCCGCGAAGGCCAGCGCGACGAGCGCGATCAGCGATGTGACCAGATTGACGAAGGATTCCAGCGCGTCCGAGAGGATCGCGACGGATCCCGTGAGCTGGTAGGCGGCCCCTTTAAGTACGATCGTTGCAACCGCGGCGACGACTGCGGGTAATGCATAGCGGGTAAGAGAGCGCGTCACCGGGGTGCGCTTCGTCGGGATGGTCCGCGCGTCGACCTTGATGGGGTCGCCAGCCCTCCCGGCCCGCTCTTGACGACCCAAAAAATGCCCGCTATCGTTGGCATCAACAACTTGCCTCTGTCTTCTGATCGATCGGTGATCCAGGAATGAGCACGACGATGCACTCGACCTATCTGCCGCACCGGGAGGATCCGCGGCTCGACAAGGACGCGGCTGATATGCACGCAGCGCTTTCGGAGCTGCTGCGCGTGTATCAGTTCCGGGACCGGGAGCGGATCTGCTGTCATGATCTTTCTGTGACCCAGGCGCACGCTCTGGAGGTTCTCATCGAGGCGGGGCCCCTCTCGATGAATGATCTGGCGGCCAGACTCTTTCTCGACAAGAGCACGACGAGTCGGGTGGTGGATGCGCTGGAGCGGAAGGGTCACGCGAAGCGGGAGGCCAACCCTGGCGATCGGCGAGCGCTCCGGTTGAATGTGACAGAGTCGGGCGCTGGGCTGCTGGGTCAGATCAAGGCCGAAATCCTGGCCGAGGAGAAGCGGCTGCTGGCCGAGTTCGAGCCGGCGGTGCGTCGTGAGATGACGCGGCTGATCACGCGACTTTCGCGGGCCGCAGCGGCCAGAATCGACACCTCGGGCGGCACCTGCTGCTCGATCGGATAGGGGCGCTCGAGGGCTCGCAAGCCCCTCCCACCACCGCTCTCTTCCTGATTCAGATAAAAGGCTTCCCCTCATCCGTGAGCTGGCGGAGCAGCTCCCCCGATGCGTTCTCGAGCCGAGCCCGCTCGCGCATTGCATCGGTCGCGAGCGCTCCGCCACGACAGACGTCGCAGAGCACGAACTTCTCATCCGCAAGCCACCCGACCCGCCACTCTCCGATGCAATCCGGTGTCCGATGCATCAATAAGTCGACGGGCGTAGCGCCTGTTCGGCCTCCGGCGCTTCCGGAGCCCTCCAACGCAACTTCCAGGCACGGTTCGAAGTGACAGCTGAAGCAGGTCAGCGTGTGCGGCAGGTCGAGGATGCGATCGGAGCCAAGTGACAGGGGCGAGCCGCAGCGGGGGCAGATCCCTGCGAAGCTGCGGACGCGATAGCGGCCGGTCCAGCTGCGATGTGCGAGAAATGGCCCGGCGATGAATGCCGCGACCAGCCAGGGAATGTACAGCGGGGCCCACATGATGAATGGAATCGCGCCCCAGCATACCGCGAGGGAAAGTGTGGCCCGGAGGAACCGTCCGGCGGCGCTCCGCCGGACGAGTTCCACGCGGGCGGGCGCCGGCTGGTAGGCGCGGAGGGTTACGAACGCGGGCGGTGCAATGGGGGCGGCGTGCTGCATGGGCGTATCCCGCGTCAGCAGGTTTTACTTTCGGTGGAGCCAGCGGCTTCTTCGTCCCGTTCCTCCGCCTTCCGGCTCCGGAGGCGCTAGGACGATGCGTCCGACAGAGCCGCCTCGATTGCCGCCGTCAGCGCCTCATCACCGATCTTGACGGGTCCGAGGTCCTTCCAGCGAAGCACCCCGTCCCGATCGATCAGGAAAGTGGCGGGGGCGCCGACGACTCTGAAGCGGCGCATCACGGCGTCGTTCGCATCGTGCCAGAGGGTATAGGTAACCCCGAAGGAGTCCGCGAAGGGGCGCAGCTTCGATCGTTCACTGGCAAAATCGATGCTGACGCCGACGACCTCGAAGCCGCGCGGGGAATACTCCTCCTGCAAGGCCTGGAGTGCAGGGATCTCCTCGCGGCAGGGCTCGCACCAGGTCGCCCAGACGTTGAGAAGGACGACTTTGTCGCGAAGGTCGGAGAGGTAGACCGAATCGCCCTGCAGGTCGACCGTGCCGTACGCCGGCGCGGGCGCCCCGACATCAACACTCTGAAAGGCTTCGTCGCCGCAACCGGCCAGTGCGAGGAGCAAAGCGCCAAGAAAATATAGAGCGCGTCCCGATCGGCCTCTCATCGTCATCATGCTCCGGATACGAGTACCGTACTGCAAGCTACAATGCTGGAAATGTGTCTTCCAGAGGCTAAAAAAAATGGCGGGCATATGCCCGCCACTCCGCCGTGCTTCTGAACTGCGAATCAGGCGGCGCCGACCATCTCGTCGGTTGAGGAATCCTCCTCCGCGGCGATGCCGTTCTGGATGACGGGCTGGCAGAAGCGCTCGCCGATCTGCTGGAGCTCCTTGAGCTCGGTCGGATTCAGCTCCGTGTACCGCTCCGCCATGTATTCCATCGTCTCTTCGAACCACACGGCCTGATGCTGCTCGGATGCCTTGAGCACGCCGCAGCGGTGGATGTGGCTCATCAGTTCATCACGGGCAAGATCAAACTGAGTACGTTGATGTCTAGCCAAGAGTTCTCCTCCGTCTCATGGATGTGAAAACGCGCCGGTGGACTCCAGGAGGGAGTGGACCGCCGCATATATCGAATGGTAAGATCTTGCTGGTACCTGATTTCGGCGCGAGAGTTCCCCTCCCGGAGGACGCCAGCCTCCCAAGATGGCGGAAACACCCGTATCCCGCTACCGCCCCCATCATGGTGAGGTCCCACACACTCAATCGTCCGTGTCGTTTTCCGGGATGAGTGTCACCTGCACGTAATTGCCGGTATCCAGGTAGCGACGCGCAGTGTCCCTCACCGATTCGGGCGGAAGAATGGTCGACCGGCTGGCGCTCGACGGGATGTTCTCGACGTCCCAGCCATACTGATCGTAGATCAGCATCTGAGTTATCCAGAAGCTGTTCTCCCGAATCTCGGTCTGTCGGGAGCGGAAGTGCATCTCCTGCACTTTCGAGAGATCGACTTCCAGCGCCTGGACGGCTTCCGGCGGTGGCGCGTCGAGCTTCAGCGCCTCGATTTCCGCGAAGACGGCCGCAGTCAACTCATCGACCCGCTCCGGCGCCGCTCCGAAGCCGATGCTGAGCTGGAACTGCGGCACGGGTCGGGGAGATGCGGAACCCCGGACGGTCACGCCATAGGTACCGCCGAGGTCTTCCCTCAGCGCGTCCCGGAGCCGGATGCGCATGACATCTGCGAGCGTCTGAAGGGCCAGCACATTCGGGCGAGTAAATTCGAACGCACCCGTGAAGACGATCTGCGTGAGGGCCCTCGGCTCGACACCGCGTCGGACCTCCTTCGTCACCACACCCTCCGGCGGTCGGATGCCGAGATCGCGTGCGGCTTCAACCCGCCCGATCGAGGGGAGCGACGCGAGATATCGCTCGACGAGCGGCCGAATCTCATCCAGGTCGAAGCTTCCGACGATGTAGAAGGAGAAGTCGCTCGCATCTGCGAACCGGTCCCGGTAAATCTCGAAGGATCGTTCGAGGTCGAGTCTGTCGAGCATCCCCGCGCTGAGCGGCTGCGTCCTCGGATGGTTTCCGCTCAGCGTCAAGCGCAAGGTGTCCTGAAAGTGTACGTCGGGGTTGGCGGAACGGTTCAGAAGGGCGGCCCGCGCCTGTGACTGATAGGCCAGAAAGGCAGCCGTATCGACACGTGGTGCGGTGAACTTCAGATGGGCGAGCCGGAAGAGAACATCGAGATCCCGCCGGGTGGAAGCTCCCGAGAGACCTTCGTACGATTCCCCGATGTCTGCGCCCACGCCGGCGACGGTCCCTGCGAGCGCCTTGCGCAGCTCGGTGGTGCCGAGCCCGCCGACGCCCCCTGATTGAACGACGGCGCCCGCGGTCAGTGCCGGTATATAGTCTTCGTCCGGATACTGCGAAGTACCCCCGGGACTTCGGGCCGCGAAGAGGATTTCGTCTTCACGGTAGTCGGTCGGCTTAAGATAGACGGTCGCGCCGTTGCTCAGCGACCAGACGACCGTTTCGATGCCGGGGATCGCCCGCTCACTGACGATGGCGCCCGGAACCGGCTCGAAGGGCATCAGCTCTGCGAGCGAGACTTCGTCGTCGTAAGGGTCGACCGGGCGGCGGTGACTCCGTCTGACAACTTCCACCGCTTCATCGGTAGACAGAATTTCATCGGTGTCCTCGGGTCCGCTGAGCAGCACCACCCGGTTCTCCGGCCGCGTCCATCGGGTGGCGACGGCGTTCACGTCCGCCAGCGTGATGGTCGGGATCACCTCGTTGTAGAGGGTGAACTCGGTCGACGGGTCGAGGACGGTCGTACCATGAAGGAGATGCGCGACGTATTCGGCGGCGTACGACGCGGAGGTGATGTGATCCCGTTCGCTGAAGCGCTGCTCGGCGGAGCGGAGTCGGTCGAGCTTCTCGCGCTCGAGCTCGGTGCTGGTGAAGCCATGACGCGCCGCCCGCTCGATCTCCAGAAGCAGCGTTTCGAGCCCCTCGGCCGACCGGGCCGTCGGGAAGCGGGCGTTGATCGTCAGTGTGCCGAGGGTCCTGACGAGCGTGCCCTGAAAGGAGGAGACATCCAGAATCGGGCTCTCGATGCGGTCGGCGTACTCGAAGAGGCGGTTGATCAGCATCGAGCTGGCGAGCCATTCGACCAGCCACTCGCGAACATCCGCGGCATCCCGCCAGACGATCGGGGGTCGCTTGAAGTGAAGAGACGCCCCCGCCGATGACGCCTCGGGATCGGTGGATGCCGTTACGAAGGTCTGGTTATGCGGTGGAACTTCGAAGATGTGCCGGGGCCGGGGCGCGTCGGCGGGAGGGATGTGATCAAACCGCTCCCGGATCATCGCTTCCATCACCATCGGATCGAAATCACCGACCGCAACGATCGACATGAGGTCCGGCCGGTACCAATCGTCGTAGAAGCGTCGCAGCGCGGCGTGATCGAAGCCCAGAAGGGATTCTACAGTGCCGATCGGCATCCGCTCGGGATAGCGACTGTTCCTGGTGAGCGTCGGGAAGTGCTGATTCTGGATGCGGTTGGCCGCGCCCTGGCCAATCCGCCACTCCTCGAGCACCACGCCGCGCTCCTGCTCGACCTGCAATGAGTCGAAGGTGATGGCCGTCGCCCATTCCTCGAGTATGTCGATCCCGCGGGCGAGGACGTCGGACGCGTCCGTGGGGACGGTCAGCATGTAAACCGTCTCGTCGAAGCTCGTATAGGCATTCACATCCGGCCCGAAGCGCATCCCGATCGATTCGAGGTAGCCGACGAGCTCCTGTCGGGCGAAAGACCGGGTGCCGTTGAAGGCCATGTGTTCGACGAAGTGCGCAAGCCCTCGCTGGTCGTCATCCTCGAGGATGCTGCCAGCATCGACGACCAGGCGCAGCTCCGCCCGCCCGTGAGGTTCATCATTCGCGCGGACGACGTAGCGGAGGCCGTTGTCGAGCGTCCCTGAGCGGACGGCGGGATCCTCGATTCCGCGGAAGCCCGGGCTGGCCAGCGGCGCCCCCTGACGGGCAGCGCACCCCGCGAGGGCGAGGGCGATCAGGAGTATCAGACCGGTTGCGCGAGATCGCATGATTCTGTCGACGGAGGGCAGGGGTCACAGCGGTCGCCACTCAAGGCTCAGCGCCAATCGTTAGATACACCGCGGCCGACGTGGGGACAACAGGGTGCGCAGCCGGGCTTGCCGAGGGCGCCGCGGGAGCCGCTGCCTGTGGTCGCCACCCGCCTCCCTTCCCGTGCTCCCGATCGCCGCAGCATCGGTCAAAGCGTTGGGGCCGCAGGGGATGGGTTGACGAGGAAGCAGAGTGTCGTTAGCTTTGCCCCTGTCGGTAATACGGCCCGATGTTCCACAGCTAATAAGGAGGTGATCCCTTGTCTAATGGTAATTCTGACCGCGGTCTGACACGGGCAAGCGATCGCCGGATCGGCGGCTGACGCCGGACTGAAGCGATTTCCCGCGTCGGCGCGCTGCCAGCATCGCGTCGGACCGCGGCGGAACCAGAAGCACCGTCGGAGATTCCTCTCCGGCGGTGCTTTTTCGTTTCGAGCGGTAGATCTGCCACCCCGCCCAGCGCCGTTGCATTCGCCGCTCCATCTCTCTCTCTACAGATCCCGTCAGTGGAAATCCCGCGACCGGTACACGAGACCTTCAGCCTGCAACGACCTGAAGCGCTTCCCCACCACGTTCAACACCGATTCCTCCCGTTCGAACCGCCCCTCCACGACCAGGAAGGGTGAAAAACGCACGACTTCGCGGTTCTTCTCGTAAAGCGATGCGTGAACCACGACGTTGATGTACCCGAACTCATCCTCCAGCAGAAGGAAGACCGTCCCCTTGGCGGTTGCTGGGTGTTGTCGGGCGATTACGAGGCCGGCAATCGTGGCGTATGTGCCCTCAGGCCGGGTTGCGAGTGACCGGCTCGAATCGACCCCGGCGGTGGTAAGTCGCTCCCGAAGATGCTCCATCGGGTGGCCGATCGCGCAGATTCCGGTCGCCAGATAGTCGAGGAAGATGAGCTCTTTGCCCTGCAGCTCGTCGGGTCGGAAGGGGAGCCGGCGCGCGGGTGCGAGAGGAAGCAGATCGCCCGCCGCCCGGAGGGCTTCCCACGCCGCGGCATATCGACCCGGTTCGAACGCCTCGAATGCACCCGCCCGCGCGAGATGAAGCGCTTCCGAACGTTCGAGCTTCGCCCGACGGATGACATCTTCGATCGAAGTGAAGGGTCCGCCCGCATGGGCTTCGCGAAGCCGTGTGCGTGCCTTCTCCCCCATTCCGCGGATGTGGCTCCATCCGATCCGGACGGCGGGGTGGTCTGGATCTTCGGTTTCCTCCAGTGTGCTCTCCCATTGGCCGCGGGCGAGGCAGGGCGGCCGGACCTCGACGCCTGCTCTCCGAGCGTCGTGAACGAGCGTCGAAGGTGCGTAGAAGCCCATCGGCCAGGCATTCAGGAGGCCGAGCAGGAAGGCGGCAGGGTGATGGGCCTTCAGATATGCGGTCGCATAGGCGATGAGCGCGAAGCTCCAGGCATGGCTCTCGGGGAAGCCATAGTTCGAGAAGCTCAGCAGATCTTCGGTGATGGCGTCCGCGGTTTCAGGGTCGACCCCGCGGGCTTCCATCCGCTCCTTCAGCGTCTTCAGGGCGCCCTTCAGCTTTCCGAGCTTCCGCTGGTTCCCCATCGTCCGGCGCAGCTCATCGGCTTGTGCTGCGCTGTAGCCGCCCAGCGTCATGGATATCGCCATCGCCTGCTCCTGGAAGATGGGAATCCCGCGCGTCCGCTCCAGGATGGGCTGAAGATCGGGGTGGGCATAGGAGACTTCTTCGAGCCCTCGCCTTCGCTTCGTATATGGATGGACGAACTGCGCCTGTATGGGGCCCGGACGAATCAGCGCGACTTGCACGACGATATCGTAGAGCTGATCGGGTTTCGTGCGGACCAGCGAGGCGATCTGCGCGCGCGATTCGATCTGGAAGGTACCGATCGTCTCGCCGCGGGAGATCATCCGGTAGGTCTTCTCATCGTCCTGGGGGAGATGGTAGAGCTCGAGAGCTCTGCCAGTGCGCGCTTCGATCGCGTTGAAGGCGTGCTTCACGGCGGACAGCCCGCCGAGTCCGAGAAAGTCGAATTTGGGGACGCCGGCCGCATCGAGGTCATCCTTGTCGAACTGCAGGATGGTTCGTCCCATGGTGGTCTTCTCGATCGGCATGTAGTCGCCGAGCGGCTCCCTCGAGAGGACGAAGCCTCCGGGGTGGGTCGAGCGCATTCTCGGCAGCTCCTCCATGGCTCGCATGGCGCTGAGGACGGCGCGCCCCCGGGGGTCATCGATATCGAAGCCATTTTCGCGGGCGAGCCCTCCCGCCAGCGCGTCGGCGCCATCGGCGGGGGAGTACCATTGAAGGCGCTTCGAGAGCTTGAAGGCGAGCTGCGCGGGGTAGCCGAGGGCTCGCATCGCATCCTGCAGCGCGCTCGGGGCGTGATAGATCTGGGTGACGGCGGTGATCGCGGCGTGCTGGCGGCTGTACTTCTCGTAGATGTAGTTCAGCACCTCCTCACGGCGGTGCATCTCGAAGTCGACATCGATGTCGGGGGCTTCGTTAAGGCCATCCGTCCGCGCCTCGGAGAGGAAGCGCTCGAAGAGAAGCCCATGCCTGACGGGGTCGACCGCGGTGATGCCCAGGCAGTAGGCGACGGTGCTGTTTGCCGCGCTCCCCCGCCCCTGGCAGAGGATGCCCTGCGATCGCGCGAAACGAATCGCGTCCCACATGATGATGAAGAAGCCGCAGAAGCCGAGCTTCTCGATCACCTGGAGTTCGTGTTCGATCTGGAGCCGTTCCTTCTCGTCGATCCGGCCCCAGCGCTCGATCGCTCCCTCGTAGGCTTTCTCGCGAAGGAAGGTTCGGTCGTCATGGCCTTCCGGAAGTGCGAAACGGGGGAGGGGCGGGCGCAACCAGCGGAGGGAGAAATCACATCCTTCGGCGATGCGCACGCTCTCTTCAAGCCCCTCCTCATGCCCCTTCCAGAGGGTGGCCATCTCCGCAGCGGACTTCAGCCGCCACTCACCGTTCGGAAGAAGTTTCCCCTGTAGGCGCGCTTCGCCGACTTCGAGGCGGCTGCGCAGCGCGGTCTGGATGTCATGGACCCAGCGGCCGCGGTCGTCGAGGTAACGCGGCTCGTTGGTCACCACCCATGGCGTCCCGCTTTCATGCGCGAGATCGATCAGCGCCTGCGCCAGAGCCTCCTCTTCGCCCGACACATGATGACGCTGGACCTCGATCGCCATACGGTCCCCGAACAGCTCCCGCCATCTCGCGATCCTGCTCCGCGCCGCCTCGGGTCGCCGGGCCCGCAGGAGCGTCGCAAGCTCGGCCGAAGGTGGCCCTGTCAGCAGATGAAGTCCTTCGCTCCGCTCCGCCACCTCGTCGAAGGTGACGCCGGGTGAACCCCGTCGATTCTCCAGCCGCGCCCGGGTGACGAGATGGGAAAGATTCCGATAACCCTGCTCGTTGCGGGCAAGGAAGGCGACAGGCCGTCGGTCCACCCGGATTTCCGCGCCAGCGATAGGCCTGATGCCCACGAGGTCCGCCTGCAGCGCAAATCTGATGATGCCGCCGAGATCCGCGGTATCCACAAGCGCCATCGCCGGATACCCGAACTCCCCCGCCCGCGCCGCCAGCATCTCGGCACTGACGGCACCATCGCCGAAGGAGAAGGCGGAACGCGCCTTGAGCTCGATGTACATGGCAGATCAGCTATCGGCTATCAGCTGTACGGCGGACGACCGACCGACAGAGCCGATGACTGAAAGATCGGCGATGGTCGTTGATAGCCATCTTCAATCCCACCATCCGTGCAGGTACCAACGATCTTCCACGGCGTCCCGATAGATCCAGAGGAGCGCGCCGCTTCCACTCGCGCATCGGTAATATTCGCGGGCGTACGGCTGTCGCTCCTCATGCCCGCCGGAGATCCGGTCGGGGCCGGCGGCAGTCAGGTCGAGCCACTCCTCGCCCTCCCGATAGCGCAGAGGGAGTACATGATCACGACGAACTCGTGTACGGACCTGGATGGGTCGCGGGTCGCTCAGCAGCTGAAGCTGAAGGGCGGCTTCATCATCCGACCCCTGTCCGGTGGTGGCCACCGCCTCGTCCGGGGTGAGGTCGGTCCACCGGCTGCGACGCTCTGCGAGAGGGTGCGCAGAGCTGGTCTGTCTGGTGAAGAGTCCGCGATAGAGATCGAGCAATCTGCCGACGGCTTCCTCGACGAAGCTGGCAGTGGCGAATCCTCTGTCGAAGAGGTCTCCCTGCAGTGAGGAGATCGATTCCAGGGTGCCCGCTTCAAGCGTGACCCCGGTAATGGCATCCGGGAGCCTGATCTGCTCGAGCGCAGCCCTGAGCCGACGCATCCAGAGGGCGCGGTCTGCGGTTGCGCGCGCGGTCCGCAGGACTTCCCGTGCCTCCCCTCCATTCGCCAGCGCGAAGACGAGGGTGATGGTCCGCGCCCGACGCGCCCGCTCCCGCAACATGCCGCACACCTGATCGAGGAGTGCGTTGAGGGTGAAGACGAGCCGGGTAGCGTCCCGCACGGTATAATCGACGAAGTCGATCGATGCGTGGGGCCGCTCGGGAGGGATCGGCCGGAAGAGGATCCGGGGATCGTCTCCGCGCGCTAGCCGCCAGAGCTGCACTCCCTCACTCCCGAAGCGCACTTCCGCTGCTTCGGCCGAGAGCTGCGCGAGATCGCCGCACGACCGCACCCCTACACCCTCCAGCATCGTCAGCAGCCGACCTTCGGCCGTCAGCAATCCCAGAGGAAAGTTCGCCAGAAAGGCGGCCTCGGTACCCGGGGCAACGACCGTCAGCCGCTCCTCTGCGCTCCCGCCTCCCGGAAGATCGGAGGCGGAAGATCGTCCACCCCCGCCCGAAGCCCCCCGAGCCGCCCCCTCAGCCGCGATCGGAATGGCAGCCAGCCCTCCCCGCACCTCCCCCATCCCCGCCTCCGACAGCCGCTGAAGGATCCTCGTGGCGACCCTTTCTCCCGGCAGCCCTCGCAGATCCACCCACACCACTCCGCGGCCTTCAATCGACACTCGGGGCGCCTCGGCAAGCAGCGCCCGCGTCAGTTCGTCAGCGGATTCCCCTTCGATCGGGCAATCCGGGATCCAGAGAGAAAGTATGCTCATGATTCTTTACCATCAGGACTACGTCGGCCTCCCTGCTCCACCCCGCCGCCTGAACTCTCACTCGCAGGGAAACCGCTTCCACCTGAACCGGCTCACCCAGCACATTCCGACTCCACCGGAACCCCTCCTGAACCGCCCGCGCCCGGATCCGGACGGCTGCCATGTGCCCTTCGCTCGAAAGCTCCACCAGCGCCGTCCCCCCTTCCCGCGCCGCCCGGCACAGCCGCACCCGTTCCGCACCCTGACTCCCCTCCCCCATACGCACCACCACGGCGAAGCCCCCCGAGCGCAGGAGCTCTTCCGTACATTCGAGCGCCTGATTCTCCGTCCGCGGTCTGGCCACCAGCACACTCCCCCAGCAAACCCCCGGGCTCTCCCGACCCACGCCATCGATCCAGGCCGCTCGTTCTCCCTCCGCTACCGCCCGCATGCACGCCGACCGCAGCACCGCACCTCCCCCGATTCCGGGCATCCACACCGAAAGTCGACCCCTCGGCAATCCCCCGCCCGGCAGGATGCGGTCGAGGCCGGTGATCCCCGTCGAGATCTGCGGAACCGTCCGCTCCGGTAGCGGAACGGCATTCGGGAAGCGCGCCTCGATGACGCGACGTAGCTCGGCGATGGATGCCACGGAAACCACCCGTGATGAAGACCTCTCAAGTCCCTCGCCGATCCCACGATGAGGGCACAAAACCCCCGCCTGTTTTCCGAGGACGGGGGTTTCTTCCAGACAGTTTACCCGAATAGAACCCGAAGATCAAGGCTCATGATGCCGGAATCTTCACTGTCGGAGGGGCGAACCTCTCTCGCTTTCCTCTCCTTTTCACATGGGAACCATCGGCACGTTCAGGCTTATCACTCGCCTGGGGAAACAGCTTACAGGCCTCGGAAGGGCTGACGCACAGGCCCGGCGGGTCCAGGAGCCGACTTAAAGTTTTAGCGAACAGCCGTCGAAACTCCCCTCTGAGAAGATCCGGGAAGCGCTCTCCTGAATGACGTAGTACGTTGCCGCCTATGACGCCTGCGGCTGATTCGATTCGCTCTTACACTGTGTGGTGTGTACCCTCCTCCGCTCGAGACGGCTTCTATCATCGTCGTCGCCCGCGATGCGGACCGACTGGAAGGTTATAGCGAAACGCTGTCAACAGCGGGCTTCCGCACGCTCCCCGCATCCGTCTTTCCATCCGGACTCTCCCGCTTCAAGGACATAGACCTGGCCGTCGTCGAAGTCGGTCGGTCGGATGTCGAGGGGTGGGAGTTCATCCGCAATGTACGCAGCCGGTTTCCGTCGCTCCCCCTCATCGCCATCACCGACAGGAGGGATGGCGATCTCACCGAGCAGCTCATGGAAGCCGGGGTCGACGATCATCTTACCTGGCCGCATCGCCCGGGCGCGCTGGTAGCGCGCGCGCGCGCGAGGATGGTCCGAACCCGTACGGTCAGACGCAAAGCGGTGCGCACCCGCCGCCGCCGTGACCAGTACTTCCAGTCTCTGCTGGCAGGGTCACACGACATCATCGTTCTGGTTGATGGAGAGGGAGCGCTCCGGTACGCGAGCCCCTCACTCGCCCAGACGCTGGGCAGATCCCGCCGCGAGCTCGAGGGTCAGCCCATCTTCGACTTCATCCACCCCGACGATCGCGCTCTCTGGAACGCTCTTCTCGACGGGCTGGCCAACGTACGGACGGGATTCACCGGGAACTGCCGGCTGCGGAATGGCTCCGGCGAATGGCGGACGTACGAGTTCACTGCGCGGGACCACATCGACAACCCGGCGGTAGGCGGGATCGTCATCAATGCCTGGGACATCACGGACCGGGAGGCAGCGGAACAGGCTCTTCGCGATAGCGAAGCCCGCTTCCGGCTGATCGTGGAAGGGAGCCAGGATGTCTTCTTCTACGTCCGGGACGAAGCAGGTGTCTTCACCTATCTGTCTCCTTCGGTCGGTAATGTTCTCGGCATCTCCGCGGAGGCGCTGACGGGCAGGACGATGCCCTGGGCGGATGAGGGGAACGATCCGGCATCTGTATCGGGTGTGCGGGTCCCCCAGACACGCGTCGTGCAGACCCAACACGGCGATGGCCACCGGGTGGCTCTGGAGCTGGTCGAGTCGCCTCTCTCAGGGTCGAGCCGGGGTACCATTCAGGGATTCGCACGGGATGTTTCCGAACGGGAGCAGATGCAGCGCGCCCTCCGTGACGCGGCGTTCAAGGACGGGTTGACGAGCCTTCCCAATCGCGCACTCTTCGCCGATCGGGTCCGGCACGCGATCTCCCGAGCGACCCGCAAACCTGGGCAGACCTTCGCCGTCCTCTTCCTCGATCTGGACCGCTTCAAGATCGTCAACGACAGTCTTGGCCACAGAACCGGCGACCATCTCCTGATGGCGGTGGCGGAGCGGCTTCGACAGCATCTTCGTCCCGAAGACACCCTGGCCCGCTTCGGAGGGGATGAGTTCGCGATCCTTCTGGAACATGTGCCCGGACGCCTCGATGCGCCGCGCGTCGCCAGCCGGATCGCGCAAACGCTTTCCGCGCCCTTCCATATCGACGGCTACGAGATCCACACCTCCGCCAGCATCGGCATCGTAGTGGCGTCGGATTCGGCCACTTCTCCCGAGGTCCTGCTGCAGAACGCAGACATGGCCATGTACCGCGCGAAGGCGCAGGGTGGGGCCTCCTTCGAGCTGTACGACCAGGAGATGCACGCCGAAGCGGTCCGGCGGCTGGAACTGGAGAGTCACATGGGGCAGGCAGTCGAGAGCGGCGAGCTCGATCTCCTCTATCGCCCGATCCTCGGAATTCGGGACGGGAGCGTCGCAGGCCTGGAGGTGCTCGTCCGCTGGGTGCATCCGGTCCATGGCCCCGTTGCCCACGACGACTTCCAGCGGCTCGCGGAAGAGACGGGACGCATTACCACCATCACGGCCTGGGCTCTCGAGAATGCGCTTGAAGCCATGATGGGCTGGCGAGCGGATACGGGACGATCAGACCTCTTCATCTCGATCGACCTGACCGGTCGTCAGCTGCGCGATTCGGGAATCGTCGATCAGCTAAGGGACGCGCTCTCACGTTACCCGATCGACCCGCATCAGGTGAAGGTCGAGGTTGCGGAGCGACTGGTGCTCGAGGGGGGTGACCGGGCGCTCAGGGTCATGCGGGAGATCTCCGCGCTGGGCGTGGAGATCTTCCTGGATGAGTTCGGGTCGGGGGGTGCTTCCCTGGGGCTTCTTCATACCCTGCCCCTGGCCGGGGTGAAGTTCGATCATTCCCTTCTCGGACGTGTCCCCTACGATGCGCGAGCGATCGCTCTGGTCGGGGGCGTCATCCAGATCGCTTCCGCATTCGGCCTCGCTACCATCGCCGGCGGAGTGCACGATGCCGATTGTCTGGACACACTCGCGGGACTGGAGTGCGGTCACGCCCAGGGACCGCATCTCGCCGATCCCCTTCCCCGGGAAGAGATTACGACCTTCCTGAAGGATCAGGGCTCCGCGGAGAAGAACGCGTCCGATTGACGCACGTCAGTCACGCGATACCGGGGTCCGAGGCGGTACCGGTTGATTGAGGATGTCGGGACGAAATTCGGCGGGATCCGCCAGGTAGCGCTCGCGCCACTCCGGATAGGGCGGAAGATTGAGGTCCTCGGCCAGGGAGAGCGCCGTTTTCCGGACGATGTCGAGATAGTCGGGAATCCGGGAGACTGCGCTCTGCGAAGAGGTCGATGGCGGGGCCGGGGAGCTGGAAGTCGGGGAAAGGGCGGAGTGGGAACGGAGCCAGACCTCGTCTCCGCTCAACTCCAGAAACCGCCGCGCCACTTGGGTAGAACACCAGTCGAGGTACAGACCTCGAAGGTCCTCCTCCGATAGTTCCGATGCCATTCAGGAGAAAGGTACCCGTTCCGTGCTGTCACATCGTTCGGACAGACGATACGGTATAGCACCCGCCCTCCTGCCGTCAATATCCTTCACCCCCACACGAACTGGCGCAAAGCCAGGCCCCTACGCGCCCCAGCTCCGGCTGAGCGTGTCGAATACCTCCCTGTGCACCATCCCGTAAAGAAGAATCCGGGTGAGCAGCTCCGGATCCCGCGACTGGACATCCCGGATCTCTTCGGCAACATCTCGTGGCAGAGCATGCACCGTCAGGTGTACCGGATCGGGAGTGGCGTGCAGGCGATGATGATCGGACATGGGGGAAACGAAAATTCAAAAAACTGAGCTCGCAAGCCCCTTCGGAGAGACCCCTCCCGCCGTTACCTTGCCGGTAGGGGGACGCCAAGTATAGCGGGTGAGAGAGACCGCGTCAAGTGATTCGTAAGTTGCGTAACTGCTTTGACTTACGCGCAAGTTACACAGGGAGAAGGAGTTACGCTGCCCCGTCACGATTCCTTCTCGAAATCACGACGCAGGAAGGCCCGGCAGAGCATGCCGGGCCTTCCTGTTGCAAACGTATTTTTTCGAATTTTTCCGTCAGTCCATCTGCCGGCGGATGAACGTCGGGATGTCGAGATCCCGCATCCGCTCGCCCTCATAGTCCTCCCCGACCTGTCGCGGCTCGGGATTGACTACGCGTGTTCCTCGCAGATTCAGCGTCGGGGCCGACCGGCCGGCAACAGGGTCCGCGACAGGGGGCGCGGGCGGATGAACGCCAAGCCTCCCCCGAACGATGGTCTTCCGCTCCTTCTCCATCTCCCGCAGACCAAAGCCGGTCGCGATGACCGTGACGCGGATCTCCTCGCGCAGATGGGGGTCGTGCACGGCGCCGAAGATGATTTCCGCTTCGTCCCCGGCCGCCTCCTGGATGACCTGGCTGATCGTAGTGACTTCATCGATCGCCAGATCCATCCCGCCGGTGATGTTGATCAGGACGCCGGCAGCACCCTCGATGCTGGTGTTGTCGAGCAGCGGCGAGCTGATCGCCTCCTGCGCGGCCTCCATCGCCCGGTTCTCGCCCTTTCCGAAGCCCGACCCCATGAGGGCAGCGCCCCGGTTGCTCATGATCGTCCGGACGTCGGCAAAGTCGACGTTCACCTCACCGGTAACACGGATCAGGTCGCTGATGCCCTGTGTGGCGTGCAGGAGGACTTCGTCGGCCTTCTTGAGCGCTTCCCGGAAGCTCGTACCCTTCCCCACCACCGACAGAAGCCGCTCGTTCGGCACCACGATCATGGTGTCGACGGCATTGTGCAGTGCGGCGAGCCCGTCTTCCGCCTGGCGCATCCGCTTCCGCCCCTCGAAGAGGAATGGGCGCGTGACTACCGCGATCGTCAGGGCGCCGACCTCCCGGGCAAGTTCACCGATGAGGGGCGCAGCGCCGGTCCCTGTCCCGCCACCCATGCCGGCGGTGATGAAGACGAGATCGGCGCCGTCCAGAGCGGCAAGCACTTCGTCACGGCTCTCCTCCAGCGCAGCCCGGCCGATCTCGGGGCGTGCGCCCGCTCCGAGACCGCGCGTGAGCTTCCGCCCGATCTGGATCTTCGTGCCGCTCTTGCTGCTCTTGAGCGCCTGCGCATCGGTGTTCACCGAGACGAAATCGACGCCACCCAGCTCCTCGTCGATCATCCGGTTCACGGCATTCCCTCCGCCGCCCCCGACACCGACCACCATCATCACCGCGTTCTGTCCGCCCTCATCGAACTCGAAGGGTGGTACCAGATCCCCAGACTTCATCGTCTCTTCAGTACGATTGTTGTTAGGCCCAAGGGTGTTCAGTTCACCCCTTATCTTTTACGCGCAGCTGCTCCAGCACTTCGAGGTCTTCCTGCCAGATGCCGCGCAGAATCTCATAGCGTCGTACATACTCCTGAAGCCCCTCGACGAGGGCCTTCAGATCCACACCGGCGAAGTCCTCCGCGAACTGCGCGAGCCGGCTCTCCTCGAGCCAACGGACCGCGCCATTCCGCATCAGCACGCCGTACCTGGTTCCATCCGTAACATAGTCGGTGGCGTCCTCCCACGGGACGACATCGAAGATCTCCTGTCCGGAGTAGGAGCGTCTCGAAAGATAGAACCGATCGGGCAGCCGCACGATCCGGATGTGAGGCGTCGCCATGGTCTTATCTACCGGGCCGCGATGCTCTCGAGTTCCTTCCCGCTCATCCGGTGGCCGTCGACCTCCATCATCGGCGACCGAAGAATGACCTCGCTGGCGAGCGCCAGATACGCCTGGGCGCCACTCGAAAGGACGTCGTACAGCAGAGTCGGGCGTCCGAATCCGGGCGCCTCGGCGAGGCGTACATTGCGCGGGATGGTCGTTCGGAAGACGCGTCCCTCGAAGTGCGCGCGCGCTTCTTCCGCCACCTGCTGCGCCAGTCGCAGGCGCCCGTCGAACATGGTGAGAAGCACCCCCTCGATTCCGAGTCTCGGATTCAGGTGCTCCCGGACTAAAGCAATCGTCTCCGAAAACTGCGAAAGGCCCTCCAGCGCGTAATACTCCGTCTGCAGCGGGACCAGCACCGTGTCTGCAGCGACGAGCGTATTGATTGTCAGAATCCCCAGCGCAGGCGGACTATCGATGAGGATGAAATCGTACATGTGGCGGATGCCATCGAGTGCCTCCCGCAGCCGATGCTGCCACTCCGGCTGGCCGAGGAGTTCCGCTTCGACACCGACGAGGTTCGTGGTGGTGGGAACCATGTCGAGGAGGGGCAGATGAACCCCGCGCACGATGGCCGACCCGAGCGGAAGGCGGTTCAGCAGAACGCCGTAGAGCGAAGACCGCGTGAGACTGGCCCGCACGCCGAGCCCGCTCGACGCATTCCCCTGCGGATCCATATCCACGATGAGGACGCGCTTTTCGGCGGCGGCGAGACTCGCTCCGAGATTGATGGCCGTCGTCGTCTTGCCGACTCCACCCTTCTGGTTGGCAATCGCAATTACATGGGACATCGGTCGCGGCTGTAGCGGGGCGGGAAGGCGTGCAGTCTGCACCGCTAAACTTGTGAGCGATCTGAGAGGTACACAAGGGGCGTGCCTCGGCCGCCGGGAAACGCTTCTGGAGCCCGCGTTTTGCAATGCATCGACAGGGAGGGAGGCGCACAACCTTCTACTTCTCTGGAGGTGAACGATGCCGAAAGCGTGGAGCGACAAGGACGAACGGAAGTATGAGCATATCCGGGAGAGTGCGAGGGAACGCGGCGAACCGTTGGACAGGGCGAAGGAGATCGCTGCCCGTACGGTGAACAAGGACCGTCGCGAGGAGGGACGCACCCCGAACACGCGGACGCAGGGCACAGGAAACCCGCGAAAGGGGCTCGAGGCGCGTACCCGTGACGAGCTGTACAACCGCGCAAAGGAACTCGACATTCCCGGCCGCAGTTCGATGAACAAGGATGAGCTCGCAGCGGCGATTCGCCGTCGGTAGGTGAGACGCGCGAGCGGATGGCGCATACCGACAGCCGATAGTTCCGATGCCCAACTCCCTCAAGGAATACAACCGGAAGCGGGACTTCTCCCGAACCGCCGAACCCTCGGGCGCCGCCTCGCGCAAGCGGCGCTCGTCGAAGCTGGTTTTCGTGATCCAGAAGCACGAGGCGAGCCATCTTCACTATGACCTCCGCCTCGAAATGGAGGGGGTGATGCGGAGCTGGGCGGTCCCCAAGGGTCCGTCCCTCGACCCGCGCGTTCGGCGGCTCGCGATGGAGGTCGAGGATCACCCGATGGCGTACAACGACTTCGAGGGCACGATCCCGAAGGGCGAGTACGGCGGCGGAACGGTGATGCTCTGGGACCAGGGAATGTACGAGCCGGATGAGGTAGAGAAGGGTGAAAAGCCGGAGGCGGCGGTGCTGCGCGGCTACCGTGCCGGAAAGCTGTCGATCACCTTCCATGGCGAGCGCCTGCACGGGTCGTTCGCGCTCGTACGCACCGACGAGGTCGCGGGCGGGCCGCGCTCGAAGTGGCTCCTGCTGAAACACAAGGACGACTACTCGGATTCCCGCTCAGACATCACCGGGGAGGTCACCACTTCCGTGACCACGGGCCGGACGATGAAACAGATCGCCGATGGCGAGGGGTCGAAGCGCGTCTGGCACTCGAATCGGACTGCCAAGGGCTCATCCTCCCAAGCGGCCGGGAGGAAGGAGGCCACATCGGGTCAGGCGAAGGACGAGAAGCCTTCTTCCAAAGCGGCGGATCTCAAGTCATTCCTGCCGATGCTGGCACAGAGCGGGAAGGCGCCGCCGAAAACCGGGAATTGGATCTTCGAACCGAAGTACGACGGGATCAGGGTTCTGGCGCTCGCGACCGGCGGACAGGTCGCGCTGGTCACACGCAATGGCCTCGATAAGGCGCGGCAGTTCCCCGAAGTCGTCGATGCGCTGAAGGAACTCGTCGACGATGTCGGGCACCCCCTCGTCATCGACGGGGAGATCGTGGCGCTCGAAGGCGAATCGATCGCGCGCTTCGAGAAGCTGCAGGGGCGGATGCACCTGCAGAGCGCCGCGGCTGCGCGGAGACATGGCGACGAATCGCCCGCAGCTCTCATCGCCTTCGATATTCTGCTGGAAGGATCCGACGTGCTCCTCGCCAGCCCATGGACAGAACGGCGCGAACGACTCGAGGAGGTTCTGCAGGACAGGACAAGCGAGCGGATCCGCATCTCCGATACCTCCGCCCGGTACGCGCCCCTCCTGGAGCGCGGAAAGAAGGAGGGGTGGGAGGGTGTGATGGCCAAGCGGACGACCTCAGCTTATCAGCCGGGGCTTCGCTCCTCCGATTGGGTCAAGCTCAAGATCGAGAACCGCCAGGAGTTCGTCGTGGGGGGTTGGACAGAACCACGGAAGAGCCGTCCCTACTTCGGCGCGCTTCTGCTCGGCTACTATGACAATGCCGGGAAGCTCATCTACGCGGGGCATACGGGAACCGGCTTCGATGGGAAGGCTCTCGCCGACCTGTTCACGAAGCTGAAGCCGCTCGAGCGAAAAACTCCGCCCTTCTCCGAGAAGCCGGCGACGAACGAGCCGGCGCACTGGGTTCAGCCGAAGCTTGTCGTAGAGGTTCGGTTCAATGAGTGGACGCGGGCGGGGGTGCTGCGTCATCCCGTCTTTGTCGGCCTGCGCGACGACAAGGACCCGAAAGAGGTCGTGCGGGAGCCGGCCGCGGGGGGTTCCGAGGACGACCCTGCGACTCCGAAGTCGAAAACAACGAAGCCTGCGTTATCGAAAGATAGCGAGGGTAGTAGCGGCTCGTCGAAAAAGACTCCGTCGGCTAAGGCCGCGCCCCGGAACAAGGCGGGGTCTGGCGCAGACTCCTCCGCCGCTACGGACTCCTCGGGCAGTACCGTCGGAACGGGGACTCTCGACACCCCGGTCGTTCATCGCATTCTCGAGATCGCAGCCAGGCGGGGCGAGGGGACGCTCCGGCTCGGCCGTGAGAAGGGTATCCCGGTCACCAGTCTGCAGAAGGTATTCTATCCGGCTACGGGACACACGAAGCAGGATCTCCTCACCTTCTACGCGCGGATGGCGCCCTTCATCCTGCCCTGGATGGAAGACCGGCCGCTCGTCCTGAAGCGCTACCCGAACGGGGTCGAGGAGGAGTCCTTCTATCAGCAGGCTGCACCCGATAACGTTCCGCCCGGCGTTCGTGTCGAAACGTTGACGATCGAGGGAAAGAAGCAGCGCCGACTCGTAGGCGGGAATCTCGCCACACTTCTCTATACGGTTCAGCTCGGCGCGATCTCCTTTGATCCATGGCATAGCCGGCTCGGCGATCTCGACAGCGCCGACTACACGATCCTGGATCTGGATCCGGGAGAAGGCGTCGACTTCCAGGGCGTGGTCGAAATTGCTCGGCATGTCAGAACCGAGCTGGACGCGCTCGGGCTGCACGGCGCCCTGAAGACGTCAGGCTCGTCGGGAATCCATGTGTATCTTCCTCTTCCGCCCCGCACGCCACTGGAGGCTGCGACCCTTGTCGCACAGATCGTCGCAACACGCGTCGCCCGCAAGCACCCGAAGATCGCTACCGTCGAGCGGATGCGGGCCAATCGGCCGCATGGAACGGTATACGTCGATTATCTGCAGAACATCCTCGGGAAGACTGTCGCCGGCGTTTATGCCGTGAGGGCGAAGGCGAGGCCAACCGTCTCGACCCCGCTCGCCTGGGATGAGCTGACGGATGATCTCGATCTGCAAGCCTTCACGGTCGACACCGTGCCGGAGCGGGTCGCGAGCATCGGCGATCTCTGGGCGGGACCGATGTCGAAGCCGAACTCGCTCGACGGGATCACGGGCACCGCGAAGAAGGCAGCGGAATAGCAGAAGATTCCGCCCCTATCATCAGTCGAACTCGAACGCCGTCTGCAGCCGCCGCGGATGGATTTCATCTTCCAGAACCGGCTGATCCCACGCCGGAGCGACACCGAGTCTCACGAGCAGTCGCTCGATCTCCGGCGTCGTGACGATACCTTCCTGGATGAACCGTGCTGATTCGTTCAGGACCTCCCACCGGATCGTCGCCGCGGAAAGCGGTGGCCGGGAGTCGACGAAGCCCGTCTCCTCGAGGAACTCTCGCAGCGCCTGAATATTCTTCTGATAGAATTTCGGGACAGCGCGGCGTTCGAGCGCTTCGAGGAGCAGTACACCGTCGCCCCCGACCTCCGACGCGACTTCCCAGACCTCCTCGATGAAGCGGGCGGATACCGCGCCCGACTGGACGAGCGCGTGCCGATCCACCTCCCGGCCCCGGCCCACCCTCAGCCGGAGGAGGGCCGCGTGCGCAGAACCCGCGAGCGCCTCGACCTTCCGCACCAGCGAGTCGGAAATCAACTCCCCGGCCCCGGTCGCCAGCAGGGCGCGGAGGCTACCCCAGCGTTCCGTCCGCGTCGCCGTCATCACCCTGTGGAGCTCCTCCGGATCCTCCAGCAGATACCAGAGATGAAGCGCATTCGCCGGCTCCGCCGTGTCGACAGCAGGGACCTCGAGGATGGAGCCGAACTCCGCATGCGACCGTCCCTCCGGTGCCGGCAATTCAGGTAGTGGCTCCGTCACGAGCGACAGCTCCTCCTCCTCGAGCCGTCGCTCCTGTCTCCGAACCGCCGAGAGTTCGACGACCCGGCTTTCGATCTCCAGTTCACTCTCAAGAGCCTTCCGCCACTTCACCACCTCGTCCCGCTGCGCGGTGAAGTAGAAGATCTGCCGGCCTGCAGACGCCAGTGCTATAACGGCTTCAATGATCGCCGAGGCGCGGTCATCGTCGCTGTTTGCAAGTGTCTCGTCCATCAGGATCGGAAGGCGGACGCCCCCCTCCTGAACCTCGACGAAGCCTACGCGCACCGCGAGCAGAAGCTGCAGCCGGGTAGCGCTCGATAACTCCTCAAGGGCGAGCGATTGCTCGAGCTGAGTGTCGAGTGCGCGGAAGCCCGGGTCGACCCGATCGTCCAGGAGCAGCTGATAACGACCCCTCGTGACCTGGGTGAATAGCGCGTTCGCCCGATGGAAGACTTCGGGGCGCTGGTCGTTGCGGGCGGCTTGTTCGACATAGTCGACAAGGACGCTGGCGATGGCACCCTTTGCATCGCGGTCGCGGATCTGACGGAGCGCGCTCTCGGCACGGTCGACTTCGGCGAGCGCGTCCTCGATGTCGTGTCCGCGGGTCGCCTGTGCCACCCTCGTGCGCAGCTCGACCACACGCAGCTGCAGCTCCTTGAGCTCCCCATGCGCTTCACTCTGCTCCTGGATCTCCCGCTCGATGGAGGCGGGATCCGCTGCCAGCAGGGCGGCATGATCGTCCGCACTCTCCTCCAGCCGCTGTCGAAGGCGTGCGGCTTCCCGATCGAGACTGTCGGCCTCGCGCTGTGCGGCGAGATATTCGGAACGCTGGCGGCACCAGTCACCGAGGCGGGTGATATCTTCTTCAGGCAGCTGGAGTCGCTCGAGAACCGCCGTCAGCTCCACTCGGAGCTCTGCCATTCGGGATTGCGCCGCCGCCAGCTCACGCCGGTGCGCGTTGAGCTCCGCATCAGCGCGCGCAAGTGCGCGGACCCGTTCGTCGAGGGACTGGATAACAGCGCGCAGCTCGGCGGGTTCTTCGGCCTTCGGGAAGCCGAGCATCTGAAGGAGCTCGCCCGCGGCATCGAGCTCGGAGGCTCGCTGCTCTGCCGCGAGATCCAGGCGCGCGCGTGTCCCCTCCACTTTGTCCGAAGCCGCCTGCCACTTCGAGATCCGATCGAGTAGCCAGCTCGTGGTCGCCGGATCGACCTGGGAGAGCCCGCTGGCTTCGGCCGTCTCCACGAACGACGCGAGCAGCGCGGCTTCCCGTACCCGTGCCTCCTCGAGCTGTGGGGTGAGCCGCCTCGCATGACTCGCCGCATCCTCGCCGCGTCTGGCCGCGACCCATTCGTCCTGCAGGCTGGCGAGGAGAGCCCGGACAGGGCCCTCCATCCAGATCTCCGGCTCGGCAAGGCGGGTTTCCCGAAAACGAAGCTGTAGCCCGGGCCGGTCATCTGGCTGGATCGGGCTTCGGAGGGTGAGGCTGAGCAGAATCGCGCCGACGACCGAGATCAGGAGCGCGGCAGGATGCAGGATCGCCAGCCCCGCACCCAGCAGGAGGAGAATGGCGGAAGCGGCCATCGCGATCGGACGGAGCTTCGACTCCTCTGCTCGCGATGGCGCGGAGGCGAGCCACTTCTGAAGAAGCTCGATTCCCTCTTCGAGCGCACGACGATTCCCGACATCGGGCTCGGCCGAGAGAAGTCTGATCTCATCTTCAAGGCCGATCCGTCGAATTCGTACCGGCTCCGCCTCCCGGGCGATGTTCGCCAGCCGGGAGACGAGCGAAAGATCCAGGCGCGCGAGGGTCTCGGCAGCGAGGGGGCCGAGTCGTTCACTTTCCAGCTGCAGATCGAGGGTCGCGTCTTCCAGCGCCCGGCTCTCCGCCCGCAGCTCCGATTCGATCCGATCGAGGGTCGCGACGCGGACTTCGAGCGCGGTTACGACCTCCGCAGGATTCCTGAGATTCTCCGCGAAAGCCAGTTGGCGGACGGCCTCCTCACTCCTGGCGATCGCCTCACCCGCCACGCGCTCGGTGTCGCGGCTTTCCGCAATCCTCCGCTGCAGCTCCGAGCAGCGGGTGTCCTCATCCCCTGCGAGTCGTGCGACGACCGGATGGAAGCCGGACAGCCGATCCTGCGCCTCCTGGAGGTCCCGAAGCCGGGAGGCGTGCTCGAGGGCCAGCTGAAGATGAACGAGCCGCTGCTCGATCTCGGGGATCGCGGCAACCCGCTGCTGGTCCGACCGGATGGTCGCCGTCTCGAGCTGCAGCTCGTCCTGACGGGTGCGGGCGGCCGCGAGCCGTTCCCGTGCTTTGCGCAGCTCGGCCACTGCACTCTGGGGCCGCGACGCATTGCGGCGGGGGTTGAGCACGGAGGCGGCTGCCGCCAGGTCATACCCACCCGCCGACTCCAATCCGATGGCGCGGGCAAGCCCTCGATCTTCCGCCTCCAGCAGGTCCCTCAGTTCGAGCCGATAGCGACTGCTCGCTTCGATAGGCAGCCCATGGGGCGCCCCGGTCGGCTCGCCATCTCGCTGGATGCGAGCGCGACCGGCGTCCAGTTCGGCGCTCCAGCGCGCGCCGTCGAGCTCGAAAATCCCCGATACCCAGATGCTCCCGTCCGGCGCGCGACCCGGCCACAGAAGGGTCTCGACCACCCGCGCAGTCGTCGTCTTTCCGGAGGCGTTCGGGCCGTAAACGATGTTTACGCCCGTGGCCAGCTCATTCAGCTCGAAGCCACCGTCCCGAATTCCGGGCATCCGCCGGACCGAGAGCGACCGGAAACGAAGAACGCTCAAGATTCCCCATCCTTCTGAGCGAGCATCTCATCGAGAAGCAGCATCGCCGCCCTCGATAACTCCCGCTTCACGGCATCTTCGTCATCTGCGAGGCTCGCCCCATCGATGACCTGCACGAACGCGCCCGCCCTCTCGATCTCGCGCGCCGCTTGCCGGCTCTCGCTGACCAGCGCTCCGATCTCCCCCTGTGACTCACCGAGGTCCCCGATGATGCGAGCGAGGATCGCCGGAATGCCGCCGGCCTCTGCGAGAGCGACGAGATCGCGCGCCGGGCGAGTGTCGATCACGACCCGCCCGACCGTCCCCATGACCCTTCCCGCAACAACCTCGAGCTCGACGAGACGATCCCGAAGCCGGTCGCCGAGCTGACGATGGAGGGGCGTCCGCCCGACCAGGCGAATCCTGAAGTGCACATTCCGCAGATGCGGCTCTTCAGAGAGCTCGCCGAGCCGCTGCCGCACCGCCTCCAGCACCACATCATCGACCTCCTCGAGCCGATCCACGCTATCGACTGATACCTCGAGGGGCTCGTAGCGGACGGTGGAGAGCGGAATGAAGGTCGTCGGATACCCCCTGGCGATCTCCAGAAGATGAACGCCATGATCGCCCGATTCACCCGGGTCCATCGCCTGGGGAGAGCCGACGTACAGCGCCGAGGCACCGCCATCCTCACTGACCCTCCGCATTGCGTGGACATGGCCGAGAAGGAAGATGCGGTCCGGATATCGGCGGAGCTCGGTCAGCGAGATCGGTGCGTACGAGCTACGTGGCTGATCGAGGTCGGCGTGAAGGAGTACCACCACGGGGGCATCGGCTTCTACCTGCGGATAACTCTCCAGGGGGCTTCGAAGGATGTGCTCCCGATTGAACGACCAGCCATCGAAGTGGACGCGCTTGCCGCCCCTTTCGATCGTGACGCGCTCCCATGCGCCATCCCGGCCAAGAAGCCGTACCGCTCCGGTCGAAGCATTGTCGATGATCCTGGGGAGGACATCGAAATCGTGGTTTCCGGCGACCATCAATGTTTCGATCCCTGCGTCAGCCAGCTTGCGCAGACCGGCCTCGATCGGGCCGAACGCCTCGAAGAAGCGGTTGGACTGGTCGACGAGATCTCCGGTCACCACCAGGACGTCGGCGGCTTCAGCGATGGCTAGATCGACGCAGCGCAGCCAGGCGGCGGCGCAGGAATGGTGGCGGGAGTCCGAGCCGGCAGGAAGCCGGCTCGATCGGCGGCCGATGTGTATGTCGCCGGTACAGAGGATCTTCAACTACCTATCTCCCGGGGAAGCAGCGCCAGTAATGCGTTCCGCCATTGGCGGCGCGTCTGAAGCTATCGGGCGACGGATCCGGGTCGCAATCGATCGTGACCGGAACGCCCGAACCGGGCCGGGAGGTAGGAAGCGTCACCCAGTCTCGATGCGAGCCTTTACCCCCGCGTCGAGCGGGACGGGGTTGAGGGCTTCGTGGAGAATCGCACCGACCTGCTGAGGCTCCAGGAGAAAGGCATCGTGTCCGCGTATCGACTCGATCTGCCTGTAGAGGGCTCCAGCGGGCTTCACCCACTGAAGGACATCCTCTTCGCGGTAGAGCAGGTCGCCCGGGATCCCCACCCCGACGAGGCGCTCCCCGAGGGGAGAGAGTGCCTGTTCGATCCCGCCGCGACCCTCGCCCACATCGTGGGCGTCCATCGTGTCGAGGAGCGTGAGGTAGCTGTGTATGTCGAAGCGGGCCAGCAGCTTCTCCCCATGGCGGGAGAGGTAGTTCTCGACCGAGTAGCGGCCATTCCCGTTCCGCTCCCGGCCGAATCTGAGCTCGAATTCGCCGGGCGTCCGGTAGGTCATCATGGCGACCATCCGGGCGATCTCGAGGCCATCCGCACCTGCGACGTCGATCATCTTCCGCTGGATGTGGCTCCAGCCGATGGCAGCGGCAGTATGGCGGGCGGGGGCGGCGAACACGACGGTCTTGTCGGTGAGGTCACCGAAGGTCACCGCCCATTCGAGGGCGACCATACCGCCGAGCGAGCCTCCGGTGGCAACGCGGACGCGCGTGACGCCGAGCTCGTCGACAATTGCTTTGACGAGACGGGCTTGATCGCGGGTTGTGATGAGGGGGAAGGGACGACGGGCGGGATCGGACGGACCGGTGCTCCCGTAACACGATCCGACGAGATTGGAGCACAGGATCGCGTACTGGTCGGTATCGACCGCGCGACCGGGACCCAGGACCGGGCTCCACCAGTCCCCTACCGCGTCCGCCGAACCCGTGAGAGCATGGAAGACGATGACGAGGTTGTCTTTCGCCTCGTTCAGCTGGCCGTCGAGATAGTACACCTGGTCGACGTCGAGGAGGGTCTCCCCGGCTTCGGTCGTGAAGCTCGACAACCTGTGATGTCGCAGCGTCCGCTCTGTCACACCCTTACCCCTCGAAACACGTTTCCGGCAACCAGCTGATGCCGCGCAAGCCCCTTCGGACAGAAAAAGCCCGACCTCGTTTCCGAAGGCCGGGCGCATTCCTCGATCAGCCGCATCGTACCGCGCCGATCTCATGCGCCCGAGCCATGCCCGAAGGCGGCCGGTCGCGGCGGGGCGGATTGATCATCATCACTGCTTCCGATTCGCCGGAACGACGAAGGGTCCCGGGCGAATGGCTCGCCCGGGACCCCCGGAGCGGTTTAGCAGTTGATGACGCGGATGCAATCGCCATAAATCGCCGCGGTGCAGAAGCACACTCAGATGCTAATGGCGGGAAGGGGGAGCTGTCAAGACCTTTGCAGCCTTTCAACCCCATCCGATCACACCTTCCGACCTCCACCGGCAGCCGGCGTACCAGTCTCATCCGTGTTTCAAGTTGATCGCTGTGACGTCCGAGCGGGACGGATCGACTTCGCGGGCGTCGTCGACTCTGAACAGCTCGATCACCCCCCACGCGAAGATCGAAAAGAGCAGCAGCCCGACGACTGCGGGTAGCACAGCCGGCCCTTTGCGAGCAATCTTCATCGGTCTGTTGCGGAGGTCATGACGCTCGGTCGCACCCGCGACGATACGGGCCCGCCATCTGCAGATCCATGCACGGTGTCCGGACGCATGCCCCGCAAGTTGCGTATCGTCTTCGCAACCCGGGGCGCAACCCGAAATTGATGCACGAATCGTGAGCGAAAAGGTAGACGAGCTGCTCGGCCTCCTCGACCTGGAGCCGCTCGAGGTCAACATATACCGCGGAAACAGCAGAGATATCGGCTCGGGCAGGGTCTTCGGCGGTCAGGTGCTCGCCCAGGCCCTGGTAGCCGCAAGGCGTACGATCGAAGATGATCGCGAAGCCCACTCGATCCACGGCTATTTCATACTGCCCGGAGATGTCGCCGCTCCGATCGTCTATTTCGTCGATCGGCTCCGGGATGGAAAGAGCTTCACGACGCGACAGGTTACGGCGATCCAGCATGGTCGGGCGATTTTCAACATGTCGGCGTCCTTCCAGCGGCCGGAAGATGGCCTTGAGCACCAGGCTTCCATGCCCGATGTGCCCCCTCCGGAGGCACTGCGCAGTGAGCTCGACCTGATACGCGAAGTCGCGGACCGCATCCCCGAACATGTGAGATCGGTATTCACGCAGGAACGCCCGATCGATGTCCGCCCCGTCGATCCGATCGACCTTTTCGAGCCGGACGCCAGGGCTCCGCTCAAGCACGTCTGGCTGCGCGCCCTCGACCCGATCGCAGGCCCGACGATTGTTCATCAGGCGATCCTGGCGTATGCCTCGGACCATGGGCTGCTCGCCAGCGCGCTTCTCCCCCACAGGATATCGCTCTACAGTCCCTGGCTTCAAGCGGCGACGCTCGACCATGCCATCTGGTTTCATCGCCCCTTCCGGAGCGACGACTGGCTTCTCTACTCCATCGACAGCCCGTCGGCGAGTGGCGCGCGTGGCTTCACCCGGGGGAGCATCTTCTCGCGGGATGGAACGCTCGTCGCTTCCACCGCTCAGGAAGGTCTGATCCGGCGCCATCCTACGGAGGATAGTAGCAGACGGGGAGGTCTCTGGCGGCGGTGATCTGCCGCCCCGCAGCCTGATCGGCGGATATTCAGGCCCGTTCACGAGCCTTGTGACCGGGCCGCCAAAAATGCGTCTTGTTCGAATGATCGGCAGGATGTTCCGTAGTCGGAGCCGCCTCGGCCCTCCCCGGCCGGGTGATCCTGACTGCTCCTGCCGATCCGATCATGCGCCTGCTTACCAGCCCGCCTCATCCGCCCGACCTGCTTTCCATCCTCACCGGAAGCCTGCCTGATCGTCAGACGCCATTCGCGTCATCAGACCACGATCATCCCGATTTCAGGCTGATACCGACGATGGCGTATCGCGGTTGGCCGGTCGCTCTGTGTGAGGCGGCGGTCGGGCGACCCTTTCCATCGTACGCGATCAGACGGGCGTGGCGCGCGTCGCTTCGCTCTGTTCATGCAGTCGGGATTCTGGTGTTCACCGACGCCGCTCACTCCTCCTTCACCTGGAGCTGGCGGCAGCGATATCCGACCGGTCACACCCAGTACTTCGAGTTTGACGCGCGATCGCGGATGGAGGCTCTCCATGCGGCTGCCGGTCGATTGGAGGATTTTGGCGAAGCGATCGCGGGACCCCCCGAGATCGACTCCGATGTGGAAGAACTTCTGGCGCGTGTCTTCGACCGCCCACCAACCGTCGTCTCGGCGAAAGCCGGGACCCAGCGGTCAACCACGAACTGCTGGACCCCCTTGTCCGCGATTCCTGGCGAGGGGGAGGATAAGCTGAGTCAGGCGCTCGACAGGATCGCGGAGTGTGGCGATCCGGACCAGCTTCGGACGATCTGGCGGCGATTGAGGGGGATCGCGCTACTTCACCCACGTTGCGAAGATGGACACCGCCTGGTGCGGGGGGCCGGTACGCTGGAGATCCTCTTCGTGGCCGCGATCGAAAGGATGCGCGCCTTCATTGCGGATGCGTCCATCCTTGGCGGAAGGCGCCGGCCGGAACACCTCCGCGACATGCGAAGTCTCGCGGAAGCGGCTGAAGACCGTCTTTGGGAGCAGGATACCCGACGATATGTGCGCCGACTCATCGTTCAGCAGAATCTGTTTGCGATCGTTCAGAGCCGATCCGCCGGGCGAATCGTGGCTCGGGACCTCCTTCGCTATGCCGGGATCCGGGAGGGTGCGCTGCCTGCGATCGACTGCAACATCTGGCGTGAGCATTCCACCTCTGCGGAGAGCGCCGAACGGACTTCTGGCGCGTATCGCACTCTGGCGGCCTCCAACCTGGAAGAGCGTTCGCCTTCAGGAGGCCATCCTGGAGATGGGGAGCTGAGCGAGGCAGTCGAGCTGCACCGGACGGCATGGGAGATGGTGCGAAGACTTCGGTTGGCGGGCGCCCACGCCGAGGATCTCCGCCTTGCGACCTCCCGGCTCGAGCGACGGCGGAGCCTGCTGAGGAGGCAGCTTCGCGCGCTCGCCGCCGAATGCGGGAGCGACGGCGCCGATGAGCTCCGCTTCTGCAGCTCGCCGGGCGAGCGGAGGATTTCCATGACGGTCGGGTGACGAGGTGGACTACCGCTACCTCTTTCCCGGGATGCTCGATTACCCGCCGGGGCTTCATACCCTGTGGGAAACGCAGCTTCCAGTGTTGACCGTCTCGGGGAATTCCGAGCTCCTGAGGCAGCCCGTGGTCGGACTTCTGTCCTCTTCCGAGATCCCGCCCGATCTCATCCTGCCCTCGTTCGATCTGGCCGTGAGCCTGAAGCACGCTCCGGTCGCCATTGCGGGCGGGTTTCAGAATGAAGTCGAGCGCGTCATACTCTCAGTACTCGTCGGCGGCAGCGGCCCGCTGATCGTGTGCCCGGCCCGATCTCTGGATGGAATGACGACGGCGGCCCACACCGCCGAGCGACTGAAGAGGGGAACGATGGCGTACCTTTCTGCCGAGCGTGGGGGAGTCCGGCGGCCTACGGCGCAGGTGGCGATGCGGCGGAACGATCTGATTGTGGGGCTGAGCACGCGCCTCATCGTCATGAGCGCGCCGCCAGGAAGCAGGGTCTTGAAGTCTGCGACGATGTCGCTCGAAGCGGGGCGTCAGGTCGCCTGTTTCGATCATCGCAGGAACCGGGATCTGCTGCTCCTCGGTGCGACGCCGATTCGCCCGGCGACCTTCGGCCACCCCGACCGGATCCTGCGACGGATGGCCCAGCCAGAAGGTTTCTTCAATGGTGCCGATCCCGGCGATCACGACCCGGTCACGACACTTTTCGAAGCGGGGCGCCGGCTTTAGGATGAGGGGAAGCCGATTAGCGGGCCGTTCGCCATCGATGGCCGGGATCGCCTCGCCTGACAGATCCCGGGGCAGGCGCGGATCAGCCTGCCGAGCACTGCGCCCTGTCGGGCTCTCTGCCCCGGCAGATGATCAGCTCCGACATGCCATTGGCGTTGCCTCCGCAGGCGCTCTCCTGTGCGGCGCGGCGCGCCTCCTCCACCGTACTCCCGGCCCCCTTTCGGCAGACCATTTCGTTGTCGAACTCCATGCAGACCTCGCATTGGCTCTGCACCGGCTTCACGGTGAGATAGACCACGCCGACGACGAAGGCGAGCAGTCCCAGAAGCACGAGTTTTTTCATCCCAGCGATCCCTATGTACCAGTTGTTCTTGCGCGCCGTCGGAAGTCCCGACGATTTCGAGCTACACCACGCGGGCGGCGTCTTCCGCCAGGATCACGTTATCCGGCGCCAGCATCCATTCGATATCCTGAACCTCACTGAACCGTCGCTGCATTACCCTGATCGCATCCTCATTGTCGTCGACGAGGATGAAGCGGCGCCCGCCAACCTCGAGGCAGGCCGCGCCCGTCGTACCGCTTCCCGCGAAGAAGTCGAGGACGAGGTCACCCGCCTTTGAGGAGGCCGCGACGATCCGCCTAAGTATGCCGATCGGCTTCTGGGTCGGATAGCCCGTCTTCTCCCGTCCGTTCGTCGGGACGATCGTGTGCCACCAGGTGTCGGTCGGATGCTTACCCCGCGCGGCCTTCTCGGGCGTGACGAGCCCCGGCGCCATGTAGGGGATGCGGTCGACGGCCTCCAGGTCGAAAGTATACCGGTCCGGATCCTTCACATAGACGAGAATGTTGTCGTGCTTCGGGGCCCACTTCCGGCGGGTCCGGGCGCCATAGTCATAGGCCCAGATTATTTCATTCAGGAAGGAGGCGCGTCCGAAAATCTCGTCGAGCAGAATCTTGCAGTAGTGGACTTCGCGGTAGTCGATGTGGAAGTACATCGTCCCGTCTTCGGCGAGCACCCGGTACGCCTCCTCGAGACGAGGCCGAAGAAACCCGAGGAAGTCCGAGAAGGTGTCTCCGTACGAACGGGTGTCTCCGGTAGTCGTGCTATAGCGACTGCCGCCAAATCCCAGCCTGTCACCGTCCTCATTGCGGACGAAGCTCTGTTCGGATCGTCTGCGCACCTTCCCCGTATTGAACGGGGGATCAATGTAGACAAGATTGGCGCTCGAGGAGGGCAGCGAACGAAGAACTTCGAGATTGTCCGCCTGAAAAATCTGGTGCAAGACAAACCGGGGTTATAGTGAGGACGTGCGCCGCGCTGGATTATCGGAGGTGATCGACCGCCCCCGTCTCCCCCGCGCGACGCGCGCAGTGTGCGCAGCAGAAGAACACACCATCTCCCTCGATGCCGTGACCCACGATCTTCACGCCACAATGATCGCAGATCGGCGCGAGCTTATGGATCGCGCATTCGAAGCTGTCGAAGACATGCCGCTGACCCGCCGCGATCACCTCGAACGACAGGTGGTAGTCGTTGCCGCAGACTTCACATCGCGCCATATGTACCTCTCCTGTGCGGGACCGTGCAATGGGAGCCGCGGAAGTACTGCATTCGCCGCGCCGGAAGAAAGGAGCTTCGGAGGATGAACCTCCTGCTCGTTGAAGATGATGCGACAATCCGTGAACTCGTCCGACACCTTCTTCAGATCGAAGGGATGACGGTCGACTCTGCGCCGAACTGCGCTGTCGCACGGGAGAAGATCGATTCGGGGCACTACACTGCTTACATCCTC
Source organism: uncultured Gemmatimonas sp. (assembly GCA_964424945.1). Classification (GTDB taxonomy): domain Bacteria; phylum Gemmatimonadota; class Gemmatimonadetes; order Longimicrobiales; family Longimicrobiaceae; genus WHSP01. The sequence continues at coordinate 51,279 of CAYRLB010000004.1, forward strand.
GACGTTCTCCTCCCCGACGGTACAGGGTACGACCTCCTCGGTGAAATGCGCGGCGCGGGCATCAATCAGCCGGTGCTCATGCTGACCTCCCTCGATGGGAGTGAAGATGTCATCCAGGGGCTCGACGCAGGCGCGGACGACTATCTTACCAAACCCTTCCAGCCCGGGGTCCTCGCCGCCCGGGTGCGGGCGCTCATCCGCCGGGGTGGCTCGCAGGCGCCCTCCCGGATCACGATGGGGAAGGTCCAGCTGGACCGGCTGTCCAGACTGGTGACCGTAGCGGGAAGAAATGTGCGACTTACCCCCAAAGAGTACATGTTCCTGGAGCATCTCGCCCTGAATCCGGGGCGGACGGTCTCCCGGATGGAGCTTCTCAGAAGAGTCTGGGGGCTGACCTTCGATCCCGGCTCGAACGTCGTCGATGCGCACCTCGCACGGCTGCGTGCAAAGCTGCACAAGGCGGGAGCTGGAGAGCTCATCGTGACGATCCGGGGGGGTGGCTTTCAGATCACTGACGGGTGATCAGGTGCAGCGGAAGGCTTTCGAAGGGTCGGGGGCGGAACGCACAAAAAACAGGGAGCTTCGACCCGAGGGCCGAGGCTCCCTACGCATTTTTCAGCGATCGACTGCAGGCGCTATTGCCCGGTCATCGCCGAGACGAGGAAGGCTTCCGGATTGACGCGGCCGGTAACCAGCCTCTCAAATTCGAGGTCGCTGAGGTTGGCGTCCATCGCGTGATCCATGATCGCTTCCGCATCCATCTCGATCACCGCCGCCCGTACCGACGGTCCCATCATCTCGCGGATCTGCGCCGGCCCGATCGTCAGCGCGAAGGCGAGACTCGCCGCGACCGCGAGGGGCACGAGCGAGCGGGAACCGTAGGCGAAACGCCGCCCCTGCTTTCGGGAGAGAACAGGCTCTGCCCGGCGGTTGATCGAGCGTCGGAGCGACTCCCAGTCGGGCTCGGCGACTGGCTGTCCGCGAAGCTCTCCATAGGCAGCTTCGAGCAGGGGATCGATCCTATCCTGACGAAACTCTGAACTCATCCCTTCCTCCTTGCATACGGCTCGAGCGCCTCTCTCAGCACCCGGCGCGCTTGATGGAGATGCCAACGAACAGTCCCATCGGAAATTTCCAGCATCTCGGCGATCTCCGGGCTGGAAAACCCTTCCAGATCGAACATCGTGACGATCGTCTTCTGTTTATCCGGCAACTGGTCGAGCGCCCGCGTAAGATACTGACGCAGTTCCGACCGTTCAGTTTCGAGTAATGGTGAGGCTCCGCTCGTTGCAACATCCCCCGGAAGCTCCACCGTAGTCCGGCGCGCACGCGACTTCCGCGCGTTGAGGCACCGGTTGACCAGGATCCGGTAGAACCAGGGCGCAAAGTCCCTCGCCGGATCGAAGGTATCTATTTTCTGGAGCGCGGCCACGAAGGCGTCCTGCACCAGATCTTCCGCATCCTCGGCCTGACCGAGCAGGCGGAGCGCGACCCCGAACGCACGTCGCATATGCCGGGTAACCAGCACATCGAACGCGTCGGCGTCACCCCGCTGAACCCGGAAGGCCAGCTGGGCGTCGGTCGGCTCTCCAGCGTCGTCAGAGGCAACGACGCCCTTGCCGAAGCGGGAGTCGCTCAACGACTTCGCAGGACTAGGGACGCCCGCCGGGAGAACGCGGAGGATTGCTGTTTCTGTCACGATTGCTGTCTCGCTGCTGCTGCTGTTGCATCAGTCGCCATACATCTCGACGTTGGGCCTCCGTCAGCTGAGCGATCGCCTGCGTCATCCCACGACGCATATTCGTTTCCAGCTGCTTTGCAAGCGGGCGCATCGAGGCTGTGTAGGCATCGAACTGCGCTGCCTTTTCGGGGTCCATCCGGTGCCGGGGACCCAGCTCCCGGAGTCGTCTTCGGATCTCTGTCAGCTGCTCAAGAGGCTGCTGATTCTGCCTGTCCACGCTCACTTCTATTTCCTGCAGACGAGCGACCTGGCTCTCGCTGAGCCCGAGCTCGGCCTTCCATATAAGCAATGTCCCGATAGGTCCAGGATCGGCATTTCTATCCTGAGCCGGCCTCGCCTGACCTAAGGACGCAGCGCTCGTCGTTACCAGCAGAATGAGCGCCAGAACCACGCTACGGATCATTTCTCCGTCAATCCCGGTGTTGTCAGCGCTGTTGAAAAGTATCAACTCTTCGTTACGCCTTCTGTACACCGCTCGATCCCGGAGCGTTGGCCGGCCCCCGGTCCAACACGCGTCGGGGCTTACTCCTGACGGGTCCGGAGGGGGGATATCAGGACGACCGGGAGGTCAGCTCTGCCCGCCGGGGCTGCACGAACCCGGGTGCCCGCGCGACGCGTCGCGATCACTGCATATCCAGACCGTAAGGGTACCCGCCGCCGCCGCCCTTCTTCGGGCGTTCCGGCTTCACGCGCGCGAACGCCCCGCCCTCCGCCCGCGAGATCCTCCGGTGCGCGGCGAGCCCCTCCAGAAGAAGCTCAGCCACGGCGACCTCGGCGGCCCTGTCATCATCGGTGACGAGACCGGTCTCCCGTACGGCCTCCATGAGATGCGGCACAGAGTTGAACGCCTGCCACGCGGCATCCGAACCTGCGCTGTCTGTAATCTGTAATACTCCACCGCGGTCGAAATACTCAATCGTGTCGTCGAAGATCTCCACATCCGACACGCTGTCGAAGATCTCCTTCGCAGCCGAAGCGATCAGATCGCGGGCCACCGCTTCGGAGCCCTGCAGCTCGCCCTCGTATTCGAGCTCGATCTTGCCGGTCATCGCCGGGAGCGCTGCGTAGACGTCGGCGAGCCGGGGAACAACGCGGTCATCGCCGCTCGTGAGTGCGCGCCGCTCGGCATTCGACACTGCTGTTTCCATCACGGTGATTGGCATCCGCTGCGAAACACCGCTGCGACGATCGATCCTCTTGTCCTCGCGCGCCACGAACGCGGTCCGCTCGATCAGCTCGGCCATGAACGGGTAGATGACAACCTCGCGTTCGGGCCGCTGCACCCAGGCCTCCTGGCCAGTGATCCCCACCCCCTCTTCGGGGTTCCGCGGGTAGTGCGTCTGGATTTCCGCGCCGATCCGGTCCTTCAGCGGTGTGACGATCTTCCCGCGCGCCGTGTAATCTTCCGGGTTCGCGCTGAACACGAGCATGACGTCGAGCGGCAGCCGAACGGGATAGCCCTTGATCTGGATGTCCCCTTCCTGCATTACGTTGAAGAGCGCGACCTGCACCTTGCCCGACAGATCCGGCAGCTCGTTCACCGCGAAGATGCCCCGATTCGCCCTCGGCAGAAGTCCGAAGTTGATCGTCAGTTCGTCCGATAGCAGGTGCCCACCGCGCGCAGCGCGGATCGGATCGACATCGCCGATGAGGTCCGCGACGGTGACGTCCGGCGTCGCAAGCTTCTCGATGTAGCGCGCTTCGGGCCCGATCCACGAGATCGGAGTATCGTCACCCTGCTCATCGATGAGCTGCCGCCCGTATTTCGAGATCGGAGCGAAAGGGTCGTCGTTGATCTCCGATCCCTCGATCGCCGGCATCTCCGAGTCGAGCAGCTCCGAAAGCTGCCTCAGAATGCGGCTCTTCGCCTGCCCGCGCAGACCGAGAAGAATGAAGTTGTGCCCGCCCAGAATCGCGTTCGCGAGGGAGGGGACGACGGTATCTTCATAGCCGACGATGCCCGGGAAGAGGCGATCACCGGCCTTCAGGCGGCGAATCAGATTCTCGCGAAGCTCCGTCTTCACAGACCGCGGGCGGTAGCCGGAGGCACGCAGCTCGCCGAGGGTCCGAGGATTCGATTTCATGAATGCGCCGGTTGCGGATGTGACAGGATCGGGAGGGTCCGTGCGCCGGAGTCGGGGCACGGAGGTCGCTGAGGGTACCGGCAAGGATACGACCACGCTCGCGCGGTTCGCAAATCGTCAATGGTGCCGCTCACGTACGATACAGCGGATCCGACCGGGAGCAAGATCCTGTGACCCGGCCGAGCCGAAGCCGGCCCCGCTGACACAGCCGAATAAGTTGCAGCCAACCACTATTCTGCCGGTTCGGCATAGTGGTGCCGCTTCGACAGCTTTCAGGAAAGAATCCCGGCCGATCCGGCAGTCGGCGGAAGGGCTAGTGTAAGTCGTTGTGACAGCGTGACTTCGCGGCACCTGGAGACCCCGCTAGGGTATGAATTCTCACTGGCCGGGGATGTGCAAAAGCTGTTCGCCACTGAGGGGCGAGCGAGGGGACGTCGTCGGTCCGCAGAGATGTTCGCAGTCGCAACCAATTGGAAGGTGGTATAGATAATATGAGCGAACGTTTGACTCTTCCAGTACTCCCGCTGAGGGAGACGGTGGTGTTCCCGGGGGTCGCGGTGCCGATTTCGGCGGGCCGGCCGGGTACACTCCTGGCCGTTGAAGCGGCCCTCAAGGGGGATCGACGGCTCTTTGCGGTTGCTCAGCGCGAGAATCGCGACGAGGTCGAAGCCTCCAATCTGTATACAGTCGGAACGATGGTCCGCATCGCCCAGGTGCAGCGCGGCGCTGGCGGAATGCAGCTCCTGATCCAGGGTGAGGGCCGGGGGATGGCGCTTCATTACAATGAGGATGAAACCGCCGGCCTGGTCGCGGACGTGCGCGAGATGTCGGACATCAGCCCTCCCGAGGAGGATGACCCCGCATTCCTCGCCCTCTACCGCGAGATTCGTGACCGGTCGGCGGAGCTTGGGCGTCGTCGCGGCATCCCGCCCGAGATGCTGCAGCAGTTCCTGAACGGTGTGACGGAGCCGGGCCCCTTCGCGGATCTGGTGGCGTTCTACATCGAATCGGAGACGGGAACGAAGCAGCGGATACTGGAGACGCTGCCTGTCGAGGAGCGCCTCCGCGGATTGCTGGTCATCGTGGAGCGTCAGCTTGCGCTGCTCGAAGCGCAGGAGGACATCCAGCAGCAGGTCCAGGAGGAGCTCGGGGAGCGCCAGCGCGAAATGCTTCTGCGGGAGCAGATGAAGGCGATCCAGCGGGAGCTGGGTGAAGAGAACGAAGGGAACGAGCTCGAAGAGCTGCGCGAGCGGATCGAGGCGCTCGAGCTTCCGGACTCTGCGCGGGAGGAGGTCGAGCGCGAGCTGAGCCGTCTCGAGCGGACGAGCCCGCAAAGCGCCGAGTACCAGGTGATCCGCACCTATCTCGAAACGATGGCGGATCTCCCATGGCAGACCCGGACCGAGGACAAGCTCGACCTGGGCGATGCCGAGGTCATTCTCGACGAGGATCACTATGGCCTTCAGGATGTGAAGGATCGGGTCCTGGAGTTCCTCGCCGTGCGTCAGCTTGCGGCGCGGCGGGCCGCGTCCGAGGTGGAGACCGAGGATGACGAGTCTGTCGCGGAGGAGTCGGTCGCTGAGGAGCGGAAGGTCAAGGCGCGAGCGACGGCCAAGGGCCCGATCCTCCTCTTCGCAGGACCTCCGGGGGTCGGCAAGACGTCGATCGCGAAGAGCATCGCGCGGTCGCTCGGCCGGAAGTACGTGAGAATCGCCCTCGGAGGCGTTCGCGACGAAGCGGACATCCGGGGACACCGGCGGACCTACGTCGGCGCCATGCCCGGACGGATCGTGCAGGCGCTCAAGCAGGCCAAGTCGCACAATCCGGTCATCCTGCTCGACGAGGTCGACAAGCTCGGCGTTTCGATGCAGGGCGACCCGGCGAGCGCGCTGCTGGAGGTGCTTGATCCGGCACAGAACCATGGGTTCACCGATCACTATCTCGGTGTGCCATTCGACCTGTCTGAGGTCCTGTTCATTGCGACCGCAAACTACACCTCGGGCATTCCGGCCCCGCTGTACGACCGGATGGAGCCCGTCGAGTTCCGCGGTTACACGGAGCAGGAGAAGAAGGAGATCGCCGAGCGGTATCTCGTGCCGCGCCAGCGCGAGGAGGCCGGGTTCGAGCCGGCGGAGTTCAAGATCACGCCGGAGGCGCTGAAGCTCGTCATCTCGAGCTACACCCGTGAAGCGGGTGTGCGTCAGCTCGAGCGTGAGCTCGGGAAGGTGGCCCGTAAGGCGGCGCGCAAGGTCGCGGCGGGTCGTGCCAAGCGGGTGCGGGTGACGGAGCGCATGGTCCGCGAGTATCTCGGCCGTTCGCGGGTCCACCCGGAGAAGGCGGGACTCGAACATCTGGTGGGTGTGGCCACGGGGATGTACTACACGCCGATGGGCGGCGACATCATGTTCATCGAGGTAAGTGCACAGCGCAGTGGCGGCCAGCCTGCGGTGCTGTCGACGGCTCCTGAAGGTGAGACGGTTCCCGCAGGAAGCGGATCCCTCGTCCTGACGGGGCAGCTTGGCGACGTAATGAAGGAGTCCGCGCGCGCCGCACTGACGTACGCCCGGGCGAACGCGGTCCGGTTCGGGCTCGACCCGCGGAAGGCGTGGGGGTCTGAGATCCACATCCACGTCCCGGCGGGCGCCATTCCGAAAGATGGACCGTCGGCTGGTGTCGCGATGACGGTGGCGCTCGTATCGGCGCTCTCCGACCGACACGTGAGGTCGGATGTCGCGATGACAGGTGAGGTCACCCTGACGGGCAGGGTGCTCCCGATCGGCGGGGTGAAGGAGAAGCTCCTCGGCGCCTATCGCGCAGGGATCAAGACGGTCATCCTGCCGAAGGACAATGAGGCGGACCTCGAGGATCTTCCGGCCGAAGTCGTGCGGGCGCTGGATGTTCATGGCGTCGCAACGGTCGACGAGGCGCTGGCGGTTGCCCTGGAAGGGGCATCCTTCACCGACGGCAGCCTGCGCTTCCCCGCCGCGCCGATGACGCACGGTCGGGTGGAGTCGCAGCTTCACAGATCTCAGTAAGCGGCCCGGCTCAACGGACCGCGTAGCAGGCTTCCGGACGCGGTCCGGAAGCCTTTTTTCTTCCACCTCATCCACCGAACGATGAAAGCGGTTGTCATTACCCGCGCCGGCGGACCCGACGTCCTGACGATCGAAGAACGGCCCGACCCGAAGCCGGGGATGAATGAAGTCCGCGTCCGGGTTCGCGCCTCGAGTCTCAACAGGGCCGACCTTCTTCAGCGGCGGGGCCTGTATCCGGCGCCGGATGGATATCCCGCGGACATTCCAGGGCTGGAGTTCGCCGGGGAGGTCGACGCTCTCGGCGCGGGGGTGACTCGCTGGAAGGTCGGGGACCGGGTGATGGGGATCATCGGCGGGGGTGGGCACGCAGAACTCGTCCGCACGCACGAGGAAGAGCTCGTCCGCGTCCCCGATTCGATGGATTGGGCCACCGCGGGATCCACCATGGAGGTATTCCTTACAGCCTTCGATGCGCTTTTCCGGCTCGCCGAAGCGAAGCCGGGAGACCGGGTCCTCATTCACGCCGCGGGAAGTGGGGTGGGCACCGCGGCGACGCAGCTCTGCCGCGTCATGGGCGTCGCGGCGTGCGGTACCTCCAGGTCACCAGAGAAGCTCGTTGCCGCACGCCCGCTCGGTCTGGAGATCGGCGTCGACAGCAGGGGCGACTGGGTGACGGCGGTCGCGGAGTGGGCGGGATCCGATGGGATCGATGTCGTGCTCGAGCTGGTGAGCGGCCCCTACATCGCCGGAGACCTCCGCCTGCTCGCTACGCGCGGGCGCATCGTCATCGTCGGTCTCGTGGGCGGGGTGCACGCCAGGGTCGACCTCGGTGTACTCCTCCAGAAGAGGGCTCGGATGATCGGGACCGTCCTTCGTTCGCGGTCGAGCGCAGAGCGGATCGCCCTCGTCCGCGACTTCGAGGAGCGCGCCCTTCCATTCCTAATAAATGGAGAGGTGGCACCGATACTCGATAGCACCTATCCATTCGAGAAAATCGCCGCGGCGCATGAGTATCTCGAGTCGAACGAGTCGTTCGGGAAGGTCGCTCTGCACTGGTGAGCCGGCGTGGAGTTGTCGCTAGCAACGACGGCCTCGCGGGACGGGCCGGGAAGAAATGGAACCTCGCAGCGGGGCGGCGGTACTCACCTGCCCGATCGATGAAGGCGTCACCCGGTGCGAAGGGTGCGTCCTATCGTGAGGGGCGGCAGGGCAGGCGGCAAACGTCTTGCAGACCAGGGCAGTTCCGGGAAGGGTGCGCGGTGCGCTCCACCGGTGTAGAACAACAAGCGAGTTGAAGAGCGAGTGATGACAACCGAGGCCAAAAAGACCCGACGGCGCAAGCGTACGGCGCCCTCCCTGCGGGAAGGCTTCGACGCAGTCATATCAGAGGATCAGTCGAGCCTCGATCAGTACCTCAAGGAGGTCAGCACGCATCGTCTGCTGAAGCCCATCGAGGAGATCGAGCTCGGACGTCGTGCACAGACAGGCGATGAGGATGCGGTGCAGCAGTTGGTGCGCGCGAACCTCCGTTTCGTGATATCGGTTGCCAAGAAGTACCAGAACCGCGGGGTAAGCCTTTCAGATCTCATCCAGGAGGGGAATGTCGGCCTGGTGACGGCCGCGAGGAAGTTCGATCCCGAACAGGGGGTGAAGTTCATCTCCTATGCTGTGTGGTGGATCCGACAGGCAATCCTTTCGTCGCTGGCGAACCAGGGCCGTGCGGTTCGCGTGCCGTTAAACCGTGCGTCCGACCTCGCCAAGATCTTCCGTGAGCGGGAGCGGCTGAAGCAGGAGCTCCGGCGTGACCCGACGCCGCAGGAGCTGTCCAAGGCGACCGGGCTGACCCCGGAGATCGTCGAGAGCCTGCAAACGCTCAACGCAGCCGAGATCCGTCTCGACGCACCGATTGGCGACACGGACGACTCCCAGTTGATGGACCGCTTCATCAGTGACGAGGCGATCCTAACCGAAGATGAGGTCGAGGAGAGGCTCCTTACGGAGCGTATCGGCCGGGCGCTGGAAACGCTGCAGGAGCGTGATGCGAAGGTACTCCGTCTCTATTTCGGGCTCGAAGGGGGACGTGAGCATACGCTCGAGGAGATCGGCGATCTTCTTGGTGTGACGCGCGAGCGCATCCGACAGCTCCGTGATCGGGCGCTGAAGCGGCTTCGGGAGGGTGACGAGGGCATCGCTCTCGCTTCCTTTGCCGCGTAAGAAGTTGTTGCCCGGTCCGGCGCAGCACTTACTAGGAGCACCCCCCGCATTCGGCAGGGGGTGCTCTTTCCATTTGCCCGATACTGCATGCTGAGCGGGATCGTTCTTCGCACGACTGGCGGCGCCTACGAGGTGGATACGGGTGACGGCGTGTGCCAGGCCGTCCTTAGAGGTCGGCTCCGCCTCGATGACCGGGTAGGGGACCGCGTCGTCACGGGCGACCGTGTCCAGATCGCCCCGCAGCCGCGCCCCGACGAGCCGTGGACGATCGAGAGTGTTGAGGAACGCTCGAGCGCCCTCGTCCGGCGCGCTCCGGGAAAGGCCCCGCGTCCGAAGGTCATCGTCGCGAACGTCGATCGGATCCTGATCGTTTTCGCCGCGGCCCGACCGGACCCTCACCTCCGCATGCTCGACCGCTTCCTCGTGCTGTGCGAGAGCAGTGCGCTCGAGCCGGTCATCGTCGTCAACAAGATCGATCTGATCGATGAAGATGCGGTGCACAAGCTGTTCGGCATCTACGCCGAGATCGGATATCCCGTCCATTACGTCTCATCTGCCCTCGATATCGGGATGGATCCGATTCGGGAGATTCTCTGCTCGGGCATCTCGGCGCTGACGGGCCCTTCAGGTGTGGGGAAGTCGAGTATCCTCAACCGGATCGAAGAAGGGCTGAAGCTGAGGGTCGGCGAGGTGGGCGAGCTTGTGCGCAAGGGTCGGCACACGACGGTGACGGCGGAGCTCATCCGGCTGCGATGCGGTGGATATGTCGCCGACACGCCCGGCCTGCGGGAGCTGGGCCTCTGGGGCGTCGAAAGTGACGAGCTCGACCTCTTCTTCCCCGAGTTCGAGGACTATCTCGGTTCGTGCAAGTACGGGAACTCGTGCAGCCACAGCCACGAACCTGACTGCGCCGTCCGCCGCGCGGTCGACAGTGGCGATGTGGCCCCGGGCCGCTACCAGAGCTACCTCCTTCTTCTGAAAGGGGATGAGGAGAACTGGGACTAACGGAAGATTTCTCCTCCCCTGTATGGCATCTACCGCTCATATCCATACCTGACATAGGGTTACGAATATCGCTTGTACCCTCCGATCGTGTGGACTATCTTGGAGGAAGCCGCCAGGGGTATCCCGGAACGCTTCCGGGGTTGAGAAAGTCCCTTGGAACCTGACCCGGGTCATTCCGGCGTAGGGAGCGCGGCGCGTCAGA
>CAYRLB010000005.1:0-15305 GCA_964424945.1 uncultured Gemmatimonas sp.
GTCAGCAGGGTCAGCAGGGTCAGCAGGGCCAGCAGGGCCAGCAGGGCCAGCAGGGTCAGGCCGGAGGCGGTGCCGGCGGCAGCAACTTCGGTGCGGGATGGAACGCGACGAACTATGGCGGGCAGAACACGCCATTCAACGGCGATCCGGCTCAGCTGCGGCAGTTCAGGCAGGAGCTTCAGGAACGGATCGCCGAGGCCGAAGAGCTTCGGCGTCAGCTCAACCGGGATGGGCTGGATACGGCTGAGCTCGAGACGGTGATTGCCGACCTTCGGGGGCTGAACACCGACGCTGTGTTCAATGACGCAGGAAGGCTCCCCCTCCTGCAGGCGGCTGTGCTCGATCGCCTCAAGCAGTTCGAGTTCAACCTCATGCAGACTGTTCGCGGCGATCAGATTCGCCAGCTCTTCCTTTCGGGATCAGGCGAGGTGCCGCCCGAATACCGGGAGATGGTAGAGCGGTACTATCGTGACCTGGCTGAACAGCGCTGAAGGCCGAGGTCGGTACCCGAACGCGTGTGCCGCGGTTAGGACCTGAATGCCCGAACGTGAAGAGGCGTCACCGAACCCCGGTGACGCCTCTTCTCACATTCCGCTGAATGGTGTACTCCTTCTCCGCAACCTTCCCGACGAATACCCAGGATCCAACCGTAGTCAGATCAAGGAGCGATGCTGTCACCCATGACGGGCGGCGTTCCCCCGACACTGTCGCGTCCGGGGCGTGGCTGATCGATCGGGTTCGGACCCAGTGAGGCCGATTCCGGCTGAACCGGAGCTGGGCCCGGGCCTGTTCCGCTCGGGATGACGTTCGATCCTTCCTGGATCAACGGGTCTTCGATGCCGCTCCCATCGTCATTGCCGCCACACCCGGCCAGCATAAACGCGAAGGATGCCGCTATGACGAACGAACTTCCGGCGAAGAGGTTCTGACGCTCTTTCATTTCATCCTCCCTACTCGTGGCCGATCCCTGCATCGCGCTGCGCGCACAGATCCGAAAAGGCGAGTCACTGCGCGATGCTCCTGTGCGACATCGAGTGGAGAAAGCATGCCAGAGCAGTCAAACCGAAGCAGCCCCCAGAAAAAAGGCCTCTCGATCGAGAGGCCTTTTTTCTGTCTGCAGGAAGCGTCAGTTGCCGGGTGCCGGCGGCCGTGCTCCCCCCGGAGGGCCACCAGGGCCACCAGGACCCCCAGGGCCACCGCCTCGCGTCCACCCGTCATTGGACGGCCCGTTCTGATGGAAGCGGGAATCAGCGCTGAGCGGGTTTCCGTTCGCCAGACCCGAGTTGGCGTTCCCCCAGAACTTGCCGGCCTGGAGCGTTGCATTGCGGCTCCGCACCAGAAGCTCCTGATACTCTGGGCTGTTGGCCGGGTATCCGGAGAAGGAGCTTAGATCCGCGTTCCCCTGAATCACGACGTCGATTCCTGGGACCGAAGCGATCTCGCGCGCATTGGCGATGCCTTCCAGAGTCTCGATCATGACGACGACGAGCATGTTGTCGTTGATCGTCTCTCTCCAGGACAGCCCCTCAGGGACTGCCGTACGCCAGATGCTCTGGGCCTGGCCGCCGCCCGCGCTGCGGCGCGCAACGGGCGGGAAGCGCGCATACCTCGCTGCTTCGAGAGCCTCCTGCGCATCGTCTACCGTCGGGATGATGATACCGAGCATGCCGATATCCATCGCCTTCTGAACATTCGCCTCCGACGCATCCGCCATCCGGATCATCGGCGTTGCCCCGACGTTCGGACAGGCAGCAACCATCTCTTCGATCTGGTCGAAACGAAGCGTGGAATGCTGCATCTCGAACCAGGTGAAGTCATAGTGCCTCGCTTCCTCGCAATATCTATCGATATCGAAGGTTGAGATCGTGTGACTGAACACCTGCTCGCCCGCCAGCAGCTTCGCCTTGGCGCGGTTGTAGAGCGGCTGGTCGGGGTTCGTCATGAACGCCCGGACGGCCCAGCCCCAGGGGCGGCCTGAATCGATCGGAAGGATCTCGGACGCAACCGACGCGGGTTGAGCGTGCGCGTGCTGCACACCGGCCACCGCCATGCCGGCCGCGAGCAGAAGCCCAGCTCTCGTGACTACGGGACTTGCCTTCATTGCCCCTCCACAGGGAAGCAAAAGTGAAACGATCTCGCTGGAGCTCCGGCGAGTCGCAGGCGTGATTGAATCTACCTGCCGGGAAAATGCACTGCCAGCTTCATGTTTGCGGGCTGGCGGGCCTCGATCCGCACCGCGAGGCCGTGGGTCCGTTCAGCCGACCGGAAGGGCGGGACCCTTTCGAGCGCCCGCCCCTCCGGAACTTCGTCCTATCGGTGCTGCTGCCCGGAGATCCAGACGCTCTGAATTTCGCGGGTGTTCATGATGTCCTGCAGCGGGTCGGCCCCGAGCACGATGAAGTCGGCCCACGCGCCGGGCTGCAGCGAACCGACCTCGCCACCCCGGCCGATGCATTCGGCGCTCGTTGCGGTGGCGGCCGTCAGCGCCTCAGCGGGCGTCAACCCGCCGTCGACCATCATCTTCAGCTCGACATGACCGAAATAGCCCTGCCAGCGGCCTGCGAACGCGGTGCTCGTATCATCGCCGTACGCGATCTTGACACCTGCGTCACGAAGCGCGCGCATGTTGGCTTCCGCCGTCGGCAGATGCTCACGCCAGTACTGCGCACCGGAGCCCGTCTGGGAGGTCTGCATCTCGGGCGTGACATAGTTCTCGATGCCCGCCGGGGCGGCCTTCTCGAGGAAGAAGGGATCCTGGAAGAAGTCCGGCTGCTCCGCATACGCGTACGTCGAGTACTCACGAACGAGCGTTGGCGCGAGGCAGGCGTCATTCTGCAGAAGCAGATCGATGAACTCCTGGTCCACCGGAACGTCGCGGATGCTGTGCGCGATGAGCTTTGCACCGGCGCGGACGACGCCCTTCCCATCTTCCAGCTTGTAGAGATGGACTGCGACGGGGATGCTGTTCTCGTCGGCCGCCTGAATCACCTCGTTATAGGTGTCCGGCGGAATCGGGGTCTGGGCGCCGAGTCCGTCATCGACGCGAATCTTGACGAAGTCGACGTTCTGCTGAGCGAGCGTATCGACGACCGCGCGCGCGTCCTCAGGCGTCATCGGCGTGTAGATGCGGCCGGATGCGAGGATCCGGGGCATGTCCGATTGGAGCGTCCAGCTCTGGCTGCGATGCTCGAGCGCGTACGGATTGTTCTCGCCGAGGCTCAGGACCGTCGTCGTTCCGTAGTGCGCATACTGCTCGAGCTGCTCCTGCGGGTCGAAGCCCGTGTTGAACGCGTCGACCGTATCGACATGCGCATGCACGTTCACTAGCCCGGGAATCACATAGGCGCCGGCGAGGTCCGTGACCTGCGCCCCTTCCGGCACCTGCACGTTGGTGCCGATTTCGGTGATCTTCCCGTCCTGAACGAGCATCGTCGCCCCGGCCATCGTCGGGGATCCGGTGCCATCGAAGATATTGGCATTGGTGAAGGCCTGGACCGGGACGTTACTGCCAGCCGGTGCCTCCGAGCTGTCGCCGCCGCAACCTGCCAGAAGCATGGCGGGCAGCGCCCAGGCTGCAACGCCGCGCAGCTTTCGGTGCGATGCGAAGTTCGACGGCGGACTATCCGCATTCCGGCGGAGCGCCGTCCCGAGAGACGAACCGTTCATGGCTTCTTTCCTTCCGTTGATGTACGAGCGGTGAGGAGAGCGAAGGGACGAGTCACGAATTACCACGGCCGAATGATGGATCTACGGCCGGAAAGGCATCGCGCCTTGGTGATTCTATGCCGGGAACCCGCAGGCAGTCAAACGAAATTTCCCTTCAACGTCGAGGCCGGCCCCACGATACCGGCGTCGAGGTCAGCCCAGCCCGCGAACACCGACGCACCCGACTCACTGATCCGTAAACGTCGTGGAGTCGCGGTCGAGCATCACACCCGACCGCGGCTTCGCAACGGAATGCACCCGCAACATCACTCCTTGACGGCTGTTCCCGATCGGACACGACCATTGCCCAGGTCCTGCTCGGCCTTCATCGTTGCCCCGTCGCGGGTAAGCTTCAGGGTGACCGGCGTCGAATCGCCATTCGGCCCCATCGTCATGGTGTAGGTGAGGACGAGCGAGCCATCCACAACCTTGACGTCCGAGATCGGCCGGGGTTCCGGCGCGGCACCCTGACCACCCCCCATTCCGAAACCGCCCGTCATCGTTGCGGCGAGGGCATTGCCTGACTGCGTGACTTCGAGGACCGTCGGCGCAGCGCGGAATCCGCCGCCTCCCGGACCACCACCACCCGCGGGGCCGGCGCCCGGAGGACCACCCGCTCCACCGCCCGGCATGCCCGCTGGCGGGGCAAAGGTAATCGTCCACTTGCCCACGAAGTCCCCGGCCGATTGGGCTTCCGCCCGGGTAACCCCGACCAGTGTGAGCGCTACGAGAGCTCCCACGAAAGCTGAAAGGACATTTCGCCTGTTCATACCTTGCCTGCTCCTTCGAAGGGGGTGATGAATGGTACTGCGGAGCGGACCGGAGACTGCCGGGCCTGGAGACGTTCAGCCCGAATGTGTTCGACCTTTCATTCCGACCTCAGATTGTACAGATGAGGACCCGATCTGTTGGCGGAGGGCCCTGAGCAGCGCAGGGTACCATTCTTCCGTATTGTGGCGCCGGACAGGATCGGGAAGCGTACTGAAGAGCGCCCTGCCAACGGCAGCAGGGACGCGGGCGTATACATAATGATGTGCCCGAGAACAGGAGCAGGATGCCTCCTGCCCGTCTCGCCTGCGCGGAGCGTTCACATCCGCATTGCAGCATGCACTTTGTAACCGTGAGGAGGGTTCATGGTAAGTCGTCGTGAATGGCTGGGGATGGCGCTCGGTACGGGCGCATCTCTCGCTCTGGGAGGGGTCCCCCGAACGGGTTTTGCACAGGCGCTCTCCACCCAGCAGTTGATCACGCGCGCGATCCCGAAGACGGGCGAACAGCTCCCCGTTGTGGGGCTCGGCAGCTCGGCGACCTTCTCACAGGTCGCGCGATCAGATGATGTCACCGCCCTGCGGGAGGTGATGAATACGATGGTGAGGAGCGGCGGGAAGGTCTTCGACACGGCCCCCAGCTATGGCGCCTCCGAGGAGGTCGCGGGACGGAGCGCACAGGAGTCGGACATCATGCCGGAGCTCTTCTGGGCGACGAAGCTGAATGTCGCGCGTGGCGGTACCGCCGATGCGGCGCAGGCGAGAGAGCAGGTCGAAACCTCCTTCCGGCGGGCCGGCAAGCCAGTCATCGACCTCATCCAGGTCCACAACATGGGCGCGCCCTCCGTGCAGCTCCCGATCCTCAAGGAGTACAAGGATGAGGGCAGGATCCGCTATTACGGGATCACCACCACCGCCGAAAACCAGTACGGCGACCTCGCCCAGGTGATGCGGACGGAGCCGATCGACTTCATCGGGATCGACTACGCCGTCGACAATCGCGAGGTAGAACAGACGATCCTACCGCTCGCTGCCGACCGTGGCATCGCCGTTCTGGTCTATGCGCCCTTTGGACGCACCCGCCTCTGGAACCGCGTCGAAGGGCGGGCAGTGCCCGAATGGGCGGCGGAGTTCGATGCCACTACCTGGGCGCAATTCTTCCTGAAGTACGTTGTAAGCCATCCGGCGGTAACGGCCGCGACCCCTGCCACCAGCCGCCCCGCAAACATGGAAGACAACATGGGCGGCGCGATGGGGCGGCTCCCGGACGAGGCGATGAAGCGGCGGATGGTCGAACTGGTGAACTCCCTGCCGCAGGCCTGAGAAACAGAAGCTCTTCTGACCCGCTGGTTCGGAACATGTCGAAACGCCGCTGGACCCATCGCTCCAGCGGCGTTTACGCGTCCGGCGAATGCTCCTTGTTGACGCTCCGCTCCCGGATCGATCGTCAATCCTGGGTCGTCGTCCTACCCTCCACCCAGCCCTGGCCGTAGGCCGGCTCCAATCCGATGGGAATACAATCGATCGATCACGTCCAGCTGACGATGCCGCCGCTGCAGGACAGCGAAGACAGAGCGCGCGGTTTCTACGGCGACGTGCTTGGCATGAAGGAAATCGAACGTCCGCCGGGTGCGCTTCGGAAGCTGAGGACGGTCTGGTTCCGTTCCGGAACTGCCGAGCTGCATATCACCGAGGAGGCGGATTTCCGCCCGGCCCGAAAGGGACACCCTGCCCTTGTCACCGACGATCTGGACGAACTGGCTCAGCGCTGTGAAGAGAGTCGCCTCGCCGTAACCTGGGATCAGCGCTACCCCGGCATGCGCAGATTCTATGTGCTCGACCCCTTCGGGAATCGGTTGGAGGTAATGCAGCCCGACACCAACGGCTGGGACCGGCAGGAAGGCTGATGATGCAGAGGCAGCACCCTTTTGCCGGACGGTGACACATGCGGCGTTCTTCGCCACGCGGGTTTTCCTGGGCCGGCTTACAGTGGAGGTGGGATGCCCATCATCCGGCGGAAGGGGGAGGTGAACGCTTCTTCAGCTACGCATCGACCGCTGTGTCTCCGCTCGGCTGCAGCCGCAGTATCATCTGTGACGTCACACCGTATTCTTCATGCACGGATCGGCGCCACTCGTTCGCCAACCAGCCGGCGACGACACTCGCCGATTCGTCTCCCGCGGTCTACCGCACTATTATCGCAATCCAGACTGAAGAGGGGCGCATGAAGAAGTGCAAAGCATTTGTCCTGGGATTGCTGGTGGCTGCAACCGGTTGCACTTCGCCCGAAGCCGGTGAACCGACCGAGCGACCCGACGTCCCACCCCCCGCCACGGACCCTGTTCCACCTCTCGCGGGCGACGACTGGGCCGTGACCCCGACCGGCACCGGATCTCTACGGATCGGGATGACCCTGGCCGAGCTGGCTCCCTTCCTCGAGGCCGGCGTCGACACAGCCGCGCTTGATGAGCATTGTGACTATGTTCGTGCCGAGGCCGCGCCGGACAGTATGCTCTTCATGGTCGAGATGGGGCGGCTGGTCCGGGTCGATGTCATCGGCGGGAGTGCGGCGACTGCGGAAGGAGCACGCGTCGGGGATTCGGAGAGCCGGATCCTCTCCCTCTATCCCGGGGCGACACGTGGTCCTCACAAATACACCGATGGCGCCTACCTGACCGTCGCCGGAGAGGCCGCTGGCGCCGACAGCAGCTCGAAGCTGGTCTTCGAGACGGATGGTGAGCGCATTACCCGCTATCGCGGCGGGATCGCGCCTGCAGTTGATTATGTGGAAGGATGTTCCTGACTAGCTGTCCTAACCTCAGCCGCGACGACCGATGAAGAATCCCGCTCGACTGGGCCGCCTCATGGTCGGCGCAGGATTGATCGCCATGACTGCCTGCGCCGGCAACACCGACGGAGCGAGATCCGGAAGTGGCTTTGCGATCCAGAGACAACCGTTCGGATCACTGCCCGATGGCCGCTCCGCAGAGGAGTTCCTCATCACCAATTCCAACGGGATGGTACTCGGCATCTCCAACTACGGAGGCCTCATCACCTCGATTCAGACGCCGGACAGAGAGGGCAGCGTCGAAGAGCTGACGCTGGCCTTCGACTCCGTTTCGGAGTACCGGGCCAGGCCATACTACGGCTCCGTCATCGGCCGATACGGGAACCGGATCGGTGGGGCTCGCTTTACTCTGGAAGGGCAGGAATATCGGCTCGCCGCGAACAACGGGCCCCATCATCTCCATGGCGGGCCGGCCGGCTTCCACACCAAGCTGTGGAGCGCAGAGCCATTCAACCGGGCAGACGGGGCGGGCGTAGTTCTGAAGTACACCAGCCCTGACGGTGAAGAGGGCTATCCGGGGACGGTCGAGGTGCAGGTCACCTACACCCTGACCAGCAACAACGAGATCGCCATCGACTACTTCGCCACTACCGACCGTGCGACGCACATCAATCTGACGAACCACGCCTACTTCAATCTGGCGGGGGCCGGGCAGCGTGATCATGTGGACCATCTGCTGATGATCAACGCGAGCCGGTACACGCCGACGGACGCAGGTCTGATCCCGACGGGTGAGCTGGCTGCGGTGAGCGGCACCCCCCTCGACTTCAGACAGCCGAGGCGGATCGGCGATCAGCTCGAAGCCGACCACCA
This sequence comes from uncultured Gemmatimonas sp., assembly GCA_964424945.1. Taxonomy (GTDB): domain Bacteria; phylum Gemmatimonadota; class Gemmatimonadetes; order Longimicrobiales; family Longimicrobiaceae; genus WHSP01. Next base: position 8,134 of record CAYRLB010000005.1, read on the forward strand.
CGAGATCCGGACCGGTTCGGGCTATGATCACAACTTCGTCATCGATCGTCAGGGTGACGGACTCGAACTCGCAGCACGGCTTTCGGATCCGTCGAGCGGCCGTGTGATGGAGGTGAGGACGACCGAACCAGGGATCCAGTTCTACTCGGGCAACTGGGGTCGGCCCATCCCCGGGCGGGATGGCAGGACCTTTCCCAGGTGGGGAGGAGTCGCTCTGGAGACGCAGCACTTCCCCGACACGCCGAACAAGCCGGACTTTCCGAGCACCGTCCTGCGTCCGGGTGAGGAATACAGGTCGACCACGGTGTATCGGTTCTCGGTCGAGTGACGTGGCAGAGAGGATCGGTTCCGGTCGGGTATCGGGGATTACCGTCCCGCTACCGGAACCCTTCCGCCTCGGCAGTTCGGTCGGATAGCGCCGAACAACGTCCGAGACCTTCGCCCCGCTCCGGGGGTTCGCCCGGTAGCGGGAACAGTCGTACATCGAGGGCAAGGCCCCTGGAAAGGAATGACGTGAGCAGCGGCAGGAAGTTGTATCCGCAGGAGATCAGAGACCGGTTCGACGGGGAAGTAGATAGATTCTCCAACATCGAGACGGGGCAGACAGCGACGATGGACGCGCCGCTCGTGCTCGGTCTCATCGCCGATGCAGCGGCTGCAACGACGCCGGGCGCGCGACGGCTCCTCGATGTCGGCTGCGGCGCCGGCAACTACTCACTCACCCTGCTGCAACGCCTCCCCGACTTAGAAGTCGACCTGGTGGATCTCAGCCCCCGAATGCTGGAACGAGCGGCCGATCGTGTCGGCGCGGCGACCACACAGCAGGTGAGAACGATCCAGTCGGACATCAGGGAGCTCGAGCTCGAGGCCGAAAGCTACGATCTCATCGTGGCAGCGGCCGTCCTCCACCACCTCCGCACCGATGCGGAGTGGGAGGCGATCTTCGGGAAGTTCCATGAAGCACTGCGTCCAGGAGGTTCGATCTGGATCGCGGATCTCGTCGAGCACGCCATCCCGGGAGCGCGGGAGGTGATGTGGGAGCGGTATGCCGACTATCTCCGGGGCGTGGGCGGCGAGGAGTATAAGGAAAAGGTCTTCGGCTACATCGAGCTCGAGGACTCCCCTGTACCCCTCTCCTACCAGCTCGATCTCCTCCGCAGAGCAGGGTTCGCCCACTACGATGTGCTGCACAAGAATGGGTGCTTCGCAGCCTTTGGAGCGCTGAAAGGGTAGAACGGCCGCGGCGATATCTCCGGCCCGACTCCCTGAAGCCGGGTGCGGGTACCCGGTTCGGGGAGCGAGCCGCAGCGCTATACGGTGACCATTCCCCCCGCCCGCCGTATCCGGCCGGTGATCCCCTCCCGCAGAACGCTCGAGATTTCGGTTTCTACCGGGACATTCAGCACCTGCGCGCCCTCCGCCGCGAACGCTGCGACAAGGCGAGGCGCGTGCGGTGAATCGACGACGGCGAGGAGCGCAGAACTCCCCGGCCTGAGGGCATCGGCTACTTCCCGAAGATCGTCCGGAGGAAGGACCTGGCCTGCGAAATGTCCGGCAAGGCCGCCCACCAGACCGCCGGCCACCACCATCGCCAGCAGCAGCACCGGCCCGGTGACGAATCCGACGATGCCCGCCGTCACGATCCCGAGCGCCGCACCCACGCCGGCTGCGCCACGCTCGTGAAGCTGCACCCGCCCGTCACGGTCTCTCGAAACCAGAGCCTCAGCCTCGATCTCACAGCCGTCCAGACCACCCTCCTCCCGGAGCTGGTTGAGAACACGCCGAGCGGTTTCCGTCCCATTGAAGGTGAACATCACCAGGTGAAAGGGCGTTCCGAAGCTGTCATTCGGGATCTGCATCTCCGCCTCCTCTGGGTGGGGAAAAGAGTGCGCCGAAGGTGCCGGAGGACCAACGCGAAGGGATTGAAAAAACGCGTCAACAAACGTGCCGACCGCCACCTGATCGTGGACGGCCGAGCACGTTGAATAGGAAGGAAGATTGAGATGCGGACGCGAGAGCCGTCGGCCCGCTTGGCCCCAGGCGGAACGCAAGAAGGCTCAGATGGCGTCGACCCTGACTGGTGCGCCCGACGGAACACTCTTCAGCACCCTTGGGTCGCCCTCCATCATACCCATCACGTGTACCTCCGAAGCAGGTCGGATCTCATCGCCATTGCTCATCGGGGTTGGCCCGAAGAAGAAGCAGAGCGCCTTCCCGGGAGGCCAGTAGCCGATGGTTCCAAGCGCAACGGTTTCTTCGCCAGGACCTGCGTCGGCCGGCTCATCCACCGGGATGCGGAAGTAGATCTCATCGCCCCAGGTCTGGGCACGGCCCCGGATGGGGAGCGCCTCCCACAGGGCATCCGCCATCGGTGAATGGTCGAGAACTGCTTCGACGGTGACGCCCGCGGCTTCAATGCGGATTCTTCGCTCAATCATCGGGGATTCGATCGGACGTTCTGCGGCGCCCCCGCTCCGCTCAGATCGATCGTGCGAACCGCGCGGAAGGTGGGATCGATGCCGGGAAACCGGCCCACGATCGCCATTCGTGTGGAAGCCGCCAATGGAAAGTGGAGAACCGGAGGCGAGCGAATGCTGGCCCTTTCTGCCCCGGTCCTGTCGTCGGGGGACATAAGTATCGCGCCCGGACGAGCGGTGCAATGAGCCGACCCTCGGCGCCCGCTCTCCCTCAGCGTCGCGCCGAGGGCCGTGCCACACGACCCCCACTATGAAGTCCGCCCGCGGTTGGGAAGCCGCTTCCGGGGCCGATGCCCCATCAGGACGGCTCAGCCGCAGGCGAGATCCGGTAGATGCGACCCTGCTGCACCACGACGTAGATCTCGCCCAGCGCGTCCTCTCCGAACGAGGTGATGCGCCCGAGCGGGCCGAAATCCCATTCCAGGTGAGAGGTCGCAGCGCCGCCGACCATCCGGAAGCTGCGCACAACCCCTGCGCAGAAGTCCCCGTAGAAATAATGCCCATTCAGGTCGGGGATCGCCTCGCCGCGGTAGACATACCCCCCCGTGACCGAGCAGCCGTTGGTCGGGTTCGCATACTCGTGCACCGGCATAACGAGCCCGGCGGTCGAGCATCCCTGTCCGGGGTCGAAGCAGAGCGTCCCCTCCATCGTATTCCAGCCGAAATTCAAACCGGGCGTTGTCGATGGGGTCACATTGATTTCCTCTCGCCTGCCCTGCCCGACATCCGCGAGATAGAGCGTCCCTCCTACCCGGTCGAACGAAAAGCGCCAGGGATTCCGAAGGCCGATCGCCCAGATCTCAGGCCGTCCCGCAACTCCGTTGGCGAAGGGGTTCCCATTGGGAATGGCGTAGGGATTGCCGCGATCCACATCGATACGAAGGAGTGCGCCGAGGAGGCTGTGGGGGTTCTGGCCATGTTCCAGTGGATCACCGCCCGACCCGCCATCGCCCATCCCGATGTAGAGCATCCCGTCCGGGCCGAACTTCAGCAGCCCGCCGTTGTGGTTCCCGTATGGCTGCTCAACCATCAGCACGAGTGTCGCCGATCCCGCGTCGGCGACATTCGGATTGGCGGATACCCGATAGCGCTCGACGCGCGTATCGCCATCTCCATCGGTATAATTGATGTAGAAGAAGCCATTGTCCGCATAGTCCGGATGGAAGGCCATGCTCAGCAGCCCCTGCTCGTTCCCCGTGGAAACGTCGCCCCTGATGTCGAGGAAGGGTGTCGGAAGAAGCCGGCCGTCGTCGAAGATGCGGATCGTACCTTCCAGCTCGACGATGAAGAGGCGGTCGTCTCCTGTTGGCGAGGTCAGATAAACAGGGCTGTCGAGCCCGTTGACGATCTCCATGGCGATGACTTCACTTCCTGAAGGATCGGGAGGAAGTGGCTGGTTCGGATTCTCGTCGCACGCGCCTGCCAGAACGAGAAGTCCGCAGACGGATGGGACGATCGTTCGAAGAGAATGCTTCCTGCCCATTTCGAGTGCTCCCGCGACCGCGTCCCGACGGTGACCGGCCGCTACAGGATTGATCTCATTGAAAGGATGGCCCGGCTTGGCGGAACTCGAATACTGGCAACGTGGACCTGTCGAAGGGATTTCTCCCCTTCTGCAACCTGTCGCCCATGCCCTCCTTCAGTCACTGCATGAAGTGGGGCAGGCGGTGCAGGGACTGTCATCGGATGAGCTTCGGTCGCGTCCCGCGAATGTCGCTTCCGTCGGCTTTCACCTTCGGCACCTCCCCGGGATGCTCGATCGTCTCTTCACCTACGCCCGGGACGAAGGATTGAGCGATGAACAGATGAATCGACTCTCCGAGGAGGGCGAGGTCCCTCCCGATGCGAGTCCCGATACGCTCCTGAACGCATATCGCGAGCAGGTGGACAGATGCCTGCAGCAGCTTCATGAAACGAGTGAGTCCGAGCTGACAGAACCCCGGTATGTCGGCCGGAAGCGTCTGCCATCCACCGTTCTGGGGCTGCTCTTTCATGGCGCCGAACACGCTCAGCGGCATACCGGCCAGCTGCTCGTCACCGCAAGGATTGTAAGCTCCCGAGCGTCTGCACAAGAGTGACAGAAGCGCTGCAACCTTTTTTATCGGGCCGGTGTAGAAGAAGTCTCATTCGACCTGCCCTACGACGCCGCCTTCTCAAAAAAACACCCTTACGGGATGTCGAACAGCGAAATGAGTGTGACGACCGCGGATATGATCCGGTCGCACGCCAGACTTTTCGACACCGACCATCAGGCGGTTATCGGGACGACAGTGGATGGTGAGATTGTGTATTGGAGCCGGGCTGCACAGACTACCTACGGGTGGTCGGCGGAAGAGGTGTACGGCCTCCACATCACTGACGTCACGCCCACTTCCGTTTCGCGTGAGCTCGGCGAAAAGATTCTCCGCCAGCTGCAGGAAGGTCGCAGCTGGTCGGGTCGGTTTAACGTTCGGTCGAAGATGGGTGAAGAGTTCGAGGTGTCGGTTCGGGACATAACCGTGCGGAACAGCTTTGGTGATCTGATCGGGATCATCGGCATCTCCACTCGTGTGTCCGCTCCTCAGCCGGATCCCGTCGGCTGAGGATTTACGTACCCGTTTTTCCTTCCTGATTCAAGAATTCCGTACAATGAAGTACCCGCCTGTGATCGGAGCAGGTGGTTCGGCTCGGGAGCCGCGCTTTTGCGCCGTTGTTTCCTGCGGCGGCGCCACCAAGGTCCGGCGAAACACAGGCGACCAAACTTTACGGGCCTTCTGCCTGTAAGAGTACCCTGAGAGGGCGCATCATCCCCTCGGGTGGTCTGCCGGTCTGCCATATGCAGGACCCGACCGCCATCGGCGGTATGCCCTGTCCGCAGACTATTTCTGGCGCACACCATGCATGGAGAGCCGACCGTTCCGTAGTGACGGACAGCATTTCGAATACGACAATGGCACGAGTTTCAACGAGTAACGAAAACGAAACAGAGGTAAAACGATCGCGGCGTCTCAAGCCCGGCGTAGCAGCCAAATTCATCGCTGCGGCGAAGGGTGAGGAGATCCGCGAACTGTACTCCCGGCCGGTGGAGGAGCTCTCGCCGGAGGAGATCGCCCGGATGCGAGCGGCCTTCTTCCGCGGCTGATTTCGCCGCCTGCGCGACCCGGAACGGCAAACTTTTCCCCGGCTCCACGCCCGGGGAGGTTGCACGTCGCGGCCGTTCCGGCCATCGTCCCCCTTCCGATCAGACCAGCCAAGGCCATCACATGACCCAGCTGACGAAGCGCCTCTATCGCTCCGAGGACAACCGGATGGTGGCAGGTGTCCTGGGAGGGGTTGCGAAGTATTTTGATGTCGACCCGACACTCGTTCGCCTCATTTTCGTGGTGGCGTCGGTGGTGTCGGTGGCGTTTCCTGGAATAATCGTCTACGGGCTCTCCTGGATGATCATCCCCAGCGAGGGGTGATAGCATGCCGAGAGCCGGCCTTCAATACACAGCTTTTCACAACTGATGACCCGGACGGATTTTTCGAGTTGGCGTCCCCATCCATGGCATGGCCTGGAGCCCGGACGGGAGCCTCCCATTTTCGTGAATTCATACATTGAGATCACGCCCTTCGACCTGATCAAGTACGAGGTCGACAAGGCGACGGGCTATCTGCGCGTCGACCGGCCGCAGCGCACCTCGTCGCAGCCTCCGGCGTTGTACGGCTTCATCCCGAGGACGTACTGCGGTGAGGAGATCGCCCGGCTATGCCCCGGCGCGATCGCAGGGGATGGCGACCCGCTCGACATCTGCGTCCTGAGCGAGCGGCCGATCACGCGCTCCGAGGTCATCGTCCCTTCGCGTGTGGTGGGGGGGATCCAGCTCCTCGACAGGGGCGAGGCCGACGACAAGATCATCGCGGTCCTCGAAGGGGACTTCATGTGGAGCAGCGTCTCGGACCTGGAGGATGTGCCGACGATCCTGGTCGAGCGCCTGCAGCACTATTTTTCCACGTACAAGCTGGTTCCCGGGCAGGAAGCGCAGATCGAGGTGCAGCGGGTGTACGGCGTCGACCACGCAAAAGCTGTCGTGGAAGCGGCGATGCGCGACTACAACGCGCTCGCGAAAGAGAACGCCGAGTCGTAATCTGCAGGTTTCGCGGTCGACGCTCCAACCGGGCGTCGATCGCGACCCCGAGGTTCAACCGTCTCCGGAACATTCAGCCAGAAATGACGCCCTTCGAACGCCTCGACCCGCTTGCACTCGCGTTCTGGGTGCCGGTACTCGCCAGTATCGTGTGCGGTGGCATGATCGGGCTCGAGCGGCAGCTTCGCGGTAAGCCATCGGGGATCCGGACGTGCATCCTGGTCTGCCTGGGGACGCATTTTTTTGTGCTGCTGGGAACCACATTCGCTGGACCCGGAGCCGACCCGACCCGGGTCCTTAGTCAGGTCGTCTCGGGGATCGGCTTCCTTGGCGCAGGTGTCATCCTGACGCGTGAGGGGCTGCTGGTGGGTGTCACCTCGGCAGCGGTCATCTGGCTGCTGGCCGCGATCGGGGCGGCGATAGGGCTCGGCTTCACCGCTGCGGCGGTCGCGGTTACTCTGGTGACTCTCGTCATCCTCGTCGGTGTGGAAGCGCTGGAGAAGAGCTCGCTCGCACTGCGTCAGGGTGTCCACCAGTGGGCGTGGAACCCGCTTGCACGCCGGGAGAACAATCCCCCGCGGGGCGC
>CAYRLB010000005.1:15405-59828 GCA_964424945.1 uncultured Gemmatimonas sp.
CTGCGGGCCCTGACCGAAGCGGGGGTCGAGCTGCTCATCGATGTGAGGGCCGTCGCCAGTTCGCGGCGCCCCGGTTTCGCGAAAACCGCCCTCGCGGCGAATCTCGCGTCGGCCGGGATCGACTATCTTCATCTGAGGGATCTTGGCACCCCGGCCGAGGGGCGGGCCGCGGCGAGGGCAGGGCGCCATGCTGAGATGCACGCGATCTTCCGCGATCATCTTTCCACGGCGGAGGCGCAGTCAGCGCTGACAACGCTTGCGGCCATCGTGCGGGAGGGTCGGCACGTCTGCTTGCTCTGCTTCGAGGCCGAGCCGGCAGAGTGTCACCGCACCCTGGTCGTCGAGGCGCTGAAGAGCGCGCACAAGCTGCCCCTGGCGGTAACCGATCTGCGCCCCGAGCCTGAAGAAGAGTGACTGCGGTGGAGCACTCCATCGCTCTGTGACTGGCTTGCGTCTTGCCTCTTGCCTTAGGTTCGATCGAGCAGGTCGCGGAGGCCGCCCTTCCGATCCTGGGGACGGCGGATCAGGACGCGCTGATCGCCCGGCGCCGGACCGGCAGAGCCGGACAGAGGAGACGGTTCGCATCTCCGCCCCCGCACTGCCGCCGCGACTGGATACGCACACACCCCCGGAAGAAAACGACCGATGGACTCCATGCTCGCTGTCATCATGGGTGGCGGCGCCGGTACTCGCCTCTTTCCGCTCACCAGCGACCGCGCGAAGCCGGCCGTTCCACTCGCGGGCAAGTACCGTCTGGTCGACGTCCCGATATCGAACTGCATCAACTCCGGCCTGTACCGCATCTTTGTACTGACGCAGTACAACTCATCGAGCCTCAACAACCACATCGCGCACTCGTACGTGTTCGATCGGTTCCGGGGGGGCTTCGTCACCCTGCTCGCCGCCGAGCAGACGTCCGAGTCCGAGATGTGGTATCAGGGGACCGCGGACGCCGTCAGGAAGTCGATCCCGCACATCCGGAATCATCCGCACGAGTATGTGATCATCCTGTCGGGTGACCAGCTCTACTCGATGGATTATCAGAAGATGCTGCGGCACCATCAGGAGACGAACGCCGAGATCACCATCGCCGTCACGCCCGTCGTGGCCGCCGATGCCCCCGGCTTCGGGATCCTGAAGACCGACGAGGCATCACGAATAACGGAATTCCACGAGAAGCCGCCGCTTCACGATCTGGACGGCAAGGAGAGTCCCGTTACGCCGGACCTCGAGAGAGAGGGACGGATCTACCTCGCCTCGATGGGCATCTACATCTTCAGTGGCGAGATCCTTCGGGAGGTGCTCGACGCGAATCGTGACCAGCACGATTTCGGTAAGCAGATCATTCCGGGCGCGATCAGGGAGCGGCGTGTCTTCGCGTACCCCTTTACGGGCTACTGGAACGATATCGGAACCGTCCGGTCGTTCTTCGAGACCAACATCATGCTCGCCCAGCCGACGCCGGACTTCAACCTGTACGACCCTGCTGCACCGCTCTACACGAACGCGCGGATGCTGCCGCCGGCGAAGGTGACGCGCACGATGCTCGAGAATACGATCGTCGGAGAGGGAAGCGTGATCGTCGACAGTCACATCACCAACTCGGTAGTCGGCATCCGCTCCTTCATCGGGCGGGGTACGCGGATGCACCGGACGGTGATGCTGGGAGCCGACTACTACGGTTGGGAGGATCCCGCCGGTCGCTTCCCTGTGCAGGGTCCGGCGAGGCCGGGAATCGGCGATGACACGCGCATCGAGGGGGCAATCGTCGACCGGAATGCGTCGATCGGGCGCGGTTGCCAGATCACGAACAGCGAGGGCGTTCAGCAGGCCGAGGGACCGGGCTGGTACATCCGCGACGGGATCGTGGTGATCCTCAAGAATGCCGCTATTCCCGACGGAACGGTGATCTGACCTCCGAATGCGAATCGCTCTCTTCACCAACGAGTACCCGCCCAACGTCTACGGCGGGGCGGGGGTCCACGTCGAATACCTGTCACGCGAGCTTGCCGCCGCAGAGAGCCGGGCTCATCAGGTGGATGTCTTCTCCTTCGGCGATCAGCGGATCGACCAGGGGAATCTACGCGTGAGGGGGATCCCCGATCCTGCTGCCATCGAGGCGCAGGACCCTCGGCATGGACGCCTCCTCGATGCGATCGCTCGCGACCTGGCGATGACCGGAGCGATGGGCCCTTCGGACATCGTCCACTGCCACACCTGGTACACCCATTTCGGCGGCATCCTGGCCAAACAGCTGACGGGGGCGCGACTGGTTCTCACAACCCATTCGCTGGAACCTCACCGGCCATGGAAGGCGGAGCAGCTCGGCAGCGCCTTTCAGGCGACGACATGGATCGAGAAGACCGCCTATCAGAACGCCGATGGAGTGATCGCCGTTTCCGCCGCAATGAAGGAGGATGTCGTTGCGCTTTACGGCGTCGAGCCGGAGCGGGTACGGGTGATCTACAACGGCATCGATCCGGACGAGTATCGGCCGGTCGATGATGAGGCAACTCTGCGGAGGCTGGGCGTCGATCCGGAGCTGCCGACCGTGCTTTTTGTCGGCCGGATCACCCGTCAGAAGGGAATCCTCCACCTCGTTCGGGCCATCGAGTTCCTGGAACCCGGGATGCAGGTGGTGCTATGCGCGGGCGCGCCCGACACGCCCGAGATCGGCGCGGAGATGGAGGCGCTCGTCGAGGAGGTGAAGAAAAGAGTCCGGGATCCGATCGTGTGGATTCCGGAGATGATCTCCAAGGCCGATACGATCGCGCTCTACTCGCATGCCGATGTCTTCGTCTGCCCCTCCGTCTATGAGCCGTTCGGCATCATCAATCTCGAGGCGATGGCGTGCGAGACCGCCGTCGTCGCCTCGGCGGTGGGAGGAATCCCGGAGATCGTCGTGCCCGGGGAAACCGGCCTGCTGATTCCATTCGAGGCCGAGGGGGGCGGGTCGCCCGAGCCGCTCGACCCCATGGCCTTCTCACGCGCCCTGGCGGAGGGCGTCAATGAAGTCATGGCGGACGAGGGACGCCGCCGGAAGATGGGGAGGGCGGCGCGGGAGCGGGTACTCGAGCGGTTCAGCTGGGCCCGGATCGCGGCGGACACGCTGGGGTTCTACAGGGAACTGCTTAGTTCGGATCCGGGATAATCCCGCCAGGGCCCTCTTCGTTGCATGATGACCTTCGCGTACAACGGCTGCACTTTCGGCTATCGCGAGGAGGGCGAGGGTCCTCGCGTGCTGTTCATCCAGGGGGTCGGCGTACATGGGGACGGGTGGACCCCGCAGATCGAAGATCTTCGATCCGACTTCCGCTGCATCTCATTCGACAACCGGGGGGTGGGGCGGAGCGGGCCTGCGCCAAAAGTGCTTTCAGTGGAAGGGATGGCCGAAGACGCTTTCGCACTGCTCGACCATCGGCAGATCGGGAGCGCGCATCTCGTCGGCCATTCGCTGGGAGGGGTGATTGCGCAGCAGATGGCGCTGACCCGTCCCGAACGCGTCCGCAGCCTCTCGCTGCTCTGCACCGTCGGTCGGGGCGCCGACGCCACTTCCCTTTCCGGGCGGATGCTCTGGCTCGGGCTGGCCTCGAGTATCGGCACCAGGCGGTCACGGCGCCGCGCCTTCCTGAAGCTCGTCATGGCACCCGGCACCGTTGCACCGGACTCTGAGGAGGAGGTGGCCGAAAGGCTTGCTCCGCTCTTCGGTCACGACCTCGGGAGACGTCCGCCGATCGCCTCGAAACAGTTGAAGGCCCTTCGGGCATTCGATCGGCGAAAGGAGCTTCGGGAGATCGGCGGGATGCCGACTCTGATCGTGAGTGCAGCCCATGATCTGATCGCCCCGCCGCAGTTCGGAAGGAGTCTTGCTGCAGAAATCCCGGGCGCCCGCTTTGTGGAGATTTCAGACGGGGCTCATGGCGTGACCCTTCAGCGCCCCGATGAGGTCAACGATCTGCTGCGCGCGCACCTTCTGGCTGCAGAGAGGACGATCCTCGAAACATCCACCCCGGTGCTTCCATGATCCGCAGCATAGTGGCGGTGCTGGTTGGTCTTGCGGTGACATTCGTCCTGGTGCTGATCTTTCATCAGGCGACGATTCTGCTGACCGGAATCCCGCTCGAGGGCAGGGAGTCGGGCCCGTACCTCGCCGCCAACATTGCGGCAAGCTTCCTCGCGGGAGCGTGCGGCGGCGCGGCGGCAGCACGGGTCGCGGCGCGAGCCCCGCACGGACACACCTTGGTAGTGGCAATCGTCATTCTGATCCTCAGCCTCCCCACACTGTTCATGGGCGCTGCGCCGGGCCAGCCTTCCTGGTATCCGCTGGCGATGAGCGTGGTGGGCCCTGTGTCGGTGCTGACGGGCGGGCTGGTCGCCGGGCGGCGGTGGCGGGGGCGATCCGGTGGAGCATGATGCGTGGGACGTGCAGCGCAGAGGTGAGCCATTCTCCGGGCGGGGACGGGCCGCATCGATGAGCCAGGGCCTGCTCCTTCGTGCCCTTCCCTGTCACCCGATCATGGGATGGGGCAAAGATTGTCGAAAGGTGTTATCTTATGGAGATACCGGTCACAATTTCCCCGACCCGGAGAATGATTCGTGGATGGAGTAGATCTGGCTTACGAGATGGCAGCAGCCCGTCAGCGGCGCGAGGAGAAGACAGCCCGCCTGCTTCGGGAGGCGCGGGCGCAGGCGATCCGTGCCGCGGTCCGGCCTGGATCGTCGCGAGTCGATATCGAGGAAAAGGCGAGAAGTTTTTATCCGCGGCTGAGCCCGGAGCTCCTCGAGGAGGCCATCACCCTCGCTTGTCCGGAGTCGCGTGAAGAGCGTGAGGCCCGGGAGAGTCAGGCACGCGCTGCACGTGAAGCGGCCGAAGCGGAAGCCGAAGCCGGACTGATGCCGCCTTCGGCCTGAAGAAGCGCCTGCCGAGGGTATACTAGGCCGCCCTCGGCATCGGAAAGGTGTGACGAATCCAGCCCCTGCAGACAGGGGCTGGATTTTTTTGTGTCATCTTCCCGGCGCCCGCCCTGCTGGGCGACTACTGCTGGAATCGCTCCCGTCGCACGACCGGCCGCTTCCCCTTGATGGTGCTTCCACGAAGAGCCGCGATCACGCCATCCGCAGCATCATCGGGGACTTCGACGAGGGAGAATCTGTCGGAAATCTCGATTGCGCCGATCTGCCGCCCGGGCAGCCCTGCCTCGTTTGCGATTGCGCCGACAAGATCCTGCGGACGGACCCCTGCATCGCGCCCTGCCCCGATGAATACCCTCGTCATGCCCTCGGCGCCCCCTCGGCGGCCGCGCGGGGCACCGACCGGCTTTCCGGGCCGGCGACCGCTCGGGTCCCGCCGGCCTTCGCCGCGGTCGAACCGTTCCGGCCGCGCAACGACTTCCGGGATGTTCTCGGTGTCATCTTCCGAGCCCACCGTCGCTTCATGTGCCATCCGGGCCGCCGCCATTGCGAGGTCCATCAGGTCGAACTCTTCAGCGAGTGCTTCGATGATCACACGGAAACGTTCGAAGCCTTCCGGATCGAGTGCCGCTTCACGGATCCCGGCGCGGGTAAGCTCCAGCCGCCGAGCGCGCAGATCCGCAACCGTCGGGATCTTGGCGATATCGATGCGCTGGCGGGTCACGCGCTCGATGTTCTTCAGGAGCCGATGTTCGCGTGGTTCCGCGAGTGTTATCGCAACGCCTTCCCGGCCTGCGCGGCCCACCCGGCCGATCCGGTGGACGTACGACTCGGGCGCAGAGGGGACGTCATAGTTCACCACGTGGGTGAGTTGCTCGACATCGAGCCCGCGGGCGGCGACGTCTGTCGCGATGAGGAGTTCCGCGGAGCCGGAGCGGAGCCGGCCCATCACACGATCGCGCTGCTCCTGGTTCATCCCTCCGTGGAGCGCCTCCGCGCGGAAACCGCGGCCGTTGAGGGTCTCCGTCAGCTGATCGACTTCGTTGCGCGTGCGGCAGAAGACGAGCGCAGCTGAAGGAGCCTCCAGATCCAGGATGCGGCCGATCGCTGCCACCTTGTGCGCGCGCAGGACGATGTACGCCGTCTGCCGGACCCTCGGCGCTTCTCCGGGCGCAGCGCGCTCCCGCTCGATTTCGACGCGGACCGGCTCCCGCAGATGGCGTCTGGCGATCGATTCGATGCGGGATGGCATCGTCGCCGAGAAGAGCACCGTCTGCCGGCTCGGCGGCGTCTTCGAAAGAATTGCTTCGATGTCCTCGGCGAAGCCCATGTCGAGCATCTCGTCCGCCTCGTCCAGCACCACGACGCGCAGCTTGTCGAGGGGGAGCGTGCCGCGATTGACGTGGTCGAGTGCCCGGCCGGGGGTGGCCACGATAACGTCGACCCCCCGCTCCAGCGTGCGAAGCTGGCGACCGATCGGTTGACCGCCATAGATGGGCACGACGCGGGCGCCGACGCCGCGTCCGTACTTGTGCATCGCTTCCGATACCTGCACGGCGAGCTCTCTCGTGGGGACGAGAACGAGTGCGACAGGGCTCTGGGACCGCTCTCCCTCATGGAGTCGGTTCAGGATCGGCAGCGCGAACGCAGCCGTCTTTCCGGTACCCGTTGCCGCCTGTCCGAGGAGGTCACTTCCTCTGAGCAGGCTGGGGATGGTCTCGCTCTGGATCGGCGTCGGCTCCTCGTACCCGAGCTCAGTCAGAGCCTTTACCAGTTCAGCTTTGAGCCCGAGGCTCGAAAAGCCTCCATCGCTTTCAACATTCAGTTCGTCACCGGAATCAGACATCTTGATACTTCCGTAGTAAGGTTCAGGGGCAGCGAAGTCCCCGAGATCGCGTAATCGTGGGGGCAAAGTACATTCCGTTGACGCTCGCGCATAATGCGCGCGAAAATCTGTTGCGGTTTTCAGAGGAATTGGCTGCGGCAAGGATGCGACCAGAAAGCGGATTGCGAACCTGCCGCCGTCCTACGGTTGTTTCCCCCGTCTTTCCTGCCCTCTCCGCCCCGTCGCGGCAAGTTCTTCTCCAACATCGGCGGATCTTCCCCTCCGAACGGCTGGCGCCCGAATCTTTCTGACGGTTAAATCGGTAATGTGACTGATTGGACCATATTGATGTTCTTCGGACATTGCCTTTTTGCGTCTTTTGTGCGGGATTGATGTCTCGTGCAGGGCGCCCCGCGATGCCACGACCAGTTCCTGCCGGAACTGCCATCCGTATAACTGCAATGACAAAGTATCCGCACCTCCCAGCAACGATCCGGCTTCTGCTCACGGGAGTTCTGGTGGCCTCGCCCGTGTACGCGCAGCAGGTACCCGCAGGCGGACTTTCGCTGGACCAGGCCATTCGGATCGCGCAGGAGAACAACCCGGGTTTTCTGGCGCAGGAGAACAATCTCCGGGCTGCGGACTGGGCGGGCCGCGTCGCGAATGCGAATCTTTTTCTTCCTTCAATCAACAGCTCGACCAGCTTCGGGTATTCCCAGGGTGGGCAGGTTCGCGTCGATGACGTCGTGGTCGCGGAGCAGCCCTCCCGCCTTTCGTCGACCTACAGTCTGAGCCTCGGATTCAACCTCAGCGGTGCCGAACTTCTTGAGCCGTCGCGCGCACGGGCGCAGCGAGCCGCGACGGGCGAGAATGTACGGCGTGCCCTGGCCACCCTCGAATCGGAGGTGACGCAGCGTTATCTGCAGGTTCTCGAGGGGCGCGACGCGGTCGTTCAGGCGGAACGCGAGGTGGGGCGGACGGAAGCGCAGCTCGAACTCGCCAGAGGGCGGTTCGACGTGGGGGCCGGAACACAGCTCGATGTTCGGCGGGCCGAGGTCGAAAGTGGCCGGGCACGGATCCGTCTGCTCCAGGCGCAGAACACGGCCTCGAATCAAACGTTGCTTCTCGGCCAGACGATGGGTATGCAGCTTCCCGTCGATGTTGCACTCACTGAAATGTTCACGCTTTTCGAGCCGCCCTGGACTGAGGAGGAGCTGCTTGAGATTGCGCGCACCAACAGCCCCGTTCTCGCCGCGAGCCGGGCGCAGATCCGCGTGGCGGGGCTGGGCGTCCGCTCCGCGCTCACGAGCTACATTCCATCCGTCAGCCTCGGAACCAGCCTGTCGGGTACGGCGACGGAGCTCCTGGAGGGGGGCAACAGCAGCCTCCCCTTCGATTATCAGAGGAATCCCTTTGGCGTCTCGCTGAACTTCAGCCTCCCGATCTTCAATGGGCTGACAAGGGAACGACAGGTGGAGCAGGCGCGGATAGAGCGATCGAACGCCCAATATCAGCTGCGGACGGAGGAACTTGCTCTGGAGGCGGATGTTCGTACATCGCTCCGGAATCTGCAGACTGCCTACGTGCTGTCACTGCTGGAGGAGGAGAACCGGTCGATCGCGGAGGATGAGGTGGAGCTGGCGACCGAACGGATCCGGTTTGGTGTCGCGCCAAATCTGGAGCTCATCGAAGCGCAGTCGCGGCTGGGGGAGGCGGAGCGGTCGCAGATCGCCTCGGTCTATACCTTCCATCAGACTTTGGCGGCTCTCGAAGCTCTCATCGGAGCTCGGCTTGAACGGTAGAAGACAGGAAATGCGTCGATTGATGAATACGGTCGTGGGATCTGGAGCAGTGTGAGATGGCCAGTCGTGGCACAGGGGTTCGGCGGTTCGAGCAGGACGGGTTCGAGATTCTGGTCGGCAAGGGCGCGAGCGATAACGATCGACTGACGTTCGGGCTCGCCTCGCCTCGGGACGTGTGGATGCACGCGGCCGGCTTCGCGGGGAGTCATGTGGTCGTCCGGAACCCGGAAGGCCTCGCCGCGCTTCCCCGGGAGGTGATCGAGTCGGCGGCCCAGCTCGCGGCGTACCACTCCAAGGCGCGGGAGGCGCGGGGGAAGGTGGATGTTCATGTCTGTCGCGTGGCCGATGTGCGGAAGCCGCCGGGCTTCCCGGCGGGGAAGGTGCAACTTCGGTCCTGGACGAGCGTGAAGGTTTATCCCCGTGATCCGTTCGCTTCCGGTCGCGAGGGGTGACTGGCCGACCGGTGAGCTGCCCGGAACAACGTGTCTCACGCGGAGAGCGCGGAAAGAGGTCCCGGGAGGATTGATCGACCCTCTCCCTCCATCATTTTTCCCTCCTGTTTTCCGGGTTCCTTCTACTATGGCAGAGGAACTCGCGGCCCTGCCCCCCGCTCACTCAGGCTTCGCGTCCCTCGCCGCGCATCCCCACCGGCGACACCGCCCCGGCATCCAGCTTGCCCCATCTCCCGCGGCGCCTGGCGCCACCGAAATGACGACCAGGACGACCAGACCTTCTCGGCCAGTCGTCCGGATATCGTGAGACCGGGTGGAGTAGCCGACCTGCCCGACCGCCGAAACCGGGAGACGACAACGTGAGCACGGAGCGCAGAAAGACGCCCTACGTGTGGTGGCAGCGCGGTACGATCTACCAGATCTACCCGCGCTCCTTCATGGACAGCAATGGCGACGGCATCGGGGACCTGCCCGGCATAACGTCGCGGCTCGACTATCTGCGCTGGCTCGGCGTCGATGCAGTATGGATTTCGCCCATCTACCCCTCGCCGATGGCGGACTTCGGGTATGACGTGTCCAACTACGTCGACGTCCACCCGATGTTCGGATCGCTGGAGGATTTCGATCGGCTGCTTGCGGCGGCCCACGCGCGCGGGCTGAAGGTCATCCTCGACTTCGTGCCGAACCACACCTCCGACCAGCATCCGTGGTTCCTCGAATCGCGCTCCTCCCGGGACAACCCGAAGCGAGACTGGTATATCTGGCGCGATCCCGCGCCGGACGGAGGCCCGCCGACGAACTGGCTATCGAACTTCGGAGGGCCCGGTTGGACCCTCGACGAGACGACCGGCCAGTACTACTACCACGCCTTCCTCCCCGAGCAGCCCGACCTCAACTGGCGCAACCCCGAGGTCCTCGAAGCGATGCTCGGCGCACTCCGGTTCTGGCTCGAGCGAGGCGTTGATGGCTTCCGGGTCGACGTCATCTGGCACCTCATCAAGGATGACGAGTTCCGCGACAACCCGATCAACACGGAGTGGATGCCGGGCGAAAACCCCTTCCACCAGGTTGTCCCCGTCTTCACGACCGATCGCCCCGAGGTTCATGATGTCATCTCGCGGATGCGGCAACTCTTCGACGAGTACGATGAGCGGGTACTGATCGGCGAGATCTATCTTCCTATTGAGCGGCTCGTCAGCTACTACGGCGTCGACATGCAGGGGTGCCACCTCCCCTTCAACTTCCAGCTCATCCTCGCCGAATGGGACGGCCCGCACATCGCCCGGCTGATCCGGGAGTATGACGCAGCGATCCCGGAAGAGGGGTGGCCGAACTGGGTCCTGGGGAATCACGACCAGCCCCGCATCGCCTCGCGCGTCGGTCGCGAACAGGCGCGTGTGGCTGCGATGATGCTGCTCACCCTGCGGGGGACGCCCACCCTCTATTACGGCGACGAGATCGGGATGATGGACGTGCCGATTCCTCCGGACCGGGTCATGGACCCCTTCGAGAAGAATGTCCCGGGCGAGGGTCACGGCCGAGATCCGGAACGTACGCCGATGCAGTGGAGCGACGATCCGAATGCCGGCTTCTCGACGGCTGAACCCTGGCTTCCCGTCGCCGCAGACTTCCCGGAGACGAACGTCGAGGTGCAGCGCGATGATCCGAACTCGATGCTGTCGCTTTACCGTCAGCTGATCGACCTTCGCCGGGGGGAGCCCGCACTGGAGATCGGACGGTTCGAACCCGTCGAGTCGGATCCTCTCCTGGCGTACATTCGGCGCGCGCGCTCTGGCGAGTCTGACTTCCTGATCGTCCTCAACCTGACCGCGAGCGAGAAGACCTTCCATCGCCCCGAGAGTATCGGCGCCGGGTCGATCATCCTGTCCACCTGGCTCGATCGGGAGGATGAACCACTCGCGAACGAAATGACGATTCGTGCGAATGAGGGGATCGTTGTCCGATTGCTCAAGTGATGGGGAAGGGTCGCGGCGGAAGGCCGTTTGCGGTCGAAGGTAGGAAAGCGCAAAGGGAACAGGGCGAGGATGACAACCGGAGTAAGAAACGCGGCAAGCTCCAGACAGCGGCACCATGCCTATACCACGATCCTGGAATGGACGGGAGATCTCGGCCAGGGGACCTCGGCGTATAGCGCATACTCCCGCAACCACAGCGTCCGTGCTGGCGAAAAGTCGCCATTGGCGCTTTCCTCCGATCCGCTCTTTCGAGGCGATCCGGATCGCTATTCGCCCGAAGAGCTGCTCGTCGCCTCGCTGTCCAGCTGCCACATGCTATGGTTCCTGCATCTATGTGCGGACGCGGGGATCATCGTGACGGGTTATGTTGATGAAGCGCATGGAACGATGGTCGAAGAACCCGGTGGAAGCGGCCAGTTCACCGAGGTGATCCTGCGACCGGTCGTCACCGTAGCGCCCCCGACCGATCGCGCGAGGCTGCACGCCCTCCACGAGGAGGCGCACCGCAGGTGTTTCATCGCCAGGTCGGTGAACTTTCCGGTCCGGTGCGACCCATCTGTCGTCGAGCCGGAGCACCCGTAATCGCGCGGAAGTTGCTGCTTTTGCGTGGCGTTGGCGCGAGCAGCACCTGCAGACATCCGGGTTGTCCCGCCCTCGGCGATCGACGGGCCAGCAGGCGTAACAACCCATCAACCATCAGGATATGAAGGCGATACAGGTCAGCGAACCCGGTGGGCCGGAAGCACTATCGTATGTCGATGTAGAGGGCCGACCTCCTGGTCCGGGTGAGGCTCGCGTCCGGATCACAGCCATCGGCGTCAACTTCCTGGACATCTATCACCGGACCGGCCTCTATCCAGTATCTACCCCTTTCACGCCGGGATCGGAAGCAGCCGGGGTCGTCGAGGAGGTGGGTGAAGGGGTGACTGGGGTAGCGGTTGGGGACCGGGTCGTCTACAGCGCTCTGGGCGCGTACGCCGAATCGGCGGTAGTGCCGGCTCACCGATTGATCCCCCTCCCCTCCGAGATCGACGATCGCACCGCTGCGGCGGCCTTCCTGCAGGGCCTCACCGCTCACTACCTCGTCAACAGCACCTATTCCGTCAGCGCCGGGGATTGGATGCTGGTCCACGCGGCTGCGGGTGGAGTGGGCGGCCTTCTCGTGCAGATGGCGAAGCAGCGGGGCGCTCATGTGATCGGCACCGCCTCGACCTCGAAGCTCGAGAGTGTCCGCGAGAGTGGCGCCGATGTTGTCATCGACTACACCTCGGAAGATTTTGTGTCCGGCACGCTCGCCGCCACCGAGGGACGAGGCGTTGATGTAGTATACGATTCGGTGGGTCGCACCACCTTCGACGGAAGCCTCGAGGTGCTACGGACCCGCGGGATGCTGGTGTGCTTCGGCCAGTCGAGCGGGCCCATCCCCCCTGTGGATATTCTGCGTCTCGGGAAGAAGGGGGTCTTTCTCACACGCCCCGGCTTCCCGCACTATACTTCGGAGACAGAAGAGCTTCGCTGGCGTGCGGCCGAACTGTTCGAGGCGATCGCCAATGGCCTGAAGATCCGCATCGACCGGGAGCTTCCTCTCAGCGAAGCGGCCCAGGCCCACCGCCTCCTCGAGGGGCGACGAACATCGGGTAAGCTCCTGCTGATCCCGTAACGACGCTCGGCGAGGCCTACGGACCGTGAGGAAGAAGGCACTGACGACCCTGCTGAACCCTGACCATCGACGATCGCGGAGATGACCGCGACCGTACGCACCTGAACCACCAAAGACGGGGACGCTCGAATGACGAACGAATCGATGACGCCGGAAGCAGCCGCGGACAGCTATCCGCTCAGATCGACCGCGAGGCTCATCAATGATCGCCTCGGCCTCTTCCTTTCCGAGGATCAGCAGCGTGGGCTTGCGACGGGCCTTCTCATCGGTGTAACCGTTGGCGCCGCGCTACTCGCCTATAGTGTCGGGAATGCTGTCAAGCAGCGGAACTGAGGCCGCCCCACGCCGATCGGAGCGAGTGAAGCGCACGAAAGATAGCCGATGAAGCTTTTCGAATGGTTCGCTTCGCGCGCAGCCGCGTCCTCGAACGCCGCGCGTGAGCGGAATACACTTTCACGGAGGGATTTCTTCGCGCGGATGAGCGGACGTGGAGGAGGGCAGCCGCTGCTGCGAACGATCCGCGCTCCTGCTGCAGCACTCCCCCCCCTCCCCTTCACCCCGTCCCCCGATGCCCTGCACACCTTCTTCGTGCCGGACTTCCCGGAGGCTCGATCGCAGAAGGTACTGCCTCTCCTCCGCGTCGGGCTCACCTTCCATCTGCGGCGGGAAAAGAACCATCCGGACTATCCCCACGCCGTCCGCATCGACTGGGGCCGATCTTTCGTTGGCTATGTGCCACCGGACATCAGTCCCGAGATCGCTCCGCTGATCGAGGCGGGGACGCCGCCCGTCTGCCGGGTGAGCGCCTTCGATCCCGATGGAGAGACCTCCCGGATTCTTCAGGTCGAGCTTTCCCCCTTCGTGCCGTATTCAGAGGAGGAGGAGGAGGAGGCGGCGGAAGAGGAGGCGCCCTGAACCAGCCAGCGCCTCCGTCCCTGTTCAGCTACGAACGGTCATCGGAAGCGGCTCGGCCAGACGGACCTCCTCGGTGTCGCGGAACCGGTTGAGGATACGCTGGAACCAGCCCGCCGGACGTGTCTCACCCCCGTGTTCCATCACCGCACGAGCGAGTTCGATCACCTCGGCGTTCGACATCCTCAGGCAGCCATGGGATGCGGCAGACCCGAGCGACTCCTCCGCCTCCGTCCCGTGGATATAGTAGTCCGGCTCCGAGAAGAAGATCTTCACCCGCCCCATCGGATTGTTCGGATCGCCTGGCGGCGTTGGCTCCTTGTCGCGCGCCCACTCCGAGTCAGGAGGCGTCCACGACGGGTTCCAGATCAGACGCCGGACCTGGAAGTCACCCGTCGGCGTCTCATGGTTCGCTTTGCCTACCGCGACCGTATACGCGGCAACCACCTCATCCCCGACGAGGAGCTGAAGGCTCCGATCCGAGAGGTCCACCTCGATTCGGGCCGTTGCCGCCCCCGTTGCCGCACCAGCTCCCGCATCCTCCGCTGCCCCGAAGCTGTCGGACGAGGCAACGCCCACCGCCCCCAGCGAGAGCGCCGCGACCATCGGCAGAGCCAGCGCAAGACCAGACTTCTTCGGACGATATCGTGCAATCATGATCCTCAATTATTCCGGAGTTACGATCGATCCGTCGTTCTCCGTCTTTTGCGAGGATCATGCCCAATCGTTACGCAAGCTCATGCAGCAAGTACACTTACAGCATCAGACGCGATGGAGTTTCAATCGTGCTACCCGGCCGAGATCTCCGCCCCCGTCTGTACCCGCCAGAGCCCCGCGTACACCCCGTCCCGCGCCGTCAGCTCCTCATGCGTCCCCTCCTCAACGACCCGTCCCCGCTCGAGCACATAGATCCGATCGGCGTTCCTGACCGTCGAGAGCCGATGTGCGATGGCGATGGTCGTCCGATCACGCGAGATGTGATCGAGGGAGCGCTGGATCGCCGCCTCCGTCTCATTGTCGACCGCGCTCGTCGCCTCATCCAGGACGAGGATGGGCGGATTCTTCAGGATCGCACGGGCGATGGCGATCCGCTGGCGCTGTCCGCCGGAGAGCTTCTGGCCCCGCTCCCCGACAATCGTCTCATATCCCTGGGGCAGGTCGCGGATGAAATCGTGCGCCTCGGCGAGCCTCGCCGCCTGCTCCACATCGGCATCGCTCGCATCCCAGCTTCCGTAGACGATGTTCTCACGCACGGTTCCATGGAAGAGGAAGACGTCCTGGCTGACAAGGCCGATCGCGCGGCGCAGATCGTCGAGCTTCAGATCCTGGATCGGTATCCCGTCGAGGCTCATCGTTCCATCCTGAACCTCGTAGAGGCGCAGCAGAAGCTTCACGAGGGTGCTCTTCCCAGACCCCGTCGACCCTACGACGCCGATCGTCGCCCCCGCTGGAATGGACATCGACAGATCGCGCAGGACCGGCGGACCCGATGCGTAGGCAAAGGTCACATTGCTGATTTCCAGCGCACCCTGGACCTTCGCGGTGGGAAGGGCAAGCGTGCCCGGGTGGATCTCGAAGGGGGTATCCAGCAGCGCCATCACACGGTTTGTCGACGCCATCGCCCGTTGATACTGATCGAGCGTCTCGCCGAGGCGCGTGAGGGGCCACAGGAGTCGCTGCGTAAGGAAGACGAGGACGCTGTACGCTCCAACGGAAAGCTGTTCGTTGAGCGCGAGAATACCACCGAAGAGGAGCGTCGCGGTGAACCCGACCAGAATCACCATCCGAATGAGCGGGATGAAGGCCGAGCTGATCCGGATCGCGCGACGATTCGCCTGCAGATACTCCTGGCTCTCCGTGCGGACCTGCTCGATCTCGTACGCTTCGGCAGTATACGCCTTGATCGTGGTGATCCCGCCAAGGTTGTTCGTGAGGCGGGCGTTGATGTCTGAAACCCGCGCGCGCACATCCGCATAGTAGGGCGCGAGGAGGGTCTGGAAGCGAATCGAACCCCAGACGACGATCGGCATCGGGAGGATCGCCATCCAGGCGATGGAGGGTGCCGTGTAGACGAAGCCCGCGCCGATCACGAGAACGGTCGTTACGAGCTGGAGTACTTCGTTCGCGCCATTGTCGAGGAAGCGTTCGAGCTGGTTGATGTCGTCGTTCAGCACCGCCATCAGCCCGCCCGTGCTCCGCTCTTCATAGTAGCCCAGCTCGAGCCCCTGCAGATGCGTGTAGGCATCCATCCGCAGATCGTGCTGGACTGTCTGCGCGAGATTCCTCCAGAGGATCGCGTAGAAGTACTGGAAGAGCGACTCCAGCATCCACACGATGAAGGTGATCGCCGAAAGGATGTAGAGCTGCAGATAGACATCCTCGTAGCCCATCCTGGCGAGGAAGGAGTCTTCCTGCTGGACGATGACATCGACCGCTACGCCGATGAGCAGAGGCGGCGCGAGGTCGAAGATCTTGTTCAGGATCGAACAGATCACCGCCAGTCGAAGCCGGGCTCGATAGCGGGAGGCATATTGAAACAGCCGACTCAGCGGGCGCTCGACTGCGGTTGAACTGGTGATGGGGACCTCCGGAAGCAGGAAGTACAGCGCCGACATTCTCCAGCCCGCAATCTGTTTTCCTGAATGGCGGCTCGCCACCCCGCACGATGCAGATCAGAGGAGAGACGATGGCAGTTTCAAAGGAGTACCGGGAGTTCGTCCTCGAGCAGCTCGAAAGGGTGCGCCCGGTCACCTGGCGATCGATGTTCGGGGGCGTCGGCATCTATGCGGATGGGGCGTTCTTCGCAGTTCTCGCGGATGACCGCACCTTCCTCAAGGTGGACGATACGACCCGCGGAGATTATGAAGCCCTCGGGATGCTCCCTTTCAAGCCGCACGGCTGGCCGATGAAGTATTTCGAGCTGCCCGGCGAGCTTCTCGAGGACTACGACCGGCTGCGGCCGTGGGTGGAGAAGGCGGTCCGGGTTGCCTTCCACACCCGGCGTAAAGGATAGTCTGCGGGTCGGGCCTTTCTACCGGTCCGTGGATTGCGGCCATATTCTGAAGCACCCGTTCTTCAGATGGAGCGTCCCACGGCACACATCGTCATAGAGGCACCCGGCATGAACCTTTGACTGTCCTCTTCTTTCGTATCGACAGTTCGCCGCACCATCGGAACTGACGCGCCTCTCCGCGGTTATCCAATACTGCATCGAGCCTGGACGGGGCAGACTGTTAAGTCGTGCCGAAGACAGACCTCCGTCCGCTCCATAAAATCATTTATCCTGCATGCAAGTCGTCGACGTCGGTTCGAACCCCTTCGCCATTCTTTCTTTCATCGTTGCGCCCGCCATCCTGACGAACGCCGCATCGCTGCTTGCGATGAGCACCAGTAACCGGTTGGCCCGTGCCGTCGACCGGGCGCGCGAGCTGTCGAGGCAGCTCGAGGAATCGGCGGGGCGCCCTTCGTCCGAGACGGCGCGCCGTTCGCGGGAACTGCTTGCCGCGGAACGCAGATCCCTTCTTCTGATCCAGGCGCTGCGAAGCGTTTACGCGGCGATGGGCGCGTTCGCCGGCGCCGCCCTGCTTTCCCTGCTGGGCGCGGTGCTGATCGTGTCCGGATTCAGCACCCCCGTTCTCTTCTTTGAGATCGTCGCCGCGCTGCTCGGGCTTTTCGCCGTCGTGGCACTGATCCACTGTTCGGGGCTCCTCGTCCGGGAAACCAGGATCGTCGTTCATTTCCTCAGGGAACGGGCCGAGGACGTCCGGAAACGGATCGCGGCCGGAGAGACGACACAACATTGAGAAGCATCATTTTGCGCGTGCTCGGGTACCTGATCGTGGTCACGTCGCTGGCCGGCTGCGACGGCACCAGTTCCGCCCCCGTGCCCGGGAACGAGCCTGACGATGCCGTGGTCGCGGACTCCCTCGGGTGGGGCGACTTCAGCGGCGAGCCCTCCATCCGCGGAACGATCACGAGGGTCGAGGGCACAACCATCCTCGTCGAGGAAGTGCCCTCGGAGGAGAGTGGGAGCGCCAAGGCGATGGTGCGGATTGTCGAAAGGACCGTGATTCGCGACGGCGACGGGTCTTCCGCTGAAGTTGCAGGACTCGAGGTTGGTGAGCACGCCAGTGTATGGTTCACGGGACCGGTGGCCGAATCCTACCCG
The DNA here is from genome assembly GCA_964424945.1 of uncultured Gemmatimonas sp. Taxonomy (GTDB): domain Bacteria; phylum Gemmatimonadota; class Gemmatimonadetes; order Longimicrobiales; family Longimicrobiaceae; genus WHSP01. The sequence continues at coordinate 33,112 of CAYRLB010000005.1, forward strand.
GTCCAGGCGACGGCTGGCGGGATTCTGGTGGGAATGTAGCAGCGGAGTGCGGTCGCTGGCGGGCGCCATGGCGGAGGGGCGGCGTGAAGGGTGCACACGCTCACCGGCTCGCGGGTCATTTCAGGCAGTATCTGGGGTTCTTGTGTCAACCTCCGGCTAACGAATCGCAATGTTCCTGACCCTTCTGCTGGTGACGTTCCTGATCGCGACCGGGGTCTCGCTCGCGGTCTCCCGCTCATTCGGCGAGCCGATCCGGAGGATCCTCAGCCATATCGTCGTCGAGGACATCACCTATGTCTGGTCGCGGTACATCTCGTTCGCGATTCTGGTGGTCGGCATCTCGAGTGGGGTGCGGATCTTTGAGCTGGAGCGGTACATCACCCCGATGGGGACGCCCGATCGGTACGACGCGCTTCTTCTGACGCGGGACCGCTGGGTGCTTGAGATCTATCGCACTGTGATCGGTTCGCTGCGCGGGATCGCATGGATGCTGCTCGTCTTCTTCGTTGTCACGCTGATCGCCTATGTGATCGTGCGGGTATTCGAGAGTCGCAAGAGCTGAGAGCTGGCCCCGCGGCCCGACCGCCGAGGGGACGCCGAGGATCGAAAGGGTTCCGGCGTGCCGACCGCACGCGGAGCTCTTTGGGAAGACAGGAAACTACCACCCTGTGGTGGTGTAGCATGCTACGTGTCAAACGGCACCCCAATCGTGTGGTGCCGTTCTTTATTGGGATTGAATAGATGTCTTTCGATAATTTCGGTCTTGATGCCAGCCTTCTGGCCGGCATCGCGGAGATGGGTTTTACGCAGCCCACCAAGATTCAGACGGCGGCCATTCCGGCCGGGCTCGAGGGGAAGGACCTGCTGGCCAGCGCGATGACGGGAAGCGGGAAGACCGCTGCCTTTCTTCTTCCGGTGATGCAGCGGCTGCTCGGCAAGCCGCGAGGGAAGACCCGTGCGCTCGTTCTCTCGCCTACGCGGGAGCTCGCGGCTCAGACGCATGAGCACTTCGTGGCGCTCGCGCGGCGCACGCCTCTGACGGGCGCTGCGATCTTCGGCGGTGTCGGCATGGGTCCGCAGGAGCAGGCCCTCAGGCGGGGGGTCGACCTCATCGCCGCGACGCCGGGCCGTCTGCTCGACCATCTTCGGAATCCGTACGCGAAGCTGGACGATATCGAGGTTCTGGTGCTCGATGAGGCGGACCGAATGCTCGACATGGGCTTCCTCCCCGACATCCGCAGGATCCTGAAAACGCTGCCTGCTCAGCGGCAGACCCTCTTCTTCAGCGCGACGATGCCGGCTCCCATTGTGGAGCTGTCCCGCCAGATGCTTTCGAACCCGGTCCGCGTCGAGATCGAAAGGAAGACGGCTCCCGCGACGGGAGTGACTCAGGCGCTATATCCGGTTTCCGACAATCTCAAGGCGGCGCTCTTTCTGGAGCTTCTGCAGCGAGGCGAGGTCGGGAGCGCGATCGTCTTCTGTCGGACGAAGCATCGCTCGAACCGCCTGGCGGAGACGCTGGAGCGCGCGGGAATCCCGAATGCCCGTATCCATGGCAATCGCAGCCAGTCGGCCCGGACGGATGCGCTGGATGGCTTCAAGAAGGGCCGCTACCGCATCCTCGTCGCGACGGACATCGTGGCGCGTGGGATCGACGTCGAGGCGCTCGAGCACGTCGTCAACTTCGATGTGCCGAACCAGCCCGAGGATTATGTTCACCGGGTCGGCCGAACGGGTCGTGCGGAAGCGACGGGCGATGCGATCACCCTCGTCTCTCCGGACGAAGAGCGTTCAATCTCGCTCATCGAGCGCGCGATCTCCCAGAAGCTTCCGCGGCTGAAGCTGGAAGGCTTCGATTACAACGCGAAGCCTACGGAGCGTTTCGAGGTGCCGATCGGTGAGCGGATCGCGGAGATCCGCAGACGGAAGGCGGAAGATAGGGAGCGCGCCCGTTTGAAGGCGGAGCGGAAGGCGCAGGCGCAGGGTCGCGAGGGGCAGGCTCCGCGCCGCGATGGTGGGCGCGGGAACTCGTCATACTCACGTGACAGTGGATCCTCCTCTCGCGACAATGGATCGGCCGCTGGTGGCCGTTCAACGTGTGGCGAGCAGGCCGGACCTTCCCGCGGGGGGCGTGGAGCTCCAGGCGGGGAGTCACGGCGCGGTCCGGGCGAGGGGGGCGCAGGCCCTTCCCGATCCGAACGCGGAGGTGCCGGAGATGGCAAGCGACGCGCTCCCGCGCATGCCGGAGGTCGCAACGCCTCTCCGCGCGACGGTTCGCGGAACGGCCGCGGAGACGGAGGACGGAACCGGCCCCGGTAAGCGGCGGCGCCGGCAAAGGCCTTGCGGGGCGGAGGACGACAGGAACCCTCGATGGTTCATCGACCTCCGCCCCTTTTTGCGTTCTGTCGCCATGGCTGCCCGACCTGAACCGCGTCTCTGGGCCATCGTCCCACTCTTCCTTCTCGCCTCCTGCTCGCAGCTTCCGGCGATCACCCCGCCACCTCCGACCGCGCCCCCGACGACATCAACCGCGATCCCCGCGCTGGAGCAGCAGATCCACACGCTTATCGACCGCCATCGCCAGGCGCAGGGGCTCGGGCGCCTGACCGCCGACCCGGTGCTCGATGCGCTCGCGCGGGAGCATAGCGAACGGATGGCGCGCGGCGATGTGCCAGTGGGACATGACGGCTTCGACAACCGCTTCAATCGAGCGCGCGGATCCCTTGCCATCTTCCGTATCGCGGAGAACGTCGGGATGAACTCGGGTTACCCCGCCGCTGCCGTGCCGGCACAGATGGTCGACGGCTGGATCGCCAGTCCCGGCCACCGGGCGAATCTCGAGGGGCACTTCAGAATCTCGGGTGTGGGGATCGCGCGGTCGTCCTCCGGCTCCTTCTTCGGTACGCAGATCTTCGCGGAATGACCCGACCATGGAACCGGGGAATCTCCGCGCTCGTTCATCTTCCGATCCGCGCGCCCGGCCGATGAGCTGTCCTTACATGGGCTGTCCTTACATCGAGTTCCTGCGGGATAAAGGGCAGATGATACGCCGGGACGAAGCATCGAGTAGCTGACGCTTTTCCGGACTCCTGCCGATCCTCTGTCTGAGGGAGCCGCCTACCGGCTGCCCGACACCGGGCATCGCGCATGGAGATAAACCGTCGAAACCACTATCGCATCAGCTATCCCGACGACAAGCGTCCGCGATTCGTCTTCGGGACCTCGATTTCCGAGGTGGTGCAGTTTTCGGAAGGAGGCCTCCGCTTCCGAACCTCAGGACCGACGCCGCGCGAAGGCGATCAGATCTCCGGGCGTTTCACCATGTGCCATGGAGTCGAGATCCGAGTCGCCGGCCGTGTCGTCTGGTGCGACGAGAATATGGTGGCGCTGAACCTCGATCGCTCGCCCATCCCCTTCCTGGCGGTGATGAGGGAGCAGATCTATCTGCGGCGCGCTCAGGGACAGCAGGGTCACGGCTGAACCTCCTGTTTCGCGACGACCGCGTTCTGGCGTCGGGATCGGCGCGTTGGTAGACTCTTCACTTCAGGAGTTCACCACGTAGAAGATCCGCGACCAATGCATCCGCAGCTCGAAGCCATCGCGAGGGAGCTGGACGACGCCACCCGGCGGGCGGAAGCCGTCGTCAGCCGGGGCGGCGATGAGGGGTTGAAGAAGCGGCCGCCGGGGGGAGGCTGGTCGGCCGCCGAATGCATCGAACACCTCATCCTTACGAGCAGGGCCGTCCTGCCACAGCTCGACGAGGCACTCGCCAACAAGCGGTCAACCCGCCTCCCCGCCCGGATCCGGCGCAACCTCATCGGATGGCTGGTCTGGCTGGCGGTTCGACCGAGCATGAAAATGAAGGCGAAGACCTCGCCCGACTTTACGCCCGGGACCGACCGACCGGCCGACGAGATCCTTGCGGAGTTCAGGGAGCTGCAGGCCGGACTCCTCGAACGGCTTCAGCGGTCGGACGGACTCGCGATCGACCGCATCATGATCGCCTCCCCCTTCAACGAGCGGCTCCGGTACACCGTATATTCCGCGTTCACGATCGTGGCGGCGCATGAGCACCGGCATCTCGAGCAGGCGGAACGCGCGCTGGCGGCTAGCGGCGCGTGACCCGCAGGGAGACGGTGTAGGCAGAGGGCGGGATCGACGTGTTCGATCGGGGAGCGGGCTCGAGATCTTCAACCACCAGAAGAAGGTCGCCGATCTCCCGGCTCCACGGCTCCAGCGTGGTATGCAGGATAGACCAGCTCCAGACGCCGCCCTCCAGCGCAACGCCGATGTTCATCTCGGCGTCCCCCTCCCAGACACATGTCACATCGCTCGGGCAGCGACTGTCCTGGCGGACGTTGTGGAACGTAACCAGCACAGTGCCTTCCGCCAGGCTTGCAACCTCCCCCGGGCGCAGCTGGAAGACTTCCCCGACCGCCGGGTGCGCCGCCGCATTCACCGCGGAAGGGGTGGGTTCATTCTCGAGCTGGATGGGGTCGCTGGCGCACCCGGCTGCCGCAACCGTCACGAGCAGGGCAGCCACACGAATGTACGGATTCAAGCTCATACCCATGATTGATATGAATCGAGAGAAGCGGACAGCCCGGCACACGCCGTGGCCTCACCCGGGACGCGCATGAGCGACTTCGCAGAAGGACCGCTGCTGGAGCTCACCGAAGCTTCAGTCATGCGCGGCACCAACCTCGTCCTCGACCGCTTTTCGCTCACACTCAGCGAGGGTGAGCACACCGCGATCATCGGGCCGAACGGGTCCGGGAAATCGACGCTCATCCAGCTCCTCACCGGGCAGGTCTATGCCATGGCACGGCCTGACGGCCCTCCACCAGTCCGGATTTTTGGTCGGGAACGCTGGCACCTGACGGAGCTGCGGTCGCGGATGGGAATCGTCACGAGCGATCTCCATATTCGTTTCGTTGGGGGGTCCAGCATGGGTCGGGTCACCGGGCTCGATGCGGTGCTGGCGGGCTTCTTCTCTGCCGAAGTCCTCTTCTTCCACCACCAGATCGACGATGCCATGCGCCGGCGGGCGGAGATGGCGCTCGAGCAGGTCGGGGCGAGCCACCTCCGTGACCGGAAGATGAATCAGATGTCCACCGGCGAGGCGCGCCGCATCATCATCGCCCGTGCGCTCGTACACGACCCCGCAGTGCTCGTTCTGGACGAGCCGACCACCGGCCTCGACATCGTTGCACGCGCCGACTTTCTCGCGCAACTCCGGCGCCTCACGGAAGAAGGCGCAACCCTCATCATCGTGACGCATCATGTCGAAGAGGTGATCCCGGAGATACAACGGGTGATCCTGCTCGGAGAGGGACGCGTCGTCGCCAGCGGGAAGCCGGACGAAGTCCTCACCTCCGGCCGGCTCGCAGAGGCGTTCGGCGCCCCGGTATCACTGACGCGCGGCCCGGCCGGGTACGAGCTGCGCATGGCCAGCGGAGAACGAAACCATGAGCGATAGCCTCGATGCGACGCGCCGTGCGATCGAAGCGGCCCACGCCACCGCACTGAAAGTCCACGACAGCCCGGTGCGGGCCGACCAGCTCTCCGCCAGCATCCGCCCGATCCTCGAATCGCTACCGATCGATGCGCTCGGTGAGGAGAAGGCGGCTCGGATCAAGGCGGCGCTTGAAAGCGCTCTTCGTGTGCTTCGTCGCGACGAAGATGGCCGCGAAGCCGCCCGCCACCTCCAGACCGCGCTCCGATTCTTCGAATCGAAGCCGCGCGCCCCATCTCCATTCCTGGACGACTGAGGCAGGCACTCCGCCCCGCCCTCGGGGTACCGGGAGGCACACAGACCCGGTACCTGAGGCATGACTACAGATATACATTCTGCGAAGCCGATGCCGTCGCCCTCGCGAGCGGACGTCATCGAGGAGCTGAGCGTGAGCCGTGCAGCACGCCTCTACAGGCGGGCCTTCGTGCTCCGATGCCCTAACTGCGGCGGGGATTGGCTTCCCCGAAGCTGGATGAAACTGAAAGCACGCTGCTCACAGTGCGGCATGCGCACCGACCGCGGCGAGGAGGATTTTTTCCTCGGGGGGATGATGTGGAACATCGTGATGGCCGAAGGCGCCCTGCTGATCGGCTCCCTGCTCTTCGGGATCCTGACGTGGCCTGACGTGCCCTGGGAATTGCTGCAGTGGGGCGGAATCGCGATGATGTTCATCGTGCCCTTCCTCTTCTATCCCCTTTCGCTCTCGATCTGGCTGGCGTCGGACATTCTGATCCGACCAGTCACTGCGGAGGAGATGGAATGGCACCGATCCCACCCTGAAGATGAGTTCCGCAACTACCGGGACCGGTAACGCTTCTGGCGTAACATGAAGAATGGAGCCCCGGCGTCGGCTTTGGACGCAGGGGCTCCCTTTATTTCCTCGCCTGAAGCAGCGCTGCAGGCTCCGGCTCAGTCCTGGTTCGAGATGAGCTGGTCGACGTACTCGTCGAGGCGGCTCATGACCTCGATGATCTCGGGCTTCGTCTCCGCCGTCGAGAACTCCTGTGCGAACTTCAGCAGCACGCCACGCGCTCGTTGACGCTCCTGGATCACCGCCTGGGCCGAAATCGCCGCCCTGCTCGCCCGCTTCTCACGTGCCGGCGTGGCCTCCTCGGCAGCCTTCTTCTTCCGGCCGCTCCGACGGGGCGCCTTCGCGGGGGAGTTCCCTCCCCTGTTCCGACTTTCCTCGCGACGCACCGGAAGAACGTAACGCGCATGAAACTGCTGAAGTGTCTCTTCCGCGATCGCTTCATCCACTCCCTTGGCGATCTCGTAAAGTTCGCGGGAGCCAAGCTTCGTGTTCTTCCCAAGCTCCTGCCGCACTCTGTCGAATACCTTCTGATTACGCTCCGCCATAATAGCCAGTCCTTTGGTGTTAAAGCACACTTCAACAGCTGCACAACGACTGCATAGCTAAGGCTGTTCGATCAGTCGCACAAGAGATCCTTCTATCAATGAATAGTGCGCGCCAATGCTAAACCGTGCAATTCTTCGGACAACTGATGCTGTTTCTGATCTGTGCATAGCGTCAGAGAGTAGGGTCAGCTCCGCACCGGTATGACGTTTCAGGATGTCTGCAAAGGCGGCGGGAGATCGGGTTCTCACACTTCCAGTTCCGCTCTTGCAACCGCCTCCTCAGGGCGATGTCGCTGCTTCCTCGCTCTCGCCGGGTCGACCCGATCTCCCGACAGTGCCGAGGAAACGCGCGACGGATGCGGCATCCGAGCTTGCCCCCTCCAACGGCGGGAAATACTCTGTTCCGGCGGGCATCGTGGTCGGTCTGCGACGGACACGCTGATCGGGTACGGTTGCCCTGAGGCGCGGCAGCGTCACTATCGACTATCGCCGGGACACGTCTGGATCACTTGATCCATTGCGGAAATCAGAACGACATCTGGAGGTCCAATGAGGAATGCAAGTAATGCGCTGCTGTCAGTACTCATCCTGACGGCCTTATCCGCATGCAGCCAGCGGGGGGAGACTGTGCCGAACACGATGCAGGCCTTTGTCGGGGCACGGCTGATTGACGGAACTGGCGCCGACCCTGTCGAGAACTCGATCATCCTCGTCGATTCGGGCGTCATTGTCACGGTGGGGAGCGCCGCGGTCGTGACGATCCCGGAAGGCACGCCAACCGTAGATCTGGCCGGCAGGACGGTGATTCCCGGACTCATCAACACACATGGGCACGCGGGCGATGTGGTCGGGCTGCAGGCGGGCAACTACTCCCGGGAGAATGTGCTGGACCAGCTCGGGCTCTACGCGCGTTATGGCGTCACCACGGTCGTGAGCCTGGGCGGCGATGGCCCCGAAGCTGTTCAGATAAGGAATGAGCAGAGCGCGTCCGACCTGGACCGCGCCCGGATCTATGTCGCCGGTCCCGTCCTCAATCCTACCACGCCTGAAGAGGCAGTTGCACAGGTCGGCCAGGTGGCGGATATGGACGTCGACTGGGTGAAGATCCGGATCGATTCGGCGCTCGGCGCGGCGACGCCGATGAATCGGGAGACGTACACGGCGGTCATCGAGGAGGCGCACCGGCATGACCTGCCTGTGGCGGTCCACATCATCGAACTTGCAGATGCCAAGGGCGCACTCGAAGCTGGCGCCGACTTCATCGCGCACAGCGTTCGCGACCTGCCGGTAGACGATGAGTTCATCGGGGCCATGATCGACGGCAACATCTGCTACTCCCCGACGCTTACGCGAGAGCTTTCGACCTTCGTCTATGGCAGCCGCCCGGACTTCTTCGACGATCCCTTCTTCCTGAAGGAAGCTGATCCGGCGGTTCTCGAAACGTTGCAGGAGCCGGGCAGGCAGCAGGCGATGCAGCAGAACCGGGGCGCCCAGCACTGGCAGGCCCAGCTTCCGGTGGCTGAGGCCAACCTCAAGCGGCTTTCAGATGCGGGAGTTCTCATCGGGATGGGCACCGATACCGGACCTGCCGGTCGCTTCCAGGGCTACTTCGAGCACCTGGAGCTCGGGATGATGGCCGACGCCGGAATGTCGCCGATGGAGATCCTCGTGGCTGCAACGGGTGGCGCCGCCCGATGCGTGAACCTCGATCAGACCGTCGGAACGATCGAGGCCGGCAAGCGGGCGGACTTCGTCGTGCTTACGGCGGACCCGCTCGCGGATATCCGGAACACGAAGTCGGTCGAGTCGGTCTGGATCAACGGGAATCGAGTCCCCGAACGGGCCGAATAACGACTGTCGGGCGAAGCGGAGCGGATCCCGGCGCTGGATGGATGGCGTCGGCGCCGGGATCGGCTACCCGGTACGGCTATGTGGCTGGACCCAGGCGCGGGAGAGGCTGCACCCTCAGGTAGGTCGGAGCATCCGGCAACGCAGCGGAGCCGCGCCCTCGTATCTTTGTTCAGGGCCTGCCCCAGGATTCCCGCCCCCTCCGCGGACTGGAGCATGCACCCGATCCGGCGATATAGCTGCGCTGCCGGTCCGGCTGGGGTTGCACGGATCTTCCCACTACTCGCGCGGGCAGCCGCGGAGGTTACGCTGAACCGGGATCAGGCCCGGCCCGGCACTGTTCGTCGATCTGGAGATAACTACGTTGGCCGATCAAGACGTGAACGATAGAAAGTCGAAGCTGGCGCCGGAAACGCTCGCCATTCGCACGCAGGCACCCCGGACTGCGGAGCGGGAGCACTCCGTCCCTCTCTACCTTACCTCCAGCTTCGTATTCGACTCGGCGGATCAGGCGCGGGCGCTTTTCGCCGACGAAATCAGCGGCAATGTCTACAGCCGCTATTCGAATCCGAACGCGGACGAGCTCATCCGGAAGCTCGCGGCGATGGAGCTGACAGAAGATGGGATCGCGACGGCGAGCGGGATGGCTGCCGTCTTCGCGGTTTTCGCCGGGCTGCTCAGTGCGGGCGACCACGTCGTCGCGGGACGCGCCATCTTCGGGTCTACACATCAGCTTCTGACGCGCGTCCTTCCCCGCTGGAAGATCGATCACAGCTACGTCGACGCCGATGCGCCCTCGGAGGCGTGGGCCGCCGCGATTCGTCCTGAGACGAAGCTGGTCTTCATTGAGACTCCCTCGAATCCCGGGCTCGCGCTGACCGATGTCGAGGCGCTCAGCGCCATCTGTCGCGACCGGGGCGTTCTGCTCGTCGTGGACAACTGTTTTACCACCCCGGCGATCCAGCAGCCGGTTGCGCTCGGCGCCGACATCGTGGTGCACTCCGCCACGAAGTTCATCGACGGCCAGGGACGGACCCTGGGCGGCGCAATTCTCGGCTCGACCGAGCAGATCAGCGACATCCGCTTCTTCACCCGCCATACCGGACCCTCGATCTCGCCCTTCAACGCCTGGGTGCTTTCGAAGTCGCTCGAAACGCTTTCGGTGCGTATGGAACGCCATTCCAGGAATGCACTCGAGCTCGCGCGCCACTTCGAAGGGCATCAGGAGCTGGATGGGGTACTGTATCCGTATCTCGAGAGCCATCCCCAGTTCGAGCTGGCGAAGCGGCAGATGAGCTCAGGCGGGGGGATCGTGGTACTTCAGGTGCGGGGAGGGATCGAGCGGGCGAAGCGGTTCATCGATGGGCTGGAACTTCTTTCCCATAGCCCGAATCTGGGCGACACGCGCACGATCGTCACTCATCCGGCGTCGACGACGCATTCCAAGCTCACCGAGGAGGAGCGGGAGCGGGTCGGGATCACGGCGGGTCTGATCCGCCTTTCGATCGGTCTGGAAGCACCTCGCGACGTCATCGCCGACGTCGAGCAGGCGCTGGAGCGCTCCCGCTGACGATGAAGAAGCCCGACCGCCCCCCGAACTACACCCTTAAAGGGCTCCTGTACGGGCTGCTCGGGGGCGCGGCGGGGGGCTTCATCATCACTCTGCTCTACCTCTTCTTCAGGTAGAGCAGGCCTGTCGCCGGTCCATCCTCAGAACTGCACCCTGTAGAGGAGCTGGATATCACGACCCGGCTGAGGTGCGACATCCTTGATGCGTGATAGGTGGTCGCGCCGCACCGCGTCGGTGGCATTCCGGATCTGCACGGTGATCGTCTGCAATGTCCCTCGCGCCGTCCAGCGGAAGCCCGCCCCGAGGTCAAGTCCGTTGTGCCCCGAGGTCGGCCGTTCCGTAAGGATCGGGTCACTCTGACCCGGCGATACGACGATCGGCCGCGGGACCCGGTTCTGTGACGCAACTGCGTCCCAGGCGCCATTCACGAAGAAGATCTCGGAATCGTACCGGAAGCCGAGAAAGCCGTTGAGCGGCGGGATGCCGGGGAGCGGATCGCGATCTTCCTTGCGCGTGCCGCGGACATAGGCAGCCGCACCTTCCAGAACGAGGCGGCGGACCGCCTCCCACTGCACCGCCACTTCGCCCCCTTCGAACATCGCATCGGCTCCGCGGGCTGCGAACACCGGGAAGCGCGCAAAGCGCGGATCCAGTTCGCCCGTCGGCGCATAGTGGATGTAGTTGCGAATCGAGTTCCGGAAACCGCTCAGCTCCGCCGTCAGACGCGGCCGCGTGATCCGGACGAAGAGGTCGGTGCCGAGGCCGATCTCCGAACCTAGTTCGGGCGATCCGATGTTGTACGAATAGTCGGCGAGATGCGGTCCGTCCGAAAAGAGTTCCTCGACTGATGGGGTGCGGAATGCCCGCGCAAGGCTCCCTCCGATCGAGATCCCCTCCCACGGCTCCACCAGCACCCCCGTCGACGCCGACACCGCCCCGAAGGTCCGTTCCCGGACCGCGATCTCCCGCGATCCCGTGAAGATCGGTGTGAGGTCGCGAGGTGTCACGCGCGTCCAGTCGTATCGGGCGCCGATCTGCAGACGGAAGGGCTCGACGCCCAGCTCCTCGAAGATGTAGCCTGCGCCCGAGAACTCCCGCGCATCCCGGGTCCCGGTGAAGCCGCCCCCGGTGATCAGCTCACGACCGCTGACATACAACCCGACCGCCCCTTCCGTGAATACCGGATCCGCCTGGTGGTCATGCCGGAGAAGAAGGTTTGCGCTCCCGAACCGGTTCTCGAACCGGGCGCCGACCACCTCCACATTACTGTCGGTGACCCCCTCGATCTCCCGATGCTGGTAGAGGACGCCATTCGCATCGAAGGAGAGTGAGCTGAATGGCCCGAAGCCGAGGAAATGTCCAGCTTCGATCCGGCCCGTGCGCCTGCGGCTGCGGATCTCCACCCCATCCTCATGGGCGCCGGGGATCGCCTCGCCCCCGAACTCGCCCGGAACGCCATAGTCGAGGTCGTTCTCCCGGACCGCCGCGCCGAAGTACCCCCACGACTGGATCCGGCTGAGCCCGAGCCCCCCACTGAACGAGCTGATCCCGCTCGATGGGAGCGGGCCGAGCGGGGTGCGGATATCCTGCGCGGTTCTGCCGCTGATGTCCGCCCGTACCGCCATCCGCCCGTGAGGGACGAGGATCGCGGCGCCACCCGCCGCACCCCGGTTCGCGCTCTCGCCCTGGAGACTCACCCCGCCCGATACCGTCTCGGGAAGGGTTCGCGGCACCTCCTCACGGACCACATTGATGACGCCGCCGAGCGCATTGCTGCCATACATCAGGCCGGCCGGGCCACGCACGATCTCGATTCGCTCCACCGAGATCGGATCGATACCCACCGCATGATCGGCCCCGGTCGTGGAAAGGTCGCCGGTCCGCTGGCCATCTTCGAGCACGAGGACCCGGTCGCCGCCCATCCCCCGGATGACGGGCTGCGCGGCGGCGGGACCGTTGTAGCGCTGCGCGATGCCCGGGACATGATCGATCGTGCCGGCGAGACTGGACTCCAACTGGCGTCGCAGCTCCGCATCGGAGACGACGGTTGTCGGCCGGAAGGTCTCTCCCGCTCCGCGCTCCCGGCCCGTGCCGGTGACGACCACGCCGGTGAGTTCGAGGGCGGAGGGCATCATCTGCAGCTCTACATCGATCGTCCCGCCATCGACGACCTGCACCCGCATCTCCACGGGCGCGTACCCGATCCGTTGCGCTACGAGCGTATAGCTGCGCGGCGCGACATCGAGGAAGTGAAAGGCGCCGTCGCCATGGGAAAGGTCGCTGCGACCCAGCTCCCGGATGCGCACCTGCGCGCTCACGATAGGCTCGCCAGTCACCCCGTCCACCACCCGCCCGACGATGGTGCCGACCGTCGGCCGTGCCTGGAGAGGCTCGGCCGCCTCCAAGATCGACGGCGCCGTCCCCGCAGCCACCAGAAGAGCGGGGATCCACAGGAAGAAGCTGCGTATGTTCGACATCAGGCTGATCGTGGGATCTTTCGACATGTCCAGATAGAAGGGGTACGTCCCGGATGCTTCCTTGTCTGCCTCGACAATAGTCCCGATCTTGCTATCAGGGGTGCAACGGCGCCACCCTCGACGCCTCCAGCCAGAAATAACGAAGCCATGCGCATCAAGATTGCCGCCCTTGCCGTACTGGTCACGCTGCTGCTCCCCTCTGCCGCCGTGGAGGCGCAGGAAACCGTGCCGCCCACCCATATCGCCCTGCAGGCAGGGCTTTTCCAGTTCGACCTCGTCGGGGATGGCTATGCTCCGATGGTCGCCGGACGAGTGGTCGTACCGGTCGCCACGGTTCTCATGTTCGAAGGAAGCCTTCTCGCCGCTCGACCCGGCCAGGATTTTGGCGAGACGACGACCCTGCTCATCCCCGAGGGGCAGATCCAGCTCGTCCTGCCCTTCGAGCGGCTCGTTCCCTACATCGGCCTTGGCGCCGGAGCAGCGATCGACCTTCGCAGCAGTGATGCGGGGGGCCGCCAGAGCTTCGCGACCTTTTCCGGATCCGTCGGCGGCAAGTACTGGCTCAGCTCCGGCCTGGGAGCGCAACTCGAGTACCGGGCCCGCGGTATCGGAAGCGAGGGCGGCGCAGCCAACGAGTTCGGGCTCGCCCTTCTCTGGCAGCTCTGATTCCGCCCGCATGGTTCGAAACCGTGTCTCTGCCTCCCGACTACGACATAGCTACCCTCGTGCCGCGCCGGTGGTCCTTCAGGTCGGTGCTGGCGACAATATGATGACGATTCTGACACCTGGAGCCGATCGCGCGTGACCAGACTGGTTCTCTTTGATATCGATGGAACGATCCTCAGCTCGAATGGCGCAGCGGCCAGCGCGTTCCGGAACGCGCTGGAAGAGGTTTTCGGCACCTCAGGACCGAAGCGCGGCTACTCCTTCGCAGGGCGGACGGACCCGCAGATCGCACACGATCTGCTCGCGATGGCAGGCCTCGACGAAGCCACGATCCAGGAGGGACTCCCCCGCGCGTGGGATCTCTATCTGGAGGGGCTGGCCTTCGAGTTAGAGACGGTTGCAGCAACTGTCTATCCGGGGGTGGTGGAAATTCTCGACCGGCTGGATACCGAAGCGGATGCCATCGTGGGCCTGCTCACCGGTAACATCGTCGGGGGAGCGAGATTGAAGCTCGAGGCGGCGGATATCGACTTCGACCGCTTCAAGGTCGGCGCGTACGGATCCGACCATCGGGAGCGAAGTGCGCTCCCGGCTATCGCGGTCGACCGTGCCGAGGCATCCTTCGGCCGCCGGTTCGAAGGGAAGTCGGTCGTCATCATCGGGGATACGCCCGCGGACGTCGCCTGCGGCGAACATCTCGGTGTTCGCACGATAGCCGTAGCGACGGGAACGTACACGGCCGGTCAGCTCGAGCCGTGCGGCCCGGATCACCTCTTCGACGACCTCGCCGACACAGATGCAGTCTGGCGCGCGATCTTCGACTGAGCAGGGCATCCCACGTGCGTTAGTCGATCGTCGGCCCCAGTCGAATGCAGGTGGAATCGAGTCTGACACGGAGGCAGCATGACGTCGACCGGAACGGAGCACATCCTCGCATTCTATGACGCACTCAACGCGCGCGACTACGACCGCGCTGCGGGGTACCTCACCGAGTCCGCCTCCATCCTGGATGTCGCGACGGAGGACATCTATCGTGGAAGAGCGGGCTTCTTCGAGCTCGTTCGCGGATGGGGCACGGCCTTCCCCGACCTGCGCCTCGACAAGGTCACTGCCGCCGGCAGAGGCGCGCGCACCGTTGTGGAGTACGAGCTTTCAGGAACGCAGACAGGGCCGCTCGTTGCGCCGCGCGGCCACATCCCGCCGACGGGGATGAAGGTACACCTGAACGTCTGCGACGTGATCGAATCGGAGGGCGGCGCCATCGCGCATATCCGCCGCTACTTCGACAGCAGCACCCTCCTGAGGCAGCTCGGCGTCATCTCGAACTCGCCATTGCACGCACCTGACCGGCGCGCATCACTCGAGCTGTATGCGACAGAGGTGCTCTCTGACCCGAATCTGAATCGCGCGGTCGTGCAGCGGTTCATCCAGGATGCCGTCAACCGACAGGATCCGAGTGCGGCGGCGGATACCTGCTGGATCGGGTATCAGTGGCATGGCGGTTCGCTCGGCGAGACGCGCGGTCTCGCGGCATATCAGCAGGTGCTCGCTGCGCTCTTTCGCGCCTTCCCCGACCTGCAGATGGAGGTGCTGGACTGCCTTGCAGAGGGCGACAGGGTCATGGTCCGCTTCGCGATGAGCGGCACCCACAAGGGAGAGTTTCAGGGTGTTCAGCCGACGGCGAGGAGGGTGACGAGCGGCGGGACGAGCACCTATCGGCTCGAAAAGGGGCGGATCGTGGAGGAGTGGTGGCAGGGGGACATCCTCGGGCTGCTGCAGCAGCTCGATGCCGCACCGCCCAGCGTTCCTCTATCTTCCTGAGCGATGGACAGCCCGATCGCGTATCACGTACTGACCCGCCGCGGCGACGCCCTTTCCGACATCGAGCGGGAGGTCGCCCGTCTCGGGTCGCGGGAAGCTGCCGGGCTCCACCGTTACTTCTATGTAAGCCGGGCGAACCAGACCGTCGTCATGGCAACGCACGCCGACGCTCCGATCGCCCGGGCCCTTCGTGCCCATCCTGCCTGGGACGAACCTTCCGAGCAGTAGCAGCCTCCTATCAGGCCGCGGCGCCGATAAACTTCTCGACTTCCTGCAGAACCCGGCGCGGCTCGCACGGCTTCGGCAGGTAGGATGCGCAGCCTGCCTCCCGAGCGCGCCTTCCCGCCGAACCGTATGCGTGTGCCGTGAGAAGGATGACCGGGATGTTCGAGGTGGTCGGATCTTCCTTGAGCTTCCTCGTCGCGGTCAGCCCGTCCAGCTTCGGCATCGAAAGATCCATCAGGATGACGTTCGGCAGACTCTCCCGGGCGCGGCGAATGGCTTCAATCCCGTTCTCGGCCGAGATGACCTGGTATCCGTTCCGTTCGAGATAATGCTTCTGGACAGCCAGAAACTCGATCTGATCTTCGACGAGCAGTATGGTTTTTGTCGCCATCTTTACTACGGGCAGAAGTGGGAAAGACCTCCTGCGTCCGACCTCTCGGGGAAGGAGCGTACGATCTTCTATCTGGTTGCGATTCGGAATGTTCCGGCTGCCTGGTCGTTACTCGACGCTCACCAGCTCCACCTCGAAGACGAGCGTCGCATTGCCGGGGATGATGCCGCCCCCGGCGCCCGCAGCACCATAACCGAGGTCGGGCGGGATCACGAGCTGCCGCTTGCCACCCTCCCGCATGCCCGCCACTCCGATATCCCAACCCTCGATGACCGAGCTGGCGCCGAGCTGAAAGAGGAAGGGACTCTTGCCCCGGCTGCTGTCAAACTGCCTGCCATCGGGGAGCCAGCCGGTGTAGTGGACGTTCACCACATCTCCCGGCGTGGCGAACGCACCCTCACCGATCGTCAGGTCTCGGCGGTAGAAGCCGGTCTGCGGCTCATCCATCTCCGCGAGGTCGATGTTGAGTTCTGGAGCGAAGGTCAGGGGCATCTCAGCTTCGTAGGTCTCAGTAGTGGTCGTGGTCAGCAGGTCGCTGCTGATGGACGGCTCGTCTTCACTGCACGATGCGGCCCCTGCGAGAAGTGTGACAGCAAACAGGGCCCGTGTCGGGGAAGCAAGCCTGGTCAGTGGATGCGGGATCAATCCCTTCTCTCCGGTTCTTCGGGTGACGTTGAAGTCGATGTAGTGGTCGGGCGCGCGGCGACCGAGAGGCCGAGTCGTCGCACCAGCCGATAGGCGATCTCCTGCTCCTCATCCGACAGCGCAGCCATCAGCTCTTCGATCAGCTCGGCGTGCTCCGGGAAGATGTCATCGATCAGCGCGCTACCGGCCGGGGTGAGCGCCGCGTACCGCGTCCGACGATCCGTCGACCCCGCCCTCCGCTCGACGAAGCCCTTCGCCTCCAGCCGGTCGACGAGATAGGTCACTCCCCCGCTCGAAACCAGGATCCGCTTCTGAACTTCACCGACCGGCAGCGGCCCCTTGTGATAGAGGACTTCCAGAATGCCGAACTCGGCGAGGGTAAGATTGTGACCCGATAACTGGTCCTGGACACGCGCGGTGATCGCAGAGGTCGCACGCGCCAGCACGATCCAGAGACCCAGCGCGCGGTCTTCCGGCTTGCGCCCGCCCTCTCGGCTGGTTCCCTCGGCCGGACCGGGCACGCCCATGACTTACGCCGGCAGCGGCCGGGAGCTCCCCGGATATCCGGCCTGCGACTCCCTTTCAGCACGCTCCGGTTGCGACCCCTCCTCGACCGTCAGAACGGTCGCACCGAAGAGGATGAGGCAGATCCAGAGCAGATCCGCGAGCAGAAGATGGATCAGCTGGAGCGCCACAGGGGCGAGCAGAACGATATTGACGGTCCCGACTACGATCTGCAGGAGATAGGTCCCCGTCAGCGCCACCGCGAGTCGCTGCGTCGTCGGATTCTGTGCCCCCCGCGCCAGGAACCGGGCGGTCCAGACAACGAAAAGCCCCGTCAGAATGGCCGCCAGCGGATGATACTTCCGTAGCTGGATCAGCGGATGGGAGTCCCGCGAGAAGCTGCTGCGAAGCCCCTCCTCGAGGGTCGCCGATGGGAAGAGGGTGTCGCCGAGTGCGGCAATCGCACCCGTCGCCCCGACGAAGAGCACACCGATCGCCGCGGCGGTGAGAAGGGGGATGGCCCCACGCGGCCCCTTCGTCAACCGTCCCGTCCTGCCGGACGCCCACCATGCCGTCAGCGACAGCACGGCGACGAGGATGAAGGTGTTCAGCAGATGCGCGACCATCGAGAAGGCGCGCATCTGCGAGTCGTCATCCGCAACGAGCTCGAAGAGCACCAGACCCGCCCCGAGGAGCGCCTCGATGATGATGAAGATGAACGACAGCCGGGCGCCGGTGCGCACGAGGTGGCCTGCCGGATATACCCGGCGGCTCCAGATCCAGAGCGCCGCAACCGCCAGCAGGGCCATCCCGCTGGTGAGGCGATGCGAAAACTCGATGAGCGTCTCGACGGAGGGGTCGCGGGGCACCACTACGCCATTGCAGAGCGGCCAGTGACTTCCACACCCGGCGCCGGAGCCGGTCGCCCTCACGAAAGCGCCCCAGAGGATCACCCCGAGGTTCAGCGCCAGCGTTCCCCATGCGAACGCAGCGAGCCTGCCTGACTTCATCTTCTCCACCTGCAGTCGGGTACCCGTCGTCGCAATGAATCTAGAAGAAAGTGCGCAGTGAGGCACGCCTGCCCGGCTAATGGACGATAGCCCCGGCGTCAGAGGAGTACCGATCGTTGACGTACAGCCCTCCGAGAACCCCGATCAGAGCGCCTGCGAGGGTATCGGTGAGCCAATGCTCCTCGTCGATGATGCGCGACAGCCCGGCCATCGTCGCGGCCGAGTACATCGACGGATAGATCCAGCTTCCGGAGCCCGGATGCCGATCGCTGAGGTCGGCTGCGAGTACTGTCGCCGCTGCGAAGGCCGCCGCGGTGTGGGCCGAGGGGAATGCCTGGTAGTCGTCGCTGCGGAGCCCGCGTCCAGCGCTGAAGTCCGACGGATCCCGGGGGGCGATCCCCGGCCTCGCCCGCCCGGCGGCGATCTTCCCGACGAGCGTGACCGCGCCCGCTCCCACTACCGCACGTCCCGTGTTCAGCCCGAGGTCGGTCAGCTCCGGTCGATCCTGCATCTCGCCCAGACCGTAAAGCGTCGCGGCGAGCAGGAGCGTTCCAGGGATGCTCGCCCGCCGGAAGGTGGTCGACGCCACGCGGACGACGCCATGCTCCTGTGCGCGACTACCACGGACCGCATCGGCGACGGCAAGATCGATTGATAACCCGCTGTTCCCGGACCCGCCCCGTCGGTCGGTCGGGCTTCCGGTCTTGAGCCGCAGAAGCGCGTCGACAGCGCTGTGTTGGGAGGGGCTAAACCGAAGTGAGAACGCCCAGAGGGAGCCACAGGACGATGTTGCAGACCGATCCTGTTCCGCGATCGGCGCCGCCCGGCCCGAAACGCACCGCGAATAGCGCGCGATATCTCCCGATAACGGCGCGTCGATCCACTCCAGCGTGTGGATTCCGGACGGCGCTACACTCTGAGCGGACGCAGCCGGCGCGGTCGCCGTCGCCGCGGTAACGGCCGATACCAAGGCCGCGATCACGAAGCGCTTTCTCACCGGCCGTCTTCCCGCTTCCTGATTCACTGCTCCATTCCTAATAACGGTTGCTTCGCACGTTCGAAGTTGGCATCAGCCCGGAGGTTGCGTATTCTGTCCGGCTTCACGAATCGCCGCAACGCCTTACCCGACCGCCGCCATGACCTTTCACGAGCCGCCGATCTTCCCGCGGGGCTTCAGCTGCGCCAGCCGTAATTGCGGTCTGAAGCCCAGCGCGAAGGATCTTTCTCTCTTCTACTCAGAGGTCCCGGCCAACGCGGCGGGCGTCTTCACGCAGAACCGCTTTCCGGGCGCACCTGTCATCGTAGGGCGGGAGATCATCCGGAATGGCCGCCTTCAGGCAATCGTCGTGAACAGCAAGGTCAGCAACGTCGGCACGGGGGAAGAAGGAATCGTGCGGGCGCGACGGATGGGGATTGCGGCTTCGGCGGAGCTCCAGGTGCGCGCAGACGAGGTGCTGATGAGTTCGACCGGCGTCATCGGAAAACCGCTGCCGATCGATCTCATCGAGGCGGGCATCCAGGGCATGGCGGGCGAGCTTGTCCCCGACCCGCGCATCGGCGCGGAAGGGATCATGACGACGGACACCGTCCCCAAGACGCTCTCCCTCTCCGTCGGTGACGCGGTGATCACCTGGGTAGCGAAGGGCGCAGGGATGATCGAGCCGAACATGGCGACGATGCTGGCGTACATCTTCACGGATGCGGAGATCGCCGCCCCCGACCTCGACCGCATGCTCCGCGTCGCGGTGGATCAGTCCTTCAACATGTTATCGGTCGATACCGACACCAGTACGTCGGATACCTGCGCGATCATGGCGAATGGGCTGGCGGGCCCGGTCCCGGCCGACGAGTTCCAGGCTGCGCTCATCGCGGGCTCCATCCGGATGGCGGAGATGATGGCACGCGATGGGGAGGGTGCGACGAAGCTGCTCCGTGCACGCGTGGAGGGCGCACGCGATCACGCGCAGGCGCGGACTGTCGCGAAGTCGATCATCAACTCGCCGCTCATCAAGACGATGGCGTTCGGCGCCGACCCGAACGTCGGGCGGGTGCTGATGGCGGTCGGGAAGTGCTTCGACGTGGATCAGGATCCGCTCACCATCTCCGTCTGGATCAACGATACCCCGGTCTTCATGGAGGGCGCCCGCACGGACTATGATGAAGCCGCGCTGCGGAAGATTCTTGCGGGCGACCCGGTGGAGATCAGGGTTTCGCTCGCACAGGGAGATGGGGAGGCGACCGCCTTCGGATGTGACCTGACGCACGGCTACATCGACGAAAACGCGGCATACTACAGCACCTGAGCGCGTAATCGCGGGTTTCCGGCTCGAGCTCCCGGAGGGAGGGCCGGAAACCCGCATCCTGCCTCACGCGGATCGCTTTCCTGCCTCGACCATCCGCATCCTCACCGGCCGAGAACGGCTCTCCGCAGACTTTCCCCGAAGCTCTCCTCATGCGCGCCTGAACAGCTCGCCGGATCCGGCCGGGTGTTGTACTCCCCCGCGTCTGACGCCACGATCGGGAACTGATTCGCTATCACATCTTCGGGGGTTTCCGTACCGAAGCTGATCAGGAGCCTGTCCTCATCCTCGATCGCGAGGTTGGCGATGGAGCGGACGGTGCGGCCGTTCAGAACGAACTTCAGGCTTCGGGAGGAGTCGGACTGCTGAAGCTGATTACCCATCTCCAGGTAGTCATCGCCCACGCCGAATCCGAGATTCGCGAGAAAGTGTCCCCATGTGACGCCGCTGGAGTGAATGTGCACGACGTCGTGATTCCCCTCGTGCATATGGACCCGATCCTCCGGCGCCTGCCTGGTGGGATCGATCGTGCACTGGAAGACATCGACCATATACCGGGCGCCCGTCAGATCGACACGCTCGCCATCGATGACGGCTGCCCAGTTCGCGTGATAGTGTACCGAATGGGGGTGTTCCTGCAGCGCCAGACGCAGACCGATCAGGCCTGTCGCGGCGATGACCGCTCCCAGAAGAAGCGAGCCCCAGCTAAGGCCTCTGCGCGAATCCTCAGTCATTTGTTACGCGTAACGTCGAAGGGTACCCGCGGGATGGGTGGCGGGGAACGGGAGGCGTTCTTCGCCGGAGCAGGGGCGCCGGCCGCGCCGGAAGAAGGTCATAACAGCACTTCTCCCGCACCGATATCGCCCCGCTGAAGCCGAAAGATAGCGGCCTCGGTTCCGCATGAACAACTGGGGGGCCGTAACCAGGCGCTTCCGCGAAGTCCCTCATCCGGATAGTTTTCGGGAACGCGTGGCCGCACTCGAACGCCTGATCAGATCATGTCTCGCCTTGAACAGGAGGTCCGCCGCCGGCGGACCTTTGCAATTATCAGCCACCCCGACGCCGGGAAGACGACTCTCACCGAGAAGCTTCTCCTCTATGGCGGTGCCATCCATCTGGCGGGGAGCGTCAAAGCGCGCCGCACCGCCCGTCACGCGACGAGCGACTGGATGAAGATGGAGCAGGAGCGCGGCATCTCGGTGACGTCGAGTGTGCTCCAGTTCGAGTATCTCGGCAAGCAGATCAATCTTCTCGACACACCCGGGCACGCCGACTTCTCCGAAGATACCTATCGGACGCTGATCGCGGCGGACAGCGCGGTGATGCTGCTCGACAACAGAAAGGGCGTCGAGGAGCGGACCCGTCAGCTTTTCGAGGTGTGCCGACGTCGTCGGACGCCCATCTTCACCTTCGTCAACAAGTGCGACCGCGCCGGGATGGAGCCGCTCCAGCTGCTCGACGATGTCGAGCGGGATCTGGGGCTGAAGTGCTTCCCGATCACCTGGCCGATCATCGACGGGTCGCACTTCCTCGGCGTCTACCATCTGCAGCAGCGACAGATCATCCTCTTCGAGAGGGGGGAGGACCATGGCCAGAAGATGTCGGCGAAGCGGGTATCCTCGCTCGACGACCCGGCCGTCGCAGATCTGATCGGCGCGAACGCCCACGCCCGCCTGCAGGAAGAGATCGAGCTTCTCGAGATGGCTGGCACCGAGTTCACCGAGGAAAGCTTCCTCAGGGGTGAGGTTTCGCCGACCTACTTCGGGAGCGCGCTGACGAACTTCGGGGTCGAGCCCTTCCTCGCCTCCTTCCTCGAACTCGCCCCCCCGCCGTCCGAGCGCGAGTCGAGCGCGGGACCTGTCCAGCCGACCGACGACGCGTTCACCGGCTTCGTCTTCAAGATCCAGGCGAACATGGATCCGAAGCACCGGGACCGGATCGCCTTCGTTCGCATCACCTCCGGACGCTTCGAAGCCGGGATGCAGGTGAAGCATGTGCGCACGGGCAAGCCGATCCGGCTATCGGGTCCGACGCAGTTCATGGCGCGCGAACGGACCCTCGTGGAGGAGGCGTGGCCCGGAGATGTCGTCGGCATCCACGATCGCGGCAATCTGCGGATCGGCGACACCCTTTCGGCGAATGGCAATCTGGAGTTCGGCGGCATCCCCCGCTTCTCCCCCGAGCATTTCGCCCGCGTCCGCATCGGAGATCCCCTGCGCCGGAAGCAGCTCGACAATGGACTGAAGCAGCTTTCGGAGGAGGGCGCCGCGCAGGTCTTCTATGGTGACTATGGCGCTGGCCCCACGCCGATGGTCGGCGCGGTCGGCATGCTCCAGTTCGACGTTCTGCTGCACCGCCTCGAGAATGAGTATGGGGTGCCGGCGAAGCTCGACCATCTTCCGTACAAGGTCGCCCGCTGGGTGGAAGGCCCCCTCGCGGACATCGAACGGGTCGCTTCCGGTATCGGTCGGACGCTCGTCTTCGATTCGAAGGAGCGCCCACTCGTTCTCTTCGAGTCGGAATGGAGCCTGAGGACGGCTGTCGAGAAGGAGACCACGCTTAGCTTCCACGACATCGCTCCCTGACCGCCAGTCGCCGTCCGGCGGGCTGAACCCTCCTACAGACAGGACACCCCCCGACCTCGACCGGGGACGAGCCCAAGGCCCGCGGTGAACGCACCGCGGCCGACCCGCCCGTCCGCCCCTTCCGATTTGCATTTTGCCTAAGCCATTGCAGAAGTCGGGGATATGCGCAATGTTGCAAATACATCATCAGGGGCAGGACATACGGGCATCCAGCGAGAATTCTTCTAGGTACAATTTTCGCGAATTACCCGGTCCGCCCGATCATCTGTCCGATTCGTAACTCCGGTCGTTCCGGCTGCTGTACCCAGCACCATGACAACAATCCGGATACAGCCCTTTCTGTTCTATCGGCCCCGGAGGCAGTGCGCATGAAGCGATTTATCATTCTGATGCTGCTGCTCGTTCCCGCTGCGCTCGAGGCGCAGGCGAGGACGAGTGTCTCGGCATTCATCGCCGCGGACCCCGTCGTGCCGGGTGACCCGCTCCTCGTGGGGTTCACCTACGCGAAGGAGCGCGGACCGCTGGTGCTCCGACTCGGCGCAGGCTTCGATGTGAGCGCACCTCCGGAGCCGGCGGGCGACTCGGGAGCCCCCCCACCGACATCGGGGCTCTGGAGCACGGATGCGGATGCGCTCCTCTACATCGGCAACCCGCGCGGCACCGCATCGCTCATCCCCTACGCGGTCGCCGGAGTCGGCACGCGCGGATTGCAGTCGGGTGGCCTTGGGCTGGCGCTGAACTACAGCTATGGCGGCGGCTTCCGCTCTCCTCTCGGCGCGGGGCTCTCGGTCGAGGGGGAGATCCGGTACCGCGACAACTTCCTGGAGCTGACGCCCGGGGAGCTTCCGGCGGTTGAGAATGGCCTCGAGCTGCGCGTCGGGATGACGATGGGCTTCGGTGGCGGGCGCAGCGTCGTGCCGCCCCGGCCGGTGAGCCCGTCGCCTGTTCCGGGTGGCGTGCGTCCTGTACCGGGGGGCATCCTGACCAGCTCGACCTCGTCGGCCCGCGTCGCCTCGGCCACCCTTTCCACCGCAGAGCGATACATCGGCGTTCCGTACCTCTGGGGTGGGAACACCCCGCAGACGGGCTTCGACTGCTCCGGCTTCATCCGTTACGTGTTCGCCCAGCAGGGGATCAATCTTCCCCGGGTCTCGCGAGACCAGGCGCGGACCGGAAGCTCGGTTCCGCTGGACGTACGCTACTTCCAGCCCGGCGACCTCATCGCCTTCGCAAGCGATGGCCGCACCGTCGACCACATCGCCATCTATGCCGGGAATGGTCGCATCATCCACTCGAGCAGCAGTGGAAAGGGCGTCCGCTACGACGATCTCTACAGCTCGCGGGGCCGCTGGTACCTCGATCACATGGTCTCGGCGCGGCGGGTGATCGACGGTGGTGCGATGTTCGGCGGCTGACCGATCCGTCCGCAGGCAACTGCACGTGGAAAAAGGGAGCGCCCGCCGCGACACTCTGTCGGGCGCTCCTTTTTTTACAGACGATCTTCTCGACATCTTCAATCGTTGCGGATCGCGACCTGTCTGTAAGGCTTCATTGACCGTTCCGGCCGTTCCTCGTATCCTCCCTTGAGCCATCGGCCCGTCCCCACGGCCCGCTGAGCTCGGACCCTCCGCAGAAGACACGTTCGCCCTTCCAGGAATCAAGCAGATGATCGGGTACCCCGTCGTACCTCGATCATGACCCGCTGTCGCCGTCGTCCGGCAGGAACAGATCAGCCCGAAGTCAGCCCGAAAAGAGGGAAGCGCAGGTTCACCGCAGGTAACCGGAGGCGTTTTCGATGTCCCGACTCATCGTACTGACGGTCGTCCTATCCCTTTCTCACATCGCGCCGGTCAGCGCGATCCAGAGTCCGCCGGCCTCTCACCGCAACTTCGCCCCGGACTGGACCTTCACCGGATCGAGCCTCAGCGGCCTCGATGTCATCGGGGGCGCCGAGTGGAACGCCCGGGACGGAGAGATTACGGGGAGGGCGACGGCCCCCTCGGGCGGATGGCTGCTGCTCCCCGAGGCCCTGCAGGATGTGCAGGTGTCGACCTCCTTCCGCTGCCCTGCGGGGTGTGAGGCGGGATTTCTGCTCCGCGCCGAACCGACAGCCGACGGCTGGAAGGGCGTCTTCGTCTCCATCAATGATGCGCCGGAAGCGTTTAACGTGACGCTCGACGCCCAGGGCCGGTTCCTGACCAGAGAACCGATCGCGCCTGGTGGCGGATCCACCCGCTACATCCCGCCTCCCGCGCCGAATGCGGCGGGTGGGGGCGGCGGGGGTGGGGGAGGAGGAGGCGGTGCCCGGCCGATGCCCGCGGGCTCCCCCTATGAAGTGCCTGCCTACACTCTCCAAGCGGACGAGTGGAACACCCTCGAAGCGATTCTCGACACCAACTATCTCCGGAGCTGGCTCAACGACGGCCCCGAGCGGGGCGTCGCCAGCGGCCGCATCGATGACGAGCTCGCGCGTTATGGACGCGTCGGACTGTACGTCGGGGGCACGGCGGAGGTGCGCTACGGATCGATCGCGATGAAGGACCTTGGTCGGCGCGTCTTTACCCCCGAAGAAGTCGGCGACCGGTTCAGGAAGCAGCAGCTCAACGACTTCTACTACGCCTGGTCGGCGACCGCTGCCGATGTGAATCGCGATGGCCACCTCGACGTGCTCGCCGGTCCGCACTACTTCCTGGGGCCCGACTACACCGTCTCCCGTGAGATCTATGTCGCCGACATCCAGGATCCGGGTGCCGACTACACGCCGGCGGCCGGGAACTTCGCCTTCGATTACACGGGGGACGGCTGGCCGGATGTACTTATCAGCGAAGGGCGCAACTTCGTCCTGTACGTCAATCCCGGCGAGCAGGTGCGGCGGTGGGATCGCTATCCCGCCTTCAGCAACACCGCCGAAGTCGTAGCCTTTGCCGATGTGGATGCGGATGGCGTTCCCGACGTCGTCCTCCTCAATGATGGAATGGTCGGGTATGCGTCAGTCAACAGGTCAGACCCGACCGGACCATGGACGATCAATCACGTCTCGGGGCCGGGATACAACGTCGTCGCGCAGCACAGTCTGGGCGCAGGCGATGTGAATGGGGATGGGCGGGTCGACATCGTTACGCCGTACGGATGGTGGGAGCAGCCGGCAAGCCCGACAGCGTCAGAGAGCTGGGCGTATCATCCGGTAGCGTTCGGGCGATGGCCCCGCGCCGGCGCCAGCCCGGGCGGGGCCGAGATCCGCGTCTTCGACGTCAATGGGGACGGCCTGAACGATGTCGTGACCAGCCTCGAAGCCCACGGATGGGGACTCGCATGGTTCGAGCAGCAGCGCTCAGCATCGGGCGAGACGACGTGGACGCAGCACATCATCATGGATGATTACGCTACCGACAACCCGGGCGGCGTCACCTTCTCCGAGCTCCACGCCCTAACGACCGCAGACATCGACGGCGATGGAATCGATGACATCATCACCGGGAAGCGGCTGTTCGCCCATCTCGACACCTACACCGACCCTGACTCGCAGGGAGACGCTGTACTCTATGCCTTCAGAACGGTGAGAAATCCCCAGGCGCCGGGGGGTGTGGAGTTCGTCCCCGAGCTGATCCACAACAGGTCAGGCGTGGGGTCGCAGCTGCAGACGGCGGATCTGAATGGCGATGGCGCCGTGGACGTGCTGACGGCGACGGATCGGGGGACGTTCATCTTCTGGGGAACGCGGTAAAAATAGGGCGGGCTGAGATGTTCGATGATGTCGCGGACGCTGCGGTATGCGGCATCTCGGCACCCTGTTCCTTTCGAGTA